>CAVJGI010000014.1:0-33054 GCA_963649145.1 Ruminococcus bicirculans (ex Wegman et al. 2014) | reverse complement strand
GGGATAACTCCATTTTCCAGCCCATATTCGCTTGTTTTTCGCTAAGTTGCAAGAGAACCCCCGCCTTCGCTGCATGAAAGCGGGGGTTCTTTGACGGGCTGAAGCGGGAGCTCCGGCTCCCGCTTCTCTTTTTAAAAAATGTTGAGTTTAGCGGCGGAAAAGAGTATAATAAAATGACTTCTTTTCCGGGAGATGGAAATACTATGACTTTGACCGAATATATCGACTCTCTGCGCGGCAGGACCATCGCCGTTGTCGGCATCGGCGTCAGCAATCTGCCGCTGCTGCGGCTGCTGGCGGGGCGCGGCTGCGACGTGACCGCCTGCGACCGGCGCAGCGCGGAGGCGCTTGGGGAGACCTATGACGAGCTCGCCGCCCTTGGAGCGAAATTCATCCTCGGCGAGAATTATCTTGACCGTCTGGACTTCGACCTCGTGTTCCGCACGCCGGGACTGCACCCGGACCGGCTGAAAGCCGCCGTGCGCCCCGACACGGTCGTGACGAGCGAGATGGAGACCTTTTTCCGCCTCTGCCCCTGCCGCACCATCGCCATCACTGGCTCGGACGGCAAGACCACGACGAGCACGCTCATCGCAAAGCTGCTGACCGCGGCGGGCTTCCGCGTCCACCTCGGCGGCAACATCGGCAGACCCCTGCTCTGCGACATTCCGGAGTTCTCCCCCGACGACGTCGCCGTGCTGGAGCTCAGCTCCTTCCAGCTCCACAGCATGCACTGCCGCCCCGATGTCGCCGTCATCACGAACCTCTCGCCGAACCATCTGGACGTCCACCCCTCCTTTGAAGATTACGCGAACGCAAAGAAAAACATCTTTCTCTGTCAGGACGGCGACTGCCGCCTCGTGCTGAATATGGACAACGAATACACCGCCGCCTGCGCCGCAGAAGCGGCGGCGGAGGTCATCTGGTTTTCCCGCCGCGCGCGCCCGGAGAAGGGCTACAGCTTCCATGACGGCGCGATCTACCGCGGGGACGAGCGCTTTGTGGAGCAGCGCGACATTCTCATTCCGGGGCTGCACAACGTGGAAAACTATATGGCTGCCTTCGCCGCGGTGGACGGGCTCGTGAGCCGCGAGACCTGCCTCGCCGTCGCGCGGAGCTTCGGCGGCGTGGAGCACCGCATCGAGCTCGTGCGCACGCTGCGCGGCGTGCGGTATTATAACGACTCCATCGCGTCGAGCCCGACGCGCACGATCGCGGGACTGCGGAGCTTTGACCAGCGCGTCATTCTCATCGCCGGCGGTCACGATAAGCTCGTTCCCTTTGACGAGCTCGCCGCGGAGATCGTGCAGCGTGTCAAGGCGCTTTTCCTCGTCGGCGAAACGGCGGAGAAGCTCCGCGATGCCGTGCTCGCCGCGCCGGGCTATGACCCCGCAGCCCTGCCCGTGACCGTGCTGGACGATTTCCGCGAAACGGTGCTCGCCGCGTCCGCTGCGGCGGAGGAAGGCGACGTGGTGATTTTGAGCCCCGCCTGCTCGTCCTTTGACCGCTTCCGCAACTTTGTCGAGCGCGGGAATACCTTCCGCAAGATCGTCGAAGAGCTGAAATAACCCGCCGGGGCGCGGCATAGGCTTAGTCCGTAGAGGTGATGCTTATGCCCTTCCCCCGCCCGCGTGCGCCGAGCCGCGCGGTTTATAAGTCTCTGCACTTTCAGCGCGTCCCCGCGCGCCGGAGGCGCAGCATCGTGCTGCTGCTGCTCGCCGCGGCGCTGCTGGCGTTCACGGTCCGCTCCGCGGTCTTTCTCCGCCGCATCAGCAGTTCCATCGCGCTCTCGGACGCGACGGACGCCGTTACCATTGCGGTCAACGAGCTCGTCGCAGAGCAGATGCGCCGGCGCGATTACGGCTACGACTACTTTGTAACGCTCGAAAAGGACGCCGACGGCGCGATCACCGCCGTCACGACGAACACCGCCCGCATCAACTCCCTTGCAACGGAGATATTAAGCGAGATGGTGGACGCCGCGAACAGCGGGGAGCTCAATATCCGCATCCCGCTCGGCAGTCTGCTCGGTTCGAGTCTGCTGCTCGGTATGGGACCGGAGGTGCCGGTCAATATCGACATGCTGACGAGCTCCTTCGTCAGCTTCGACAACGCCCTGACCTCGACCGGCATCAATCAGTCGCGCCATACGCTGACGCTGAAGGCCAGTGTGGACATCGACATCATCATCCCGTGGGCGAGCCTTTCCACCACGGTGGAGACCGATGTTCTCATCGCGGAGACCGTCATCGTCGGCCGCGTTCCCGATACTTACGTCAATGTGGAGGACAAAAATGGATAGAAACGAAGCCAAAGAAAAGATCCTCGCCCTGCGCGCGGAGGTGGAGGAGCATTCCCGCCGCTATTACGACGAGGATGCGCCGACCATTTCCGACTTTGAATACGACAAGCTCATCCGCACGCTGATGGCGCTGGAGGACGAGTTCCCGGAGTTCCGGACGCCGGACTCCCCGACCCAGAAGGTCGGCGGGCATGTGGGGAGCAAGTTCTCCCCTGTCCGCCATGAGGTGCCGCTGGAGAGCCTGATGGACGTGTTCTCCTACGAGGAGCTCTTCGCCTTCGGCGAGCGCGTGGACGGCGCGGTCGAGGGCGAAAAGACCTTCGATGTGGAGCCGAAGATCGACGGGCTCTCCATCGCCGTCGAGTATCGGGACGGCAAATTTTACCGCGGCGCGACCCGCGGCGACGGGCAGACCGGCGAGGACGTCACGGAAAACCTCCGCACGATCCGCTCTCTGCCGAAGGAGCTAAAAAACGCCCCGGAGCGCATCATCGTCCGCGGCGAGGTCTATATGGCGAAGGAGACCTTCCAAGAGCTGAACGCCCGCTTCGAGGTGGAGGGCAAGCCCCTGCTCGCAAATCCGCGCAACGGCGCGGCGGGCTCCCTGCGCCAGAAGGACCCCAAGATCGCCGCCGAGCGGAAGCTGGACCTCATCGTCTATAACATCCAGCTCGCGACGCGCGAATACAAGACCCACACGGAGACGCTCGATGCACTCGCGGAGATGGGCTTCGACGTTGTTCCCTATAAGCTCTATGACAACATCCGCGACTGCGTGGAGCAGATCCGCTGGATCGGGGATAACCGCGACCAGTTCAAATACGAGATGGACGGCGCGGTCATCAAGGTCAACGACCTTGCCCAGCGCGCGCTGCTCGGCAGCACGACGAAGGTCCCCCGCTGGGCGGTGGCGTATAAATACCCGCCGGAGAAAAAGCAGAGCCGCGTGACGGACATCGTCGTGCAGGTCGGGCGCACCGGCGTCCTGACGCCGAAGGCGGTCATCGAGCCCATCCGCCTCGCGGGAACGACCGTTTCAAACGCCACGCTGCATAATCAGGACTTCATCGACAAGCTGGACGTCCGCGTGGGCGACACCGTTTGGGTGCAGAAGGCGGGCGAGATCATCCCCGAAGTCGTCGGCGTGGAGCTCTCCCTCCGCCCGGAGGGGACCGTCCCATTCCGCCTGCCGGAGAAATGCCCGGAGTGCGGTAGCCCCGTCGTGCGGGATGAGGACGGCGCCGCGATGCGCTGCACGGGCGCGGAGTGCCCTGCCCAGCGGCTGCGCAACATCACCCACTTTGCCTCCAAGGACGGCATGGACATCGACGGTCTCGGCGAGGCGGTCGTGGAGAGCCTCGTGAACGCCGGGCTCGTCGCAACCCCGGCGGACCTCTATTATCTGGAGCCGCAGTCCGTCGCGGCGCTTGACCGCATGGGCAAAAAGAGCGCGGAAAATCTTTTGAACGCCATCGAGGGCAGCAAGCAGCAGGGGCTCGCCCGGCTGCTGAGCGCCTTCGGCATCCGGCAGGTCGGCGTCAAGGCGGGCCGCGTTTTAGCGCGCCACTTCCCTGATCTCGACGCGCTGATGAACGCCGGACCGCTCGAACTGATGAGCATCGACGACATCGGTCCCGTCACGGCGCAGTATCTCGCAGACTGGTTCGAAAGCCCCCAGTCGCAGCACCTCATCCGCCGTCTGCGCGAGGCGGGCGTCTCGTTTGAAAGCCGCGAGGAGATCACGGACCGACGCTTCGCCGGCAAGACCTTCGTCCTCACCGGCGCGCTCACGCGCTTCACGCGCGACGAGGCAGCCGCCGCCATCGAGCGCTTCGGCGGCAAGGCGGCGGGCAGCGTGTCCAAAAAGACCAGCTACGTCGTCGCCGGCGAAGCCGCCGGCAGCAAGCTCACGAAGGCCCAGGAGCTCGGCATCCCGGTCCTCAGCGAGGAGGAGTTCCTCGCCATGCTGGAATGATGGAGGAATACACAAAGCCCGCCCTTCCCCGCCTGCTGGCGGACTACGGCGTGGACGATTTTTCCGAGATCCGGGCGGTCGACAGCTCTCACGGCGAGGACGATCTGCGCTGGAATTTCATCCTTGACCGCCGCTATGTCCTGCGCATCAACTCCGCGCCGGTGATGACGGAGCAGCGCCTGATCGAGCTCGCGCCGCTGATCGAGCGCTGCCGCGCCTTCGGTGTCCGCGCGCCGCGCTTCCTGCGCGGGACCGATGGGCGCTATCTCCGCCGGGACGGGGAACGGTTTGTCTACCTCTCCGAGTATCTGGACGAACAGACCGCGGACGAGCTGCTTGCGGCGCGCCCGGAGCTCCGCCCCGCGCTCTGCGACCGTCGGCTGGAGCTCGTCGCACGCTACGCCGAGCGCTGCCGCGGCGAGCTGCTCACGGAGGTGCGGCCGATGTATTCGCTCTTCGACCTCTCGCCCTATGACGCGCCCGCCGGGATCGACGAGAAGCAGGCGAACGCCGACGAGCTCACGGGTGCCCTTCGCGCCCTCGGCGAAACGGCGCTCGCGGAGCGCCTTCTGGCGGAAAACGACCGCATCCGCGCCGCGCTCCTTCCGGGCTGGCACGCGCTGCCGCAGGCGACATTTCAGGGCGACGAGAGCTTCGGCAATCTCTGCGCGGACGATACCGGCGAGATCACCGGCGTTTTTGACTTCAACATGTCCGGCACGGACGTCTGCGCGAATTATCTCGCAAATCTCGCGTTTCAGGGGCACTTTTATTACACGGACGACGTGTTTGAGACCCACGGCGCGGACCGGCTCTGCGCACAGGTGCTGCGCTCGTTCCGGGACGCCACGGCGCTCATCGCGCGGCACTACCGCTTCACTCCGGCGGAGCGCGCGGCGTATTTTCTCTGTGCCCGGCTCGTGATGCTCTTCGGCTATGTGAACATGGCGGCATTCTGCCTTTATCTGGAGCAGGAGCAATACCGGGACGAATGCCTCCGACTGCTCCGGCTGCTGCTGGATGCGGAGCTGGAATAAAAAATTTGCCGAGGACCGGCTTTTCCGGCCCTCGGCTTTTTTATGTGTCGTCTTATTTGTCGAACGCCGGGTTTGTCATATAGACATTTTTCTGGTCGAGCCGCTCGGTCACAAGCCGGAGGGCTTCCCCGAATCTCTGGAAATGCACGATCTCACGCTCGCGGAGGAAGCGGATGACGTCGGTGACGTCCGGGTCGTCGCTGAGGCGCAGGATGTTGTCATAGGTCTTGCGCGCCTTCTGCTCGGCGGCCATGTCCTCCGTGAGGTCGGCGATGACGTCGCCGGTGACGCCGATCGTCGCCGCGGTCCAAGGCGTTCCGGAGGCGAACTGGGGGTAAACGCCCGCCGTGTGGTCGACGAAATAAGCCTCGAAGCCCGCCTTTTTGATCTCCTCCGGCGTCATGGAGCGTGTCAGCTGCTGGACGATGGACGCGACCATTTCAAGGTGTCCGAGCTCCTCCGTGCCGATGTCGGTCAGCAGGCCGCGGACCTCGGCGTAGGGCATGGAGTAGCGCTGGGAGAGGTAGCGAAGCGATGCGCCGAGCTCGCCGTCGGGACCGCCGTACTGGGAGATGATGAATTTCGCGAGCGCAGGACTCGTGTTTTTGATCCTTACCGGATACTGAAGCCGTTTTTCATACCGAAACATATCCTTCCGCCCTCCTCACTTCTGATACTGCCACGGCCACGGGTCGCTGAGCCAAGTGTAGCTCTTCGCCTCGGCGAGATCGCTGAGGCAGAGCGGTCCGTACTTCGCCATGTAGCGGCGGTCCGCCTCGGCGCTCAGCGCGAGCATGCTACGCAGCGTCTGGAATGCCTCGTCGTCCGTCGGGTGGGTGTCCAGATAAAGCTGGAGCTCGTTCACGACAAAGCCGAGCGCCATGACCTCGCCGAGCGGCGTTCCGGTGTAGTCGTTCTGGTTGACCATGTTCATAAAGGGCAGGTCGAGCCCCGGAAACAGCGTGCCGCGCGCGAGCGCCTCGCCCGGCTCATAAGCCGGAGACGCGCTCTGCTGCATCGGAACAAAAGGCACTGCCAGCGGGGCACACTGCGGCAGCGCCCCCTGCTTCTCCGTGCAGCGGTTGGTGTTCGATTCCAAAAAAATTCCTCCAAGCATAAACCAAGTTCAAGCCCCAAAAAGGCTCAGCCCAGTCTATGCAGGGAGGAAGATTTTGGCGAAGGGATTTCGATCCGCGCGCCCCGCGAGGGGCGCGACCCTGCCCGTTGTATCGCGGCTTCGGTCTGCCGCAATTTCAATCCACGCGCCCCTTGCGGGGCGCGACCGGGGCTCGCCGACGATAGCAACCCCATGCAGGGCATTTCAATCCACGCGCCCCTTGCGGGGCGCGACTCATGCCTTGCGCCCCCTTACATAGCCGCGGGCGCGGCATTTCAATCCACGCGCCCCTTGCGGGGCGCGACGCGCCATGTTGCATGCCGTGCAAGTAGGCGGCTATTTCAATCCACGCGCCCCTTGCGGGGCGCGACTGCCTTGCGCCCCCTTACATAGCCGCGGGCGAGCCATTTCAATCCACGCGCCCCTTGCGGGGCGCGACCAACCTGCTGCGAATGAACACCAAACCGGAGACGGCTGCATTTCAATCCACGCGCCCCTTGCGGGGCGCGACACCTGCGCCACGGCAGCTGCCACATCTTCGGAGAATTTCAATCCACGCGCCCCTTGCGGGGCGCGACCGCCGCGCGTGGGTGCATACATAGAGGACTGAGATGATTTCAATCCACGCGCCCCTTGCGGGGCGCGACGAATTTGACGCCGTCGTGACGCTCTGCAATGAGCTATTTCAATCCACGCGCCCCTTGCGGGGCGCGACAGCTTCCGCGTGATCGGCGAGCTGTGGGAGACCTACATCAAGATTTCAATCCACGCGCCCCTTGCGGGGCGCGACGCCGGGTCTACGCACGCGCTGCTCTCCGTCAGGATATTTCAATCCACGCGCCCCTTGCGGGGCGCGACGGCCAGCCGCAGCGCAGTTTGTTCAGCGCCCAGCCCGCGTCATACACGCGCCCCTTGCGGGGCGCGACTCTTGCTGTGCTCGTCCGGCACCTGCAGCTTGATCGCGTCATACACGCGCCCCTTGCGGGGCGCGACACAAACACGACCAGACCCGCAAGGAGACGGAGCTCGCGTCATACACGCGCCCCTTGCGGGGCGCGACGTGGTGGCCACAGGCCGCCTGCAGACGCGCACATGCGCGTCATACACGCGCCCCTTGCGGGGCGCGACGAAAAGCGTATCGCGTAGAGTTCCGTCCCCTTTGGTCGCGTCATACACGCGCCCCTTGCGGGGCGCGACGGCTAACATGACAGAGGCTAACGAGACTTTCGACCGCGTCATACACGCGCCCCTTGCGGGGCGCGACTTGCGCGCCCCCTCTCACATAGCCGGGGGCGCTTCCGCGTCATACACGCGCCCCTTGCGGGGCGCGACGGCTGTCCCTTACAGCTCCCTGCCGATGCCAATGCGCGTCATACACGCGCCCCTTGCGGGGCGCGACGATGAGCACCCACGGCGCGGTGCCGGCGGTGATCGTCATACACGCGCCCCTTGCGGGGCGCGACGGACGACGGCGCGTTTGAGGCGGGGGAGACGGCATCGTCATACACGCGCCCCTTGCGGGGCGCGACGTCCCCGATTTCCTGATACGCCGAGAGAAAGGTATCGTCATACACGCGCCCCTTGCGGGGCGCGACGCCGTCATCGACGCCCTCGGCTGGCTCGGCAGCGAATCGTCATACACGCGCCCCTTGCGGGGCGCGACGCTTTTTCCCCAGCGGCGGCACCTTCTGCGACGGCATCGTCATACACGCGCCCCTTGCGGGGCGCGACTCCAGCCCGCCGGCGCTGTCCGTCAGGGCGCGGAACACATCGTCATACACGCGCCCCTTGCGGGGCGCGACCCATACCGGAACACCTTAGTCAAATTAGCTCTTGCATCGTCATACACGCGCCCCTTGCGGGGCGCGACAATGTCGGAAGTTGGGGAGTAGAAGGAATTATGTACATCGTCATACACGCGCCCCTTGCGGGGCGCGACGATTTTGCATATATTGACACCTGCCGTAATCAGCTTTAATCGTCATACACGCGCCCCTTGCGGGGCGCGACCGAACGTGCTCATCCATGCCGTGGACGAGGCATCTTTTACTATCGTCATACACGCGCCCCTTGCGGGGCGCGACGGAAGGATCAGAGGATTTATGTCTGATATCAACATCGTCATACACGCGCCCCTTGCGGGGCGCGACGGCAAAAGTGTACAGATTTTCTTGCTCACTTTTGCTTAAAACAGACAAAAAACTTTGTTTTTCCGCGGAGAGCGCCGTCTGTTGGGGCGGCTTTTCGCGGTTTTTCGGGAAATTTGCGTCCAAAACGCGGTGCGAACCTCCCCGGAAAAGCTTGATTGCTTGGGGTTCGCGCGCGGCGGTGCCGGGTCAGACCATCAGCGTTTCTTCCGGCAGATAGGTCTGGCGGCAGCCGAAGTGCTCGATCTTGTTCTCGTAGTTTTTCCCCAGATAATAAAAGCGAAGACTGTCGCGCGCGGGGTCCATGAGCTTGCAGAGCTTTGCTTGAAGCATGCGGCACTGCGCGGGGGCGAGCAGGCACTCGAAGACCGAGTTCTGGACGCGCTGACCGTAATTGACGCACTGCTTCGCAATCTGACGCAGACGTCGGCGTCCGGCGGCATCCTCCGTGTTGACGTCATAAGTGATAAGTACCAGCATAGATCGCCCTCACTTCCACAAAAACGGCGGATACGCCTCCAGATCCCCGCGAAGGCAGCGCGCCAGCAGCAGGCTCTGGACATAGGGCACGAGTCCCCAAGGGATTTTCTCCTCCAAAAACGGGTGGGTGATGCTCTCCCGCTTGCGCTCCTGCCACTTTTGCAGAAAGGTCCTGCGCGCCGCGTCCGTCAGAAAGACCGCGCCGTTTTCGCGAAACTCGAAGTCCCCTGCTTTCAGAACGCGGTTATTCACCAGCGTGAGCACAAAACGGTCGGCGAGGCAGGGCCGCAGCTCCTCCATCAGATCCAGCGCAAGGGACTCGCGCCCCGGCCGGTCGCAGTGGAGATAGCCGACGTAAGCGTCCAGACCAACGCTCTCCAGCGCGGAGGCGCAGTCATGCGCCAGCAGACTATACGCAAACGACAGCAGCGCATTGAAGGCATCGAGCGGCGGACGGCGGCTGCGCCCGCGGAAGAAAAACGTCTCCTTCCCTTGCAGGATCATGTCGTCCAGCACGCCGAAATACGCGGCTGCGCCGACGCCCTCCAGCCCGCGCAGACTGTCCAGCGAGGTCTCCGCGCCGATGAGCGGCAGCAGGTCCAGAAGCTGGGCAGAGACAGCGGCGAAGCGCTCGGTGTCGACGCGCAGGGCGTGGTCCCGGCGCGTGCGCTCGATGCTCCAGCGGGAGTTATAGACCTTGCCGAAGATCATGTTCCGCGCGATGCGGCAGCTCTGCGTCGGGTCGTCCGCCGTGCGGTACTGCATCCGCCGGAGCAGAACATTTCCCTGCGCCGCGCCGGAGACGCGCGCCAAGAAGCGTCCGCGGGGCGTGCAGAAAGCGAGCGCGACATTGTGTGCGGCGCATGCACCCATCAGCGCGGGCGAAGCGCCGGAATAGGAAAAAGACACGATGCCCTGCAATGTATGGAGCGGATAGCGCGCGACCGGCGCGCCGCCGCGGTTTGCCACGACATTTTCGCCGTCCAGCGAGAGGTAGACGTCCTCCGAGGTGACAAAGAACGTGTTCAGAAGCTGTCTCATGTCCCGTCCTCCATCGCGCCGCGCAGATAGGCGGCGACGGACCTGTCCGGCACCAGCTTCGGGAGGCAGAGCTCCCGGAGCGAGCAGGCATTGCAGCCCTTCGTCGGCCTGACGCGCGGGGTCTCGCCGCGGGCGAAGAGCGCGTGCATCTCCGCCGTTAGCGTTTCCACCTCGCTCCGCAGCTCCGGCGTGAACTCCACCGGCGTGCGCCGCCGCGGTTCGCCGTAATAGAGCGCGCCGGACTCGATCGTGCAGCAGAGCATCTCCTCCAGACACATCGCCTGTGCGCAGAGCTGGAGCGCGTCAGCGTTATGCTCCTTAGGCTTCCCGCGCTTATACTCGACCGGAAACGGCTGCCAGAGCCCTTCCCTGCCGTGCAGCGGCGTCCCGGTCTCCCCGCGGCGGAACTCGACCACGTCGCAGGCACCGGAGATGCCGAGCGTTCGGGAGAAAACGCGCAGATCGCGCAGCGTGAGCAGATCTCCGCGGCTTTCACCGAGGGAGGCGTCGTGCGCGCGGGCGTGCATCGCCTCCCCGTCCGCCGTGCGGAAATTTTCCGCCCACTGGTTCTCGATATGGATCAGCGCCCACTGCCGGCGGCAGAATTTGAAGTGCTGGAGCCCGGAGAGCTGGAGGAAGTCCTCCTCGGACCAGATCACCCCATCCGTCTGAGCGTCACGCCCTCCGGGATCGCCGCTTCGTCGACCGTGATCACGTAGTCGTTGTAGCACCGCGGCGCGGTCACGTCTGGCTTGTGCGCCGCCGTGACGAGGTCGAAGAGCTTATGCGCCGGAGCGCAGCCGAGCTCGGAATCGTGGCGGAAGATGATAAGCTCACGCACCGCCATCTTGCCGCGGGCGGCAGAGCGATCGTTTTCAAACACGTTCAGGATCGCCGTCCACAAAAGCTCAAGGTCCTCCTCCGAGAAGCCGGTGGTCTTGCGGGCGAGGTTTGCGGAGACATAGCCCTCCGCGCGGTAGAGCCCATAGGGAACGATGTATTTGCGCCCCATCTCAGTGCCCTTCTTTTCCGCGTCCGCCTCCGTCGTGATGGCGACGCGGGTGATCGTTACCTCCTGCGGAAGGATCGGGTCCACGCTGCGCGCGAAGCCGAGCTGGACCGGACCGCGCACCTGACCGCAGTTGAGCGCGCCCTTCACGAAGGTGGTCATCACGGCGCCGAAGGTGCGGATATCGTAGAAATTTTGGCACATGAAGTCGCGGAGCTTTGCATCGAGGTCCGGGTCCTTCTTCTTGGCTTCCTTCAGCTTGTCCGGCGCGACGCCGAGATAATCGCAAGCCTCCCGGTCGCTCGTGTTCAGCGGCACATTATCCTTGATATAGATGCGGTAGCCGCTCTCGCCCTCCTTTGCGGTCTCGACAAAGTTGCGGATTTTGCGCTTGAGACACACGTCGGTCACGAGACCGTAGCCCGTTTCCGGGTCGATGCGCGGCATGTTGCCGGCGTCGGGGTCTCCGTTGGGGTTGCCGTTCTCCACGTCGAAGAACACCACAAATTCATAGCGGTTTTTGATCGGTTCAGCCATTTTCATTTCCTCCCTTTTCGCGTTTTTCATAACGTTTTTGTGTCTGATGATAATAACCGAGGTCAAAAGAGCCCTGCTGCGAGAGCGTGAGACGCGGCGGATAGCTCTCGCCGAGAATGTCCTTCAGCGCGCCGATCTGCTTCTCATACCATACGCGCTGGCGCGTCTCAAGCTTGCGCAGGTGCTTCTGGCAGAGATTATTCAGCAGCGGAAAGATGCTCGCCGGCATCGCGGCGGCAGAATTGATGTACTTGTCCCGGATCGTGGCGTTGATGCCGGGATTTGCCGCCTGCTGCACCGCCTCGTAGACAGAGAACAGCCTGCCAAGGGTGTAGGCGGGGTTCGTGCTTTCTTCGTTCAGACTCACGGTCAAAACCTCCTTTGGACAGTCCGGATGTGGATTTTTGAGATAGTATGCTTTCAGGATCGCCGCGCGGCCGGAGGAGATATTCCGCTCCGCACGGATGCGGAGCATCACAGCTTCCAGCAGCGAGGCGGGATAGGCTCCGCCGGAGAAGACGGCGCGGGCGGTCGCGCCCGCCATCGCCGGCGACGGGGCTTTGTCGCGGGAGTTTAAGTTCACCGTCTCCCGCAGGAGCGCCCAGAGTGGCATGGCGCCGGACCGCGCGCCGGTGATCTCCAGCCGGTCGTAATGGGCGTTCACGTTGCGCATCAGCGCACCGAAGCTGTCTCGCAGGAAGAATCGGACGGAAAGCCGCGCGGCATTCGGCGCGATGCCGAGGATGTAAAACGGACGCTGAGGGTCGATGCCGAGCTCGCCGCAGGGCAGACCGTTTGCAAGACGCCGCAGCGCGGACCGCAGGTCCTGCTCCGTGAGGGAGCTGTTCTCGGTCTCTCCGAAAAGCGCGTTCAGGGCAAAACCCTGATACGCCGGGTCCGCCCCCTCCGCCCAGCAGACGACCGTGGTGTCGCCGATAAATCGGACGTTCTCCCTGTCCGCGAGCAGATGGTTCAGCGCGGCGGTGTAGGCGAAGGCGGCGTATTGACCGACCGGGGCGTTCAGATTCTGCTCATGCCCGTAGGACTCGAACGCGGGTCCGTTGAAGGACACGAGCGCCGCGCCGCTCGACTGCGCGTCCCGGACGCCCTTGATGGCGGGATGGACCGCGAGCGGGGGTTCGAGCTGCCCGGTGATCAGGCACTGCATCTTCGCGCCGCCTTCTCCGCCTGCCCAGTGCCGCTGCCACGCCGCGCTTATCGCGGGCTCGGTCTGCGGCTCGACCCCTTCTACGCGGAAAAGGAGGTTTGCGCCGGATGTCACCTCATCCATGATCCCGGCAAGCGCCGGATGCTCCGCCGCTTTCTCTGGCTCCCAAGTGTCAAAGAAGGCGAGGATCGCGCGGGCGGTAGGAAGATCGACATCGCGCAGGATCTCCCGGTGGAGTGCGGCGGCAGCGGCGAAGCATTCCTTTGTGCGCTCCGGCTTGCCTTTTTTGTCGACGCCGAGAAGATAGCCGGAGTTATCCCAAAGAAAGTTTGATGCAACATTGGAGGCGCGTTTGACCGGCGCGGGCAGCTCGATCTGCCGCGGCTGCAAGGTCTCCTTTTTCCCGACCTTTGTCTCGACCATCGTCGGTATGATCTGCGTGAGCTGCCCCTCGGCGTCCAGGCAGAGCGCGTAGCTGATCTTCGCCGGAGCCCAGCCCGGCGCGGCGATCTCGCCGCGGCTTCGGAGGTCCTCGTAATACTGCGCAAGCGCTTGCAGTATCATGCCTTCACCTCCCCACTGTCCCACGCGGGGACATCCATCGCGCCGTCTATGAGCGCGGCGCGGAAAAACCTCGGCGTGATATTCTCCGGGTCGCTGTAGTCCATATCCAGCAGCATCCAGCCGAGGTCCCGCTCCCCGCGCAGCTCCTCCGGGCAGGGCGGGATGACCTCGCAGCGGCGGAAATGGGCGGGAAATTCGCGCGTTCCCAGATAGGGCATGCTGTAGCATTGCCCGCGCTCCAAGCGGCGCTTTAAGATATCCTGAAACTTTCCGTGATTGTCGCTCAGCGCGGCGCGCTCCGTCATATCGAAGTGCGCCTCAATGACGTAGTGCGCGTCCCGGAGCACCATCGCTGCCCGCTGCTGGATGCACTCCGGCGCGGCGAGAAACGCCTCGCCCTTCCCTGTCTCCATCAGCGTTTTCACCTTGCTGGCGGGGATCTTCTCCTTCAGCTCGTTGCGGCGGATGTTGGTAAAGCGGATGGGGCTGCATACGTGGATGCGGTCGATCACATAATGCAGACCGGGGTGCCAGAACAGGCTTTCCAGCAACCCCCGCGCTGCCGAGGGCGTCATCACGTCGTAGCTGACGCGCTCGGTTTTCATTTCTGGCCGAGTAAAGCATGCGTAATCGCCCCAGACCTCAACCTTGATCGGCATAGGGATCACTCCTTTCTTTTTTTATCTGTTTTCCATCCCATCATACACGATGTTCTGTCCAAAAAACCGGACTTTGCTCAAATAAAATCTGCTTGTCCGCCCTCCGGTTCGAGTGTGAGCCCGGTTTTTTCGTTGTAGAAAGCCATACTGGTCAAGATTGCGCTGTTTTCGTCCAAGACAGGCGCTTCCCTAGCCGTCAGCAGCGCACCGGCGGCGTAGAGCGCGCGGAAGTGTTCCTCGTAGACCGAGACGCCGTAGCGCCCCAGCTTGCGGTAAAGGGCTCTGCCGCCCTTCCCTGCGAGCAGGTCTTCCTTGAGCTCACTGCCGTCGCCATAGGGAATATATACCGTGCGCGTGTTGTTGTCGATAAAGCGGAAGCGCTCCGCCACGCTGCGGAACGGAAGCGCGCAGCCGCCGATCCCGCGCTGAAACGCGTCGATCACGCCGTCGCGGTCCAGAGCCTCTCCGCGCAGACTCAGCAGCGTGCGGAAATAGTTGTCCATCGCCGTGCGGGACGCCGGGTCGGGGTCTGCTTTCAGCGCCTCGCGCGCCGCGCCGATGGCAGTCCGGAAGAGCTTCGGCGGCAGCTCCGTGCGCTCAAAAACGGTCACGATGCGCTCCGCCGCAGGCTTTCCACCCTCGCGGTTGCAGCGCCCTGCCGCCTGCAAAACGGAATCGAGCCCCGCCATCTCGCGGAAAACAGCCGGGAAATCAACATCCACGCCCGCCTCGATGAGCGAGGTGGACACGACGCGGCAGGGCAAGTTATCCACCAGCCGCTTTTTGATCGTCTTAATGATCTCCTGCCGCTGGGCGGGGACCATCAGCGTCGAGAGGTGAAAGGTCCCATTTTCCTCCGGCAGCAGTGAAAAAATGCGCTGCGCCGCCTTGCGGCTGTTCACGATGCAGAGCACCTGCGGCAGCATTCCCAGCTGCTCCGCGAGCGTTTCGTCCGGCAGGGTGCCTGCAAAGCGGAAGGTGACGCGGCGGAACTGCTCCTCCATCTCCCGCGCTTCGGGGCAGAGCTCCCGCACCGGCAGTGCCGGGGCATACACGCGCAGCAATCCGTCCAGCGCCGGCTGCGTCGCCGTACAGAGCACGGCTGTGGAGCCGAACTGCGCTGCGAGCGAGGCAATCGCCGCGACGCAGGGCCGCAGATGCGCCGAAGGCAGCATCTGCGCCTCGTCAAAGATCACGACGCTTTGCGCCAGATTATGCAGCTTGCGGCATTTGGCGGGCTTATTTGCGTAAAACGATTCAAAAAACTGCACCGCCGTCGTCACCACAACGGGCATGTCCCAGTTTTCCGCCGCGAGCGCAAGACGGACGCGCTCCGGCTTTGCGCCGTCCGAGAGGTCAAACTCCACGCCGGAATGGTGCTCCAGCACGTTTTGCTCGCCGAGGATCTCTCGGAATTTTCCGGCGTTCTGCTCGATGATGGATGTATAGGGCACGACATAGATCACGCGGCGAAGCCCGTGCGCCGCCGCGTGGCGCAGCGTAAAGGCGAGCGAGGCGACCGTCTTCCCGCCGCCGGTCGGGACCGTGAGCGTATAGATTCCCTTCGGCAGCGCGCCGGACTCTAAGCAGTGCTCCAATATCCGGTTCCGCAGGCGGTTCAACTCCGATTTCGGGTCCTTCCACTGCGCGATATACGCTTCCAGCCGGGCGAGGAGCGTCCTGATATCGTCCCCGCCGCCGCGGGGCTGCTCGCCGCGCATGAAGCGCTCCGTATCCAGATAATCGGCGTCCACGAGACAAGAATAGAGCATCCGCGTCCAGTTCGATTCCTGAAGCGCGTCCTTCGCCGGTGTCGGCGGAACGGTGCCCGGTAGAGAAACGCCGCTCTCACCGCAGCGCTCCGCTGTCTTTTGCTCGATCCCCTTGCGGAGCCTGCCGCAGAGCGTGGCGTCCCCGGCGCGGTCGGTCCTTGCATTGCCGAAGTCAGGCAGCCCGCCGTGGTGCCCGGCGACGCAGGCGGCGATATCCGCGTTTATTTTTGCGCATGCGAGCGCGCCCGCCGTCGCATGGTCCACGATGGGTCCGCCGCGGAGCAGCCGGTTCTGGAAGCCCTCTGTACACTTCCCCATGTCGTGCGCAAGCCCGGCAAGCTCCCCCGCCTTCTCCGCGCCGAAGGCGGCAGCAAAGTCCCGGCAGAGCGCCGCCGTCCCCGTCAGGTGCTCCGCAACGGTCTGCATCCGCTGTCCGTCCTCGGAAATGTGAGCGTAATAGGTCATTTTCATCCCCCAAAAATGCAAAATCAGCCCTGTTAGCTTCACAGGGCTGCGCACAGGACTGGTCATCAGCCCGGTTTCTGATTTTAGATTACCTGATATATCGACTTCTGTCAAGTCTTTTTTCAGCCATGACAAAACCCCAGCCGCTCCGGTCGGGGGCGGCTGGGGTCAGGCGTTATGCGTCGTAGTGACCGCGGCAGGAGGCGATTTCCAACACACCGCCGCGAATGCGGTAAACAAGTCGATTTACATCATCGATCCGGCGGCTCCAGAAACCGGTCAGATCCCCCTTCAGAGGTTCCGGTTTTCCAAGTCCGCTGAATCTGCTGCGTTCCACGTCCCGAAGGAGATCGTTGATACGCTTCAGTGTTTTTCTGTCATGCGTTTGCCAGTAGAGGTAATCCTCCCACGCCTCATCGAACCACACCTTGTTCATCGGCGTTAATCCTCGATCAGCTCGTGCTGGGTCCCCTTCCCCGCGTTCAGTGCCGCCGCGGCGCGGCGGAGATGTGCAAGGTTGCTCTCGGAATAAAACGGATCAAGGCTGACCTCAAATGGAATGCGGTGCTCGCGGCTGACCTTTTTTGCGAAGATGGTGAATGCCGCGCTCATCGAAAGTCCCAGCTCGGCGCAGGTCGCCTCCATTCCGCGCTTGACGTCCTCATCCAGTTTGAAATTCACGTTTACGTTTGCCATAAATTATCCCTCCTATCTGCTTGTATTATATGATAAATTAAAGCTTTAGTCAAGAACACTTAAAGAAATCTTCTTTATATTTTCCTACATTATTTACCCTTAGACACCCAAGAGAAAAATTTACAAATACCATTTGAAAAACATCACGCATCTGAAGTATAATAAAGCCAAACAAAACACCGGACAAACAAGGAGGAGCGAACATAATGAAATCGAAGGTTTATTTTTCCCGCGAGATCACGCCGGAGAAGGTCGTGGAGCTTTACCGCGCTGCTGGGAAGGAGCTGCCCGGCAAGGTGGCGGTCAAGGTCCACTCCGGTGAGGAGGGCAACCAGAACTTTCTGAAGCCGGAATTCTGGAAGCCGATGATCGAAGCCGTGAACGGCACGGTCGTGGAGTGCAACACCGCCTATGACGGCGCGCGCAACACCACGGAGCGCCATGTCAAGCTGCTGGAAAAGCACGGCTGGAGCCGCTGCTTCCCTGTCGACCTGCTGGACGCGGAGGGTCCCGATCTGGAGCTCGCCATCCCGAACGGCAAAATGATCAAAAAGGACTTCGTCGGCAACGATATCGCGAAGTATGACTCCATGCTCGTGCTGTCCCACTTCAAGGGCCACCCGATGGGCGGCTTCGGCGGCGCGCTCAAGCAGCTCTCCATCGGCTGCGCCTCGTCTTACGGCAAGGCGTATATCCACGGCGCCGGAGACCCCGCGAAGCTCTGGACCGCGGACCACGACTCCTTCCTCGACTCCATGGCGGACGCGGCGTCGGCGGTCGTGGACTATTTCAAGGGCAACATGGTCTTTGTAAACGTCATGAAGAACATGTCCGTCGACTGCGACTGCTGCGCCGTGGCGGAGGACCCCTGCATGGCGGATATCGGCATTCTCGTCTCCCTCGACCCCGTCGCCGTCGATCAGGCGTGCCTCGATCTTGTTTACGCCGCGGACGATCCCGGCAGAGATCACCTCATCGAGCGCATCGAGAGCCGCAACGGTGTCCGCACGGTGGCTTCCGCCGCCGCGCTCGGCGTCGGCAGCCGCGAGTATGAGCTCGTGGAGCTTTAAAGAGAATCTGCAAAACCGGGCGTTCGGTCCCCTCGGACCGGACGCCCGGTTTTTATTTTTCGCGAAATGCTGTGGATTTTTTTCGCGATTTTCCGCTATAATTTTTACGGAATGACACAGAGAATACAAATCCGCGGCGTAAAGTGAGGGCGAAAGGGGGAAATGCTATGGACTGCAAAATTCTCATCGTGGAGGATGACGCGAGACTCCGGGAGGTCCTCTGCGACTATTTCCGCAGCAAGGGCGAAAACCCAACCGCCGCGGCGGACGGGATGGAGGCGCTCCGGCTGCTCGGCGAGTCGGACTTCGACGCGGTTTTGCTGGATATTATGATGCCGGAGCTCGACGGGCTCTCCGTCTGCCGCGCCGTCCGCAGAACGAACGACGTTCCGATCATTTTCCTGACCGCGCTTTCCGCCGAGGAGGACAAGCTGCTCGGCTATGAGCTCGGCGCGGACGATTACGTGACGAAGCCCTTTACCATGTCCGTGCTCTACGCAAAAACGGCGGCGCTCATCCGCCGCAGTCGCCGGAGCGTTCTTGCCGGGGACCGCATTGAGGCGGGCGGCATTACGCTCGAAGACTCCACCCACCGGGTCTTTGCCGGAAAAACCGAGGTGGTCCTCACGCCGAAGGAGTTTTCGCTGCTGCGCTGCCTGATGCTGAACCGGAACATCGTCCTGAGCCGCGAGCAGCTGCTGGTGAAGTGCTGGGGCTACGACTACGAGGGCGAGGCGCGGGCGGTGGACACCCACATCAAGCGCCTGCGCGAAAAGCTCGGCGAAAACGCCGCCTGCATCAAGACCGTCATCAAGGCGGGCTACAAGCTGGAGGGCTGACGGAGATGAAAAAGAAAAAGAGCATCCGCTCCATGGCAGCCGTAACATGGCTCCTCATCCTCGCCGTCGGCGCGACATGGCTTGCCTCCATGGGCGCGCTCACGCTCGTGACCGCGCAGGAGGTCTATGACGCGCTTTATGAGAAGAGCCGGGAGTTTACGGACCGAGCCGGTCCGTTCCGGAGTTTGAGCGGATTTTACGATGAATACAGCTTTGACTACGACCTGACGGAGGCTCTGGAATACCGCATCCTCGATACGATCACAGGACTGTCGATCTATTATGACCCCGGCAGCGGAAATTATAATTCTTACAATTATTCCGGCAGCAGAGAGCGGAAAAAGCTCCTGCGCAGCGTCAGCTATTCGCCGGATACCGCCGTGCTCTACTATAACGGCGACGGCGATCTCATTCACAGCAGCGGCGAAGATTATATGTATTTCCCCTACTACACGCAGGACGAGTGGGACGCCGGAATGGACAGCACCTACGGGAAGCACTACGGCTGGATCGAAATCAGCGAGGGGAAAAACGCCGAAAACTATGAGGATGACCCGTATCTCCGTTTCCGTACCACCTATGCAAGAATGTATGATCTCTACGATTACAAAGCGCTGCGAATCAGCGGTTTTTTTGAGGGAACCAAACTGACGCCGGTCGTGATGCACTACGTTACGGACACGGACGTGTATCAGGCGGTCGAAAGCACCGGTCAGTTTCGGGTTTACAAAGACGGAGAAGCGTACTATGAGTATGAGCTTTCCGACGTGGACCGCACGGGGCTTCTGGACTGGCAGCTCCAGTTTGACCGCAGCGAGGAATACGCCGGGCGCGAGCTCGTGACTGTTTACGCCAAGTATCCGGGGCTGTACGCCAGCGACGGCGAGCCGCTCACGTATAACGGGGAGAAATATGAGAGCCTTACCGCGCTGACGGAGGCGCTGGACTTTCCGTCTTGGGCGTCGATTTATCTGAACTCCGAGGAAATGCGCCAGAAGAGCAGCTTCAAGCTGAACGACCTGCTGATCTTCAGCGGGAAACAGTTTACCGACTACACGAACTACGACGGCAGCGGCGATGAGCCCAAGCCGGAGCTCATCATCGTCACGGCGGTGCGCAGCAACCCGCTCGCCTGCGCTGTCGCCGCGCTGCGGGACATCTATATTGTAACGGGGCTGCTCGCGCTGGTGCTGCTTCTTGTGCTGCGCAGCGCGGTCAAAAAGCACCTTGTGCAGCCCGTCACCGATATCGCGGACGCGATGGCGGACGGCTGGAAAAACCCGTACCGGCCTTGGAACGCACCGGAAATGTGGCGGGAGGCGGAGGCGCTCAGCGCCGGATTTTCCGACGAGCAGGACCGGCGGCGCTGGAAGGACAACGAGATCACGCGCCTGAACGCCGCGCTCTCTTATGCAAAGACCGCCGAGGAGAACCGGCGGCTTATGACCTCCAACATCGCCCACGAGCTGAAAACGCCGCTCGCGGTCATCCACAGCTATGCGGAGGGGCTCAAGGAGCATATTGCGGAGGAAAAGCGCGATCAGTATATCGACGTCATCCTCTCCGAAGCCGAGCGCACGGACGCGATGGTGCTCGAAATGCTCGATCTCTCGCGGCTCGAAGCCGGAAAGGTGAAGCTCGCGCGCGACGATTTTTCGCTCATTGCGCTGACCCGCGCGATCTTTGAAAAGCTGGAGAAGGCGGCGGAGGCGAAAAACCTCCGGATCGACTTTACGTTTCCGGAGGACTTCACGGTCACAGCCGACGAGAGCCGTATCGCGCAAGTCATCGAAAACTTCGCCACGAACGCCATCAAATACACCCCGGAGGGCGGGCATATTTCCGTCACGATCGAGAAAGCGCACAGCGGCGCGGTGTTCCGCATCGAAAACGACAGCCCGCCGCTCTCCGACGAGGCGCTGCGCCGGGTCTGGGACACGTTCTACCGCGCCGACGAGTCCCGCTCCGGCGGCGGCACGGGGCTCGGCCTCGCCATCGCGAAAAGCATCATAGAGCTCCACGGCGGAAAATGCGCCGTCCGCAACACGAAAACAGGCGTGGAGTTCCGGTTTGAGATTTGAAACCGCGAGTGCCGCTCAGGTAAAAATATTGCAGATACACCCCCGGCAAAGCCGGGGGTGTATCTGCAATTCATTTTCTTTAGATCATCGGTGCGAGCAAAACTGCGCCGAAAAACTTTGCCAGCGCTGCGGCGCAGGCGAGGGCGTCGGCTATGGGGTCCGGCTCCGCGGCGTCCTCAAGGGTTACGAGACCCCAGCCGGTATCGGCGTCGAAGCCGGGCGCGCCGAGGTCCGTCGCCGAGGCGAAGAGCGCTTCGCACACCTCGGCGGCTGTCATCTCAGGGTCGCGGAGCAGCAGCGCGGCGCAGAGCCCGCTCACACAGGCGCAGGCAAAGGACGTCCCGCTGCGGCGCTGCGTCTCGGCGGCGTTGCGGTTCGTGACCGTTTCGAGCAAGACGCCGGGCGCGACAACATCCACGCCATGGCGCTGGGAAAAGTCCGCCGCGCGCATTCCCTCCGCCGCGCCGACGCCGATGACTGTCGCGTAAGCGGCGGGGTAAAAGACGCTCTCCGGTGCGGTTTTGTTGTCGTTGCCGACGGCGGAGACGACGACGGCGTCCATCGCCTCGGCGTATTCGACCGCGGCGCGGAGCGCGTCGGTGTCCTCCGTTGTGCCCATGCTGATGTTGATGACGCGGCAGCCGTAGCGGTCGACCGCGGCGTAGACCGCGGCGGCGAGCGTTTCCGGCGAGCCGGGGACGCTGACGCCGCTCGGATAAGTATCGTAGCAGACGAGCGGCACGGCGACCGCCTCCGGGCAGACGCCGGAGAGCCCCAGCTCGGCGGAGCCCAGTACGATGCCCGCCGTCGCGGTGCCGTGGTCCACGCGGTCGTCTGTGCCGCGCTCCGGGAAGACGAAATTCTCCCCCTCCGCCACCTGCGCCGGGTCGAGATGCTTCAGTGAAATGCCGCTGTCCAGAAAGGCGATGCGCACCTCCCCCGCCCCGCCCTGCTCCGCCGCGGCGGGCGCGGCGAGGGCGAGCAGGAGCGCGAGGACCAGCGCAAGAATCAGAATTTGCTTTCGTTTCATGCGTAAATCAGGTCGGCGCCGAGGGCGGGGTCAAAGCCGCCCCCGGCGATTTTTTGTGCTTACTTTGCCGCGGTCAGGATCGCGACGATGAGCCGGTGGAACACGGCGCAGTTTTCCGCGCGGGTCGCGCTGTCGGCAGGGGCGAAGACCGCGTTCGGGCGGCCGTTCACGAGCCCGCGCGTCTGGCAGAAGCCGACCGCCTCGCGCGCCCAGTCGGAGATCGCGGCGGCGTCGGCAAATTCGGCGGCGTCCGCCTGCGCCGGGAGGGTGAAGCCCGCGTAGCTGAGATAGCGGACGATGAGCGCGCACATCTGCTCGCGCGTCACAAGGTCGTTCGGACCGAAGCGCCCGTTTCCGTAGCCCTTGATGATGTCGTTCGACGCGCCCCACGCGACCGCGTCGGCGTACCATGCGTCCGCGGCAACGTCGTCAAACGCTGCGCTGCCCGCCGCCGGGGAACCGGCGATGCGCCAGAGCACCGTGACGAACATCGCGCGCGTCATCGTGCCGTTCGGGTCGAAGCTTCCGCCGCCCACGCCGCGGAAGATCTCGCGTTCGGCGGCGAAGAGAATGTCGCTCTCCGCCCAGTGACCCGCGATATCCGCGAAGGAGACCGGGTTGGGCTTGAAGAAATACTCCGTGCTGCGCGGTGCGAGGAACACGGTCTCGCCGTCGATGCGCGCCGTCACCGGGACGAAGACCTCGCTGCCGTCGCTGTCGATGTAGTACGGCAGGCCGTCGGTCTTTGCGCTCACAACACTGCCCGCCGCGGCGTAGAGCCCGCCGCGCGCCGCGCTTTCGCCGACAGGCGCGAAGGAGGCAACAGCGGTGACATTGCCGTTATCCGGCATCGTGAAGCTGACCGTAGCGGCGCTCGTGTCGGCAACGGTGACGCCGGCGAAGGTCCACCCGACGAAGCGATAGCCGCTGTCGGGCGTCGCCGTGAGCGTAACGGTCTCGCCGGGGTTATACGTGCCGCCGCCGGTGACGGAGCCGCCGATGGTGGCGGAGACCGCCACGGTGTGGTTCGCGGGCGCGCCGAAGCAGAGCGTCGCGGTGCGGTAAGCGCCGTTCGCGACGGCGAGGCGTCCCGTGAGAATGCCCTGACTGCCCGCCGCGGCGGTCAGCTTTCCGTCGTCAACGGAGGCGCTGCCCTCCACGGTGGTGATGTCCCAGCTGACGTTGGTGCCGGTGAGGTTGAAACGGGTGCCGCCGGAGGTGACGCCGACGAGCGTCAGCGCCGCCTTTTCGAGTCCCGCCGCGGGGACGGGGATGTTGCCGGTGCTGTTGACAAGTCCGTCCACGGCGACCTCCAGCGAGACAAGATCGGCGAGCCCGCCATGGCTGACCTCGACGGTCTGCGGCACAGAGGTGTTGCCGACGTCGTCGGCGACGGAGATCGCGAGAGCGTGCTGGGAGGCGCTGTTATGATCCTTGATCTTCACCGTGAAGGAGAACGCGCCGGTCGTCTTATCAAAGGTCCCGTTCATATCCTCGACCGTCTTGCCGGTGCAGTCGGTCCCCGTGATGGTGAAGCGCGCGTCGGCATCCGTGACGCCGGTGACGGTGAGCGTGCCGTCTTCGTTGAAGAAGCTGCCGTTCACCGGGGCGGAGAGGAGCAGCTGGGGCGGCAGGGTGTCGACGATGAAGGTGTAAGTCGTGAAGAAGCTGTCGCCGTCCGCCTCCGCCGCGCCCTCGATCGTGAGTGTGTGCTCGCCCTCGATGAGATCGTTGAGCTGGATTGTGATGGAAGCGGTGTTGGCGAACGAATCGCCGTTCTCGTCGTCCAGCTTCCACGTGCCGCTGACGGATTCGGAAACGGTCGCGGTGAGGGTGAAGCTGCTCGCGGTGTAGACGGGCTTTACGGTGGTCTCCACCGCGGGTCTGGTGCCATCGGCATTTTCCTTGCCGTAAATCGTCTCCGTGCGGCTCTTGGGCGCGGCGGAGAAGCTCACGGTGGGAGTTACCATAGCGGGCAGCTCGATCGCCGACGTGGTTCTGACTTCCTTGCCGTAGACAGCCGATTCGCCGACGGTGTTGTAAGGCGTGACGCCGATGATGTAGGATTTGCCGCCGGTGAGACCGAAGTCGATATCCTTCCCGTTTTCATCCTTTGTCACCGACTTGTAGCTGCCGCCCACGCGGATGACGGTGTCGCCGGTCCCGGCCGCGTCATAGCTGACGTTCTCAAAGTCGGTAGCGACCCAGTTGCCCTCTGCATCCTTCTCGTAGACGGTCACGAGGTAGCCGTCGGTATTGTCGTCGTGTGGGATGGTCAGCTCATACTGGAGATTGCCCACGGTCTTGGTCCTGAAGCTCGCCGTGCCGGGGGTGTTGTTGTTCTCCCATTTCACCGTTCCGGTGCTGAACACCACGCCGTTGACCTCATCGGTCTTGGAGTAGACCGCGCGGATATAGTAGCTGCCGCTGGGGACGTCCGCGGGGATAGTGAGGGTCTTGGAGCCCGAAGCGAGCCCGCTCTCCACTGCGTCGATGCGGTAGCCGGGGTCGCTGCTCTCCGGGTCATTGCTCTCGCAGAGATAGAAGCTGATCTGGTCCAGCTCGGCAAGACCGCTGCCGTCCCAAGTCAGGTCAATGCCGCCGCTTCTGTTCACAGTGCCGGAAACCGTCTTGACCTCCGGGACCGCGTCGACGTTGTAGAGGATGACGTCACTTCCGTCCGGCGTGGTCAGCGTCCACGTCTTGCCGTAGGCGTCGGCAGAGGTGACGGTGAAGGCATAGGTCGCCTTCTTGGCGGCTGCGTCATAGGAGAGGTTGGCGTTGGCAGATTTGAGGTTGGAGGACACAAGATTGCCCTCAGCATCCAGCACCTGCTCATAAGGAACGAGCGGGTAACTGTCGCTGTCGGCTGTGACTGCAATACCCTTCGCCATGGTCTTCGCAACTTCCAGACTCTCCGCCTCGAAGCTGATCTGCACGATCGCGTCGCTGCCGCCGCGGACGCCGAGGTTGAACTCGTGGCTGTTCTTGTCGCCGTTGGAGCGCAGCCAAGCGGTGGAGTCCATCAGCTTCAGACTGCCGTCGTCGGGGAGATTGCTCGCCATAATAGACGTATTCGTGCCGACGCGCGCATAGAGCGTCTGGTCGTTCTCCGCGTCGTAATAGACGGGGATGTCGTCATAGCCGAGCAGGTCCGGGAAGGTCGGGTTGGTCTTGCTGCCCTTGCTGAAGTCGACGCTGCCCTCGCCCCAATAATAGGTGACGCCGAGCGTGATGAACAGCACCTCCAGCGCGCCCCAGATCTTCTCGGAGTTGATGCCGAGGTCGATCCCCGCGAGCTTCATGCCGCCCACGATGGGCACGGAACCGGGGACCTTCAGCTCCGCCCGCGCGAACATCTCGAAGAAGACGTCCTTATAATCCGGGCTGATGAGCACGATATAGCCGCCGCCGTAGATCACGCCGTCGAAGAGGTTCACGACGATGTTGGCGCGCAGGTCGATACCGGGATACCATTCGAGGCTGAGGCCCATTTTTTCGATCGCCTTGAGGCTTTCGATCTTCTTGATCCCGATGTTCTCCGCCTGAAGGCTGATACCGGTGAGACCGAGCGAGAGCGACGCCTTTTCGCAGGTCAGGACCTTCAGAATGTCGAAGCTGACGGAGAGCGTGAGCTTCAGCGGCGGGACCGCCTGCGTCATGAAGATCGAGTCATAGATATTCTTGATGCCGCCGCCCGCGCCGGTGATCCAGACGACGCCAAGGCCGTCGATGTTGAGTCCCGGCTCAAAGCCGCTGACGAAGACGTAGAGCTCGTCGGGGATGGGGATGTTGTCCTTGCTCTTGAAGCTGACCTTCGCCTCTACCGTGATGGTGGCGAGCTTGATCTCGCCCTCAACGCCGAACGCCCAGTCGTTGATGGTGCTGACGGCAATGGTGCCCTCGATCTCCGGCAGACCGGAGATGTAGTTCTTGATGGCGACGCCGACCTCAAAGTTGACGCCGATGAAGCCCTCGCCGCAGCCGAAGAGGACATCGCGCACCATAACGGAGCCCTTGATGTGCTTGTTGTTGTCCTCGCCGCCGTCCTCGTCGATCTCGGACCAGTCGAGCGCCTGCTCGAACTTGCCGGAGCCGTAGACATAGGTGTAAAGGCTGCCGGACTTCATCTCGTCATAGGAGAACCAGAGCTGGCGCAGCTCCGACCAGTAAGTCGGCGGCTCGACCTCATTCGGGTCCACCTTGCCGGAGGCAAAGGTGAGGTCCAGCGCCGCGGTGAAGGACACGACGCAGCCGATGGTATCTTCGATGATGTTGGTCTGATTCTGCGTGTCGTACATAACGCCGAGCTGGGCATAAGCCATCTTGAAGAGCATGCCCGAAAGCGTCTGCGCAACGCCGGCGACGTTCGGCCAGATCAGGGTGATGGGCTTATCCTGAAAGTTTTGCGGTGCGTCGGTGTTCAGCTTTCTTTTCCCGTTTCCAGCATCCTCATAAGAGCCGCGCTCGCCGTTTTCGTTATACGGGATGAGCGAGTAGTTCTTCCCCTGTTCGATCTTGGTGAGGATCGCCTTGCCCTTCCAGATGGAGGTCCGCTCCGTGTTGGTGTAGATCTCGCCGTCGAACTCCGTGCAGATATCGTTCGCCTTGTCGTAATAGACCTCCAGCGAGCCGCCCTCGAAGTCCATGCAGCCGTTGATGATGACGGGGTTATCCACGGCATACTTGCCGTCACTGCCCAAGGTCTTGGTGCTGGCGGCAATATAGTGCTCCTTGCTGTCTACCATCTTTTTGGTGAACTCGCCCTTGAAGGTCAGGAGGATCTCATCATACTGCTTCGTGTCATCGACGTATTCCTTGTACTCCTCCTCGCTCTTGAAGGAAATGATGGTGTAAACGCCGCGGCTGAGTTCGACCACCGCGAGAACGCCGTAAGCGTCGTTCTTATACTTTTTGTCGGAGGAAACGGTGAAATGGAGCTCCGGCGCGGTCTGGAGCTTTTTGTCCTCTGTCACGATACCCGCAGTGACCGCGGCTTCCGTCCACTCCAGCTGGAGATACCAGCCGCCCTCACCGAGAACGAAATCGTCCTTGAGCGCAACGTCCAGAACGCCGTCCTTGAGCGTGATGTTCTCGTGGGGGATGGTCCTGCTGAACGTGCCGTCCTCGCTGTAGACCACGAGGTCCCAGTGAGCGGTGGTGGTGAGCAGCGTATCGTTCGACACGGTGACGAACAGATGGCGCGTGCCCTCGGTGTAGATGATCTTGGGCGTCATCGCCGCGAAGTTCACCTGCGGAACGTCGTTGTCGCTGCCGGGGAGCAGGACGTAAGCCAAGCGCTCGCCGAGCTTGTTCTCCTGCGAGACCGTGCCGTTATAGACGCCGACGGTGATGCGCTCATACGCCGCCTCCGTGCCGGGCTGCGCCTCGAAATAGAGCGTCTTGCTCGCGCTCTTCCCTACCTCAAGCTTGTCGAAGTAGAAGGTGTAGGGGTCGCTGGTGTCAAAACCCTGTCCGTCGGCGGGGTTCCCGTCATCGTCCAGCGAGCGGAGATCGCGGCTGGACTGGACCGCGAGGACGATGTTGCTGAGGTCCTGCGCGCCCTCCCCCGCGATGTTGGTGATGTCCACCGTCACGGCGAAGTCGGCGCTGCCCTTAACGCCGGACTCCGGCTCGAAATCCGTTTTGGCGTCGTTCAGCGTCAGGCGCACAGGTGCGGTGAGGTTGACTGCCACGCTGTCGCTCGCTGGCGTCGCATGGTTGGAGAAAACACCGTAATAGGTCGTGAGCGACGCGGTACCGTTTGCCGGGACGCTGCCCAAATTGAAGTAGAGCGCGAAGGCGCTGTCCGCGGTCATATACTCGCTGCGGGTGTTCGTGAAGTCCAGCGTGTCGATGGGCTGGAAATCAAAGAGCGTGCTCGCGAGATGGCTCCAGTGGCCGAAGGCGACCTTCGTCGGCAGCTTGTCGTTATTGACGGCGTAAGCCGCGACGGACGGGCTGTAGGGATCGTCCGCGGCGTAGATCTGCTGGGGAATGCCGCCGGTGAGCACCAGCTCCTGACTGACGGTCACGGTCTTCTGAGTGTCGGTATCCTTATACTGATAGTAACCGTAGTCCTGCGCGCCGAGGGCGGTATCGTAGAGGATACGCGCCTCGACGGGCACCGCCGCGCCGGTTCCGTTCGCGGCGCTGAGGCTGATGCTGACCATGCCGGACTCGTTGGAGCTCGTGTTCGTGAGCGCAATGCTCTGTGTGAAGGTCACGTCCGCCACGCTCCACACCGCCTTGATCACACCGTTGGCCAGTGTGACGTCGACACCGCTGCTGCCGGCATATTTGCCGCCGAAGAGGTAGTCCTCGCCGTTCACGCGGAAGGACACGAAGGAGGTGTCGTAAGCGCCGTCATGATAGAGCAGGTCCTTGTCGTTGTCGGACTTTTTCAGCCGGTCGCCCTCGATGGTGCGGACGGCGAAGCCGCCGTTGGACTTCGAGACGGACACGCTGATATAGTCGTCGCTCAGGGTGTACTCGCCGCTCAGCTCGTCGGCGAGCGCCGTGACCGCGGCTGCGGGAAGCAGCCCGATCACGATCGCCGCGGTGAGAAGCCATGATAAGATCTTGTTTTTCATAGTGTTAGCCCTCCCTTGCTCACCGCTCCACATAGAGCAGGATCCGGATGGTCTGCCGGCTCTGGGTCGTCACCAGCAGCGTGTAATAGCCGGGGGTCGTAACGCTGAAATTGCCGCTTGCATCGAAGCTGAGCGAGCTGCCGGAGAGATATTTCATCTGACCCGCGCTCAGCACGCCGGCGCGCGCCTTGATGCTGTAAGACTCCGTGCCGTTATTCTCCAGCGTCAGCGTATGCGTGCCGGGGCTGAGCACCGCGGTGCTGTCCGGCATCACGAGTTTGCCGTCGATGTTGAGACAGACCGTGTTCGCGCCGATGACGCGCACGATGCGCGTCGCGGTGGTCTTATTGCCTGCCTTGTCACTGACGGTGTAGGTCACGGTGTACTGCCCCGCGGTGTCGAGCTTGACGTTGGTGGTGTCAACAATGACCGTCGGGTCTTTGTCGATGTTATCCTGTGCCGTGAAGCCGTTTTTGAGCTCCTTGATAAGCTCGGCGTCCGTGATCCCCGCTTTGACATAGATCGTTCCGCTGGTGAAGCTGATCACCGGCGGGATGTCGTCGATGCTGCCGACCGTGACGATCTCGAAGCTCTCGTTCCCCGCCGCGTCCGTAGCTGTGACGGCGAAGGTGCCGTTCCGGTCAAAGATGATGTTCTGCGCAACATCCTTGGTCAGAGAATAGACCGTGCCGTCCGCCGTAACGGTGCAGTTTTCATTGGCAGTGACCGGGAGTTCGACGTACTGGCCCTTGTCTTGTTGCTCGCCCAGCATCAGCTCCGGCGCGCTGCGGTCGATGCCGGTGATCGTAACGGGGTAAACGGTCGTGTTGCCCGCCTGATCGGTGAGGAGAACGTTATAGGTCCCGTTTGCGGTGAAGGTGATCTCCAGCGGGTAATACGGGTTATAGATGACGGGCTGAAGCTCGCTCTGATAAAGCTCCGTTTCGCCGTAATTCGGGGAAACGACCGCCTCGTTCGGCGTGAGCTCGGCAATGACCTTATAGGCGTCGTTACCGCTGTTCACAACGTTCCCCTTGCGGTCATAGCGGGTCTCGACCTCCCGCATGACAAACGGCGCGTCCTTGTCGATGTCGGTGTAGCAGCAGATATTCGCTTCTTTGCTCTTTCCGTTCGGCGCGGTGGCGGTGAAGGTCATCGTCTGCGTGTAACTCTGGAAGTAAGTGACCGTCACCCGCTCCGGCGTGGCGGAGATCGTGGCAAGGACAACGCCGCCCTGCCCCGAAATGATGTATTCCGCGCCCGGAGCGTAAACCCACTTGCCGTCCCGGAGCAGCTCGGTCTCCGTGCCGCCGATCTTAACGCTGAGACCGCTCATCGCCTTGTCGCTGTCGATATGCGCGGTGATGTTGGTGTTGACCAGTCCGTCCGGCGGGTACTGTTCGTCATCCGACGACGACCAGCGGACCGTGAGCTCCGGCGGGTCGGTGTCGATGCCGGTGACGCCATGAGAAACGGTCGCGGTGTTGCCCGCAATGTCGCGGACGATGAATTGCAGCGTCTCGTTGTCCGTGACGACGTATTTATATTCGCCCTTATGCTTACTGTCGAAGCGGTCCGTCGCCGTGTCCGGCACGATATCGAGCCCGACCGGGAACGTGAGCTCCGCGTGACCGGAATTATCCTCGGCTCTGATGTAAAGGTTCTTGGTGTAAATGCTGGAGGTCTCAACGCTGACCGCCGCCGTCGGCGGCGTGGTGTCGATCAAATCCGGCACGGTGAAGTCGATCTCGGTCTTGTTCTGCGCCGTCGCCCCGTCCGTCACCGTGATGGTGACGCGACCGTTTTGGGTGATCGTCAGAACGTTGCCGGTGAGCGTGCCGCCGTCCGCGGCGATGGTGAAGCCGGAGGCGTCGCTGGCGTTGATCGTGAGGCTGTAGCCCTGCACATAGCTGAGGGCATTCAGCTTTGCGGCGATCGCGTCGGACGAATCCGTATCCAGAATGGACGCCGCGCGGGTGTAGACGCCGCCACGCTTGACGTAGACGTCGATGCTCACTTCCGGCTTTTCGTTGTCCGCCGGGGGCTGCGTATAAGCCTCCAGCTTCAGTCCCGCGGGAAGCTTCGCCTCCGCGCTGCCGCTGACGCCGAAGTCGTCAACGAAGGTGAAGGTGTGTGTCGTTCCCTGATTCTCCGGCGTGAAGGCAAACTCCGTGCCGGTGCCGTCGGTCGGGGTCACGTGGCGCTCGGTGTTGTACCAGACGCGGACATTGCCGGTGACGGTCAACCCGCTGCCGACATACGTTTCGAGCTCCGACTTCGTGAACTCCTGCCCCAACTGCTCCACATAGTAGCGCACATCCGCCTCCGGCGCGCCGGTGAGGATGTTGTCGATGTAAACGCGGAGGGTATAAATGATGACATCGCCATCTTTCAGCTCGACCTGAGTCTCCATGTTCCTGGAGATCACCGTCTGCCGCTTCTGCGTGCCGACGCCGGGGAAACCGTCCACGGGCGTCATCTCCGTGTAGGTGGTTCCGTTGACCTCATAGACCTTGACGGTGCCGTTCGCGGCGTTCGTGGTCATGGTGACGGGGTCCTTTGTGACATCCGTCGTGGAGAAACCGAGGTCGATGCTGTAATCCGTGCCGTTTTCGGTGAAGTCGTCGACGTCGACCTCCGCGGTGTGGGTTTGGCCGAAGGCATCCCGATACTGGATGGACCATGTGCCGTTGCCGGGAATGGGGAACGCGCCGGTCCACTCGGTTTGGAAGCCATCGCCGTCCTTTTCGTGCCATGCCCAGGACTCCACCGGGCGGACAGGCTGATTGAAGGTAAGAGTATTGATCGTGCGGCCCGTGACGGCCGGGGCCGCATACCCGACCGGTGTGCTGGTGCCGACACCAGCCTTGTTGCCGAAGGCGTCCGTCGCTATGACGGTGATGTCCATAACACCCGCTTTGTCCGCAAACACGCCTTCGACCGTCACGTCGAGGTAGTCGCGGCTATACATGGCGGTATGCGCCCCGCCGTAAGAGTAATCGGCTGCGCCCTTAACCGCGGTAACGGCGTAAATGCCCGTCGGGTCGCCGGAATCGGTGGTCCAGCTGATGTCCTCGCCCTGATACGTGAAGGAGAAGGTGTGGTCGGTATAAGACTCGTTGAAGGCGATGTCCACCGTCAAACCGTCCTTCACGGTGTTGAGGTCGTCGCGGACACGGAAGCGCAGGGTGTAGGTGCCGTCCTTGTTGTCCGAGAGGCTCAGGTTTTCGACGCCGCCGTCCTTGTAGGACGTACCTATCGACGGCGCGTCATTGAACCACGGGGCGCGCTGGGACGCGCTGCCCGCGTCGCAGATGCTGCCGTTGGCGCTGACGGTGATGACCTCATAGAAAGCGCCGCCGGAGAGCAGCGCGCAGCGCCAAGTGCCGTCTGCCTGCGCCGTCATCTCAACGCGCTGTCCCTCGCCGCCGATCGCGTCCTCTCCGTTCTGGGACGCCCAAGCGAAAACAGTGGCTCCCGCCGTGCTCACGCCGTCAGTCGGCTTGAACACGAGCTGCATGTTCTCCCTGTCGACGGAGACCGTGCCCGTCACGGCGTCGCTGACCGGCATGATGCTGTAATACTTGATGTCGCTCTTGCGGCCGTTTTCATAGGCCTTCTGGACCGCGACCGTATTGACCTTGCCGGTTTCAAGATAGAGCTTTGTGGCGCTCTTCTCACTCTCGACGAAGGTGAAGCCCACGCCGTAGTTCGGGGTCCCCGTATAAGCGCCTTGGGTCGTGGCTACGGTCTGGACCTTGTCGGCGGTGGAATACGGAACGATCTCGATCTTGCTGTCCGCGTAAGCCGTGTTCCAGAGCTGGACGGAGTAGCGCCCGGTGTAGGCGTCGCTGGTCCACGCCGTGCTGTGCTGCTCCACGTCCTTCTCATCGGGCGAGGAGACCGTGATGTAATACTCCGGCTGCTTGCCGATATACGTCCCGCCTTGGCTGATGGGCAGATAGATCACGCCGCCGTCGCTGGGGACACATTCAAGCTCGCCGCCGTCGCCGTAGCTCTGGTCGAGACCGTATGCCCCGCTGTAGCCGCTCCAGTTTGCCTGCGGCGCATAAATGATGGAGCTGAGGCTGAAGTTGGAGTTCGGCTCGCGGGTGTCGACTATTATATTGCGGAAAGCACCGTTATTGCTGAGTATCACATCAAACTTGTCATAGCCGCCCTTGACTGCGAGATGGAGGGTCGCAGTGTAAGCACCGGACTGGTAGTTACCCGCCGGAACAGTGACGGTCGCGGTTGCAACGCCGTTGGGTTCTCCAGCTGGGGTCCGGAAACGACCGACAGGCACATCGTAATAGACATTGGAAACCGACTTGTTTTCAAAGCGGATATAGCTATTCTCCCAATCAAGGGATGAGACGAAAAAAAGTTTGCTTGCCGGGATTTAAAGGCCTCCCTGTGCAAGGGAGGCTGTCAGCCGAAGGCTGACTGGAGGGTTGTAAGCTTCCGGAATT
>CAVJGI010000013.1:0-33126 GCA_963649145.1 Ruminococcus bicirculans (ex Wegman et al. 2014) | reverse complement strand
CGTTTCTTCCATTATACCAGAAACCGGGGCGGTTTGGAAGTTCTTTGACAAGCTGTCGCGTCCTGCGGACGCGAAACTTATTCAATTTGCGCCGCAAGGCGCATTCAGCTTTTACCCCCGCGCGCCTGTGGGCCGCGAAAGAAAAAAACGCCCCCTGCCCGGTTTCCCGGACAGGAGGCGCTGTTTCATTGACTCAAACGCCGAGCCACTTGGTCTTGATCTCTTCGTTACCGATGAGCTCTTCAGGCTTGCACTCGTGGACGATGGAGCCCTTGCTGACGATGTAAACATAGTCCGCAACGGAGACTGCCATGTTGAAGTTCTGCTCCGCGAGGAAGACGGTGAGCTGGTCCTTCAGCGCCATGATAACGTCGCCGATCTGCTTGATGACCATCGGGGCGAGGCCCTCGGAGGGTTCGTCCATGATCAACAGCTCCGGATTCGTCATCAGCGCGCGTCCGACTGCAAGCATCTGCTGCTCGCCGCCGGAAAGGAGGTTGCCGTAGAGGTTCTCGCGCTTTTTCAGGATCGGGAAGAAGTCATAAACGCGGTCGAGCGTCCATGCGTTCGGCTTATCCTGACCGCGCGCGCCGACTGTCAGGTTCTCCTTGACGCTCAGGGACGGGAAAATTCCGCGGCCCTGCGGCACGTAGGCGATGCCCATGCGGGCGATCTTGTGCGGCTCCATACCGTTGATCTGCTCGCCCTTGAACTTGATCACACCGTCGCGCGGCGGGGTCAGTCCGACGATGGAGCGCATGATGGTGGTCTTGCCCATGCCGTTTCTGCCGAGCAGAGAGACAATGGAGCCCTTCGGCACATGCAGAGAGAGGTCAAACAGAACGTGGCTGGACCAGTAGTATGTGTTGATTTTTTCGATGTCTAACACTTTCGTTTCCCTCCTCAGCCGTTGTGTGCTTTGTCATAGGTGTCGTCGTCGCCGCCGAGGTAGATCTCCTGCACCTTCGGGTTGGACGCGATCTCCTTCGGGGGACCCTTGGCGATGATCCGGCCGAAGTAAAGCACCATGATCTCGTCCGCGAGGGCGAAGACAAGGTCCATATCGTGGGCGCAGAACAGCAGCGTGGTGTCGCCCGCCAGCGCGCGCAGGCGCTGGGTGAAGAGCTCGACCTCCGCGGTCGGCAGACCGGCGCTCGGCTCGTCGAGCAGGACGAGCTTGGGCTTGGCGGTGAACGCCATCAGCAGCTCAAGCAGGCGCTGCTCGCCGTAAGACAGCAGCGTCGGGGACTCGTTGCGCATATCCCAGAGGTCGACCAGCTTCAGCAGGCGCTCGGCTTCCGCGAGCAGTTCGGGACGCTTCTCAAGGATGCTGAACATGCGGATATGCTTGTTCTCGGCGCCGTAGAGCGCCATGATGACGTTCATCATGACCGTGGTGCCCCAGAACAGGTTGTTGACTTGGAAGGAGCGGCCGAGGCCGAGATGGAGGCGCTTATTCGGCGCGAGATGGGTGATATCGTGCCCGTCAAAGGTGATCGTGCCGCCGGTGGCGGGACCCTGACCGCCGATGGTGTTGAGCAGGGTGCTCTTGCCGGCGCCGTTCGGTCCGATCAGCGCGAGCTTCTGTCCCGCCTTGACGTCAAAGTTGACGTCCGTCAGGATGCGGAGACCGCCGAAGCTCTTTTCAAGGTTTTCAACTTTCAGAATAACGTCGCTCATGATCAGCCCTCCTTCACAGCTTCCGCGGCTTCAGACTTCTTCGCCAGCTCCTTGGCGAAGAACTTGCTGCCGACCCAATCCCAGAAGCGGCGGAGCAGCGGGGCAAAGCCGCCCTTCAGGAACATAACGCAGACGACGTAGAGCACGCCGAGGAGCAGCTGCCAGCGCTCGGGGAACCAGCCGCCGGCGATCGCCTTGAACAGCGTGATCACAACGGCGCCGATCGCGGGACCCCAGAGGGTCGCGCCGCCGCCCATGATGATCATCAGCATCGGCATAGCGGAGGACTCCAGCGCGAAGATATCCGGCGTAACGTTGCGGTAAGTATAAGCATAGAGCAGACCGGCAACACCGGCGAAGACGCCGGCGATGATGACGCCCGTGTACTTCAGAGCCCACGTGTTGTAGCCCAGTGCGCGCATTCTGCCTTCGTTGCCGCGGATGCTGAGCAGCGTGTGGCCGAAGGAGGAGCGCATGAAACGGTGGAGCAGCAGGAAGCATATGATCACGAAGCCCAATACGAAGTAATAGAACGAGGTGTTGGACCACTTGCCGCCGGGAAGAAGGTTCATAAGGAACTCGCCGAGCTCCGGACGCTTGATGCCGACGATGCCGTCCGCGCCGTTCGTAACAGCGCTCCACTTGCTCGCGATAGAGCTCAGGAGCTGACCGAACGCCATGGTAACGAGCAGGAAGTTCGTGCCGGACAGACGGAGCGTGAACCAGCCGATGATGGCGGAGAGGACCGCGCAGACGATGATGGTGATCGGCAGCACGAGCCAGAAGTTCGTAATGTCGAAGTGCTCCATCAGGAGGCCGACGGTGTAGCCGCCCATGCCGAAGAACGCGGCGTGACCGAAGGAGCGGTTGCCGGTGTAGCCCATGACGACGTCAAGGCTCATGGCAAAGAGGATGTAAACGAGGACCTTGGTCCACGTGGTCCAAGTCCACTTCAGCGCGCCGATGCCGTTCGTGAGCGGGGGCAGCACGCAGAGGAGGAGTAGGAAGAAGAGCCACGGGATGATCTTGTAGATCGCGACCTTTGCGCCGGAGACGCCGGTGCCCTCCAGCATTGCCGGAGTGAACACGCGGGACTTGGCTGCGGTCATGTTGGAATAGTCGTCGCTCGCCTTGTCGACGTCCATCTTGCGGCCCATGATGCCCTGCGGACGGATGACCAGCACGATGATGAGGACGATGTAGAACAGGTAGGAGGACAGCATCGGGAAGTAGCCCTGACCGAAGGCGTCCACTATGCCGAGGAACAGACCCGCGATCAGCGCGCCGGGAATGGAGCCCGCGCCGCCGACGACGACAACGATGATGGCCTTCAGCAGGATGCTCCAGCCGGTGCCCATGGAAAGGCCGGTCATACGGCCGCCGAGCAGGGACGTAAGGCCCGCGATGGCGGAGCCGAGCACGAAGATGAAGGTGAAGATCTTGCGGTTGTTGAGACCGAGGGTGCTCGCGATCTCGCTGTTGTCCATACCGGCGCGGACCATGGCGCCGATCTTGGTCTTGTCCTGCATCAGCCAGATGGCGGCGCAGATGACGATACCGAACGCGATCACGAAAAAGCGGAAATACTGGATCTCCGCAGAGCCCACCTGAATGGACGGGCGCAGGAACTCAGGAATCGGAGCGTCGGTCGGGTTGCCGCCCCAGATCCACTGGGTAACATTCTGAATAATATTGATGAAACCGATGGTCAGAAGGACCTGATTGGCCGGAGTTTTATAAAGTCTCCGGAGGAAGCAGGTCTCAAGAAACAGACCGAGCAGACCGCCGACGACACCGCCGGACAGGACCGCGATGACCCAGCTCCCCGTGACCTGATAGACCCACACGCCGCAGTAGCCGGCGAACATGTACATGGCACCGTGGGACATGTTGACAACGCGGAGCAGACCCATCGTCAGCGTCATACCGGACGCGAGGAGGAAGAGCACCAGACCGTTGGCAATGCCAAGTACAAGTATGGATATGAATTGACCCATTCTTAAATCTCTCCTTTATGTGCGAAAGCAAACCTTCTTCTAAGAAAACGAGGGGAAAACCGCACGCGGCGGGAAAAGCGGAAATTCACGACGAAACAGTGGGGCATCCATAAGAGTTTTCATAGATGCCCCACTCCTCAGTTTTTGCTGTGAGCTACATTGGGGCGGAGGCGTGTGTGCGCCTCACCACAACTTTGCTGTAAGGGTACTACGCGGGATGAGTTTTGCTTTAGTCGACGACCAGACCGGTGCCCGGAACGTCAGGATAAACCTTGACGATGCTGTAGTTGAAGGAGCCGTCCTCAAGCTGGTTGACCTTGACGAGGTTGACGTCCTTGGTCGCAGCCTGAGAGCCCTCTTCGAACTTGACGTGGCCTTCCGGACCGCTGAAGTCGACCTTCCAGATTGCCTCAAGCAGAGCCTCAGGCTCGGTGTCGCCGCCGTTGATCTCCAGAGCCTGCTGGAGGACCATCAGAGCCTGATAGCAAGCGCCGGCAAGGTTGTTTCCGGGAGGCACCTCGCCGAACTCAGCCTGCCAAGCCTCGACGAGCTTCTCATTGGCTTCGTAGTCAACTTCCATGCAGTAGGAGATGACGGAGTAGGTCGGCTGCTCGATGATCGCCTTGACGATATCGGGGTTCGCCGCGTTCAGCGCCTTCATAACGAAGAAGTCGGTGAAGCCGCCGTGCATGGTGGCGCAGACCGGGAGCTTATCGGCGAAGCCGAGCTCATACCAAGCCTTCCAGAAGTTGATGGCGTCGGAGCTGGAGGTCCAGCCGCAGATGGCGTCAGCCTTGTCCGGATCCATCGTCGCGAGCTGCGCGGCGTAGTCGGAGCCGTCCACGGTCAGACGGTAGGACTCAACGATCTCACCGCCGAGGGCCTTGAAGTTGTCCTCGAAGGGACCGACGTAGTTGTCGCCGCCGGTGGTGTCCTGACGAATGGTGTAGACCTTGGTGTAGCCAAGCTCGTTCCAGACGTACTCCGCCATAACGGTCGGGAGCTGAGCGGTACCGCCGCCTTCGCCGACGATCCATGAGCTCTTCTTCATGATGCCGATCGGGGTGCCGTTATAAACGATCAGGGGAACAGCCTCATCCGCGCTCTCAAGGTAAGCGCCGACGGAGGACTTGTGACCGATCTGGGTAGGCCCGAAGATGGCGACAACGCCTTCCTGCTCGATCATCTGCTGCGCGACCTCAGCCGCCATAGCGGAGGAGGACTGGCAGTCGCCCTCAACGACCTCGACCTCGAAGCCGTCAAAGGTGAGCTGGCTCAGCGCGAAGTTGAAGGCCTTCTGGCCCTGGAGACCGACGGAGGACTCAACGCCGGTCAGGTCGATCAGATGACCGATCTTGATCTTCTTGGTCTCCTTCGGGGTGTCGCTCGGCTGCTCGTCCGGAGTCTTGGTCTCCTCCGGCTGAGTGTCCGGGGTAGTCGTCTGCTCAGGAGTCTTGGTGGGGTCCGGGGTCTCAGTCTTGCCGCAGCCGGCGAAGAGAGCGAGGACCATCACAAGAGCCAGCAGAACTGCAAGGATCTTCTTGGTGTTCATTTTCATTTCTCCTCTTCACAAATTTTTGGGTCTTGACTGGGTTTCTTGCTTACGTTTTTTAAAACTCCTTCGCCCGCTCCGCGTCCCGCTTCGGCACCCTTTGCCCCGTCCGGCAGCAGCCGCACCCCGGAGCTCCGGCGCCTTCATAGGACCGGAAAACGGTTGAAGAAAATTTTAACAATATGATAGGAAAGAAGCGGCGGGTCTTCGGCGAAGATGCGCAGCGGCACTTTTTTCCAGCTGACCCACCCGTGTCGGATTTTGGGAAATCCATAAAAAATACAGTGAGTAAGGCTCAGCCGGGTTTACGCTGCATCAGCCACTCACTGTTGAGGTTATCTTATATTTTTTTGGCGCATTTGTCAATATCGTTTTGGGATTTTTGCTTTTTCTGCAACGATTTTGTGACTTTTGCCGTTTCGCACGTCCGTACCTTTTAACTTTTGATTTTTCGTCGCAAACAAATGAAACGCTTTTTTCGTCGGATTCCAAAATTTGACCCCCCTAATCCAAACGGGACCGCCTTGTTCCCCCCTTATAAAAAATGCTATGCTAAGGTCGTATCAGTGGCGTGTTCAACGCGCGTCATAAACATTTTTTCGATTTGGAGGATTTGTTAAAAATGTCTATTCAGCCTTGGGTCCATGTGGAAACCTTTGAGGAGTACAAGGAGCGCTTTAAGGACTTCGCTCATCTTGAGCGCACCGAGGACGGCATCCTGTTCTGCCAGTTGACTTGGAAGGGCGGCCCCGTTATGTGGAGCTACCAGACCCAGCAGGCCTACGGCGAGCTCTGGACCGCCATCGGCCACGACAAGAAGAACGAGGTCATGATCCTGACCTGCACCGATCCGTACTGGCTCGTGCACGAGAGCGATCCCACCTCCTTCGACGAGATCGAGAACGGCACCGATGTCGACGCCAAGTTCAACGTCAACATCCCCGACACGATGAACTTCGTCGAGAACTTCATCAACGACATCGAGATCCCGACCATCGCCGCCATCAACGGTCAGGGCATGCACTATGAGTTCGCCCTGATGAGCGACATCACCCTCTGCGTCCCGGAGTACAGCTTCTCCGACGCGCACTTCTCCAAGAACATCGTCGGCGGCGACGGCATGAGCTTCGCCATCCGCACCTGCCTGCCGGTCAAGATGAGCAACTACTTCATGTTCATGGAGCCGCAGATCCCCGCTGAGAAGGCCAAGGAGATCGGCCTCGTCAACGAAGTCGTCGAGCACGACAAGCTGATCGAGCGCGCTTATGAGATCGCACACTATCTGATGAAGACCAACCGCTCCGTCCGCCGCCTCCAGCACGAGATCGCCATCCGTCCTTGGAAGCAGTCCCTGCAGGACAACGAGCGCGTCCACGTCCTCTGCGAGATGTACGGCGTTCAGCTCAACAAGTTCGAGCACCACTTCGACAAGATCGTCGAGTCCTTCGACGCCAAGCGCGAGGGCTAAGACGCACCGGCTGCGCAATACATTATAATAAATGCTCCGGCATCGGATTTGATGCCGGAGCATTTTTATTTTTTCCAAGGACCCCTGACCAAAAAATTGACCCCTGACCGCAGCCTTTTCTGCGATCAGGGGTCATCCCGCGTGAATCGGGTCCGTCATTGGTCAACCTCTTCTTTCTGTGGATTTTTCTTCCGGCGCGCCCTACGGAACTTCTGCGCTCTTTGCCGTCTCTTGCTGACTGCTCCCGATCTATTTTCAAACGCCTTGCGGCGGATATTTTCCATCGTGAATGACGATCAGCACTTTCGGGAGCGAGGCACCGGCGTTAACGCTTTTCATCGTCTGCCGCACCGCTTCCCCAGCTCCGTTTACCGTGATTCTGGGGGCTGCTGCTTAGTACATTGGACTCACCCTTTCTGTGTCTTTAATATACCAAAATTGCTTCCGTTTGTCCATTGACGTTTTGGACGAACTCACAAATATTTTCTTGTGAAAGTGGACGATTTTGGCTAATCTGTCTCTCCGACATCTTGACATTGGAGACGGGATACGGTAAAATAAATGTGTTGTGCGGCGCAAAAGCGCCGCGATTTTTCCGAGAAACGGAGGATTTTTTTGATGAAAACGCTTGTTGTTTATTTTTCTGCAAGCGGCGAGACACGCCGCCTTGCCGAAACGCTCGCCGCCGTCGGCGCTGACTGCGCCGAGATCCGTCCTGTGACGCTTTACACCGACGCAGACCTCGACTGGCGCGATGAGCACTCCCGCAGCACGGTCGAGATGAAGGCCCGGCGTCCCGCCCCGCGATGCTCCCGATGGAAAAGCGCGCCGCGGACTATGACACCGTGTTTGTCGGCTTCCCCGTCTGGTGGTATGTCGCCCCGACGATCGTGAACACCTATCTGGAGAGCGAGGACCTCGCCGGGAAGACCGTCGTCCCCTTCGCCACCTCCGGCGGCAGCGGCATGGGCAAGACAAACGAGCGCCTCGCGCCGAGCTGCCCCGGCGCCAAGCTCGCCGAGGGTCACGTCTTCGCCCCGGACACGGACGCCAAAACGCTCAAGGCTTGGGCGGAAAAATTCATCTGACGAAAAAAATCTCCCGTCCGCGCCGGACGGGAGATTTTTTATTTCCCGATCGCTTCGAGCGCCTCGGCGATGCCGAGCGCCATCTGGTCGGGGCAGCTCGTGGGCTTATTGCCGCAGCGGATGCCGCGCATGCGCGCGGCGGCGTCCTCGGCGCGCATGCCTTCCACAAGCGCGCAGATGCCCTTCAGGTTGCCGTTGCAGCCGCCCTCCACGCGGACGGAGCGGATCACACCGTCCTCGATGTCGAACTCCATCTTCCGGGAGCAGACGCCCTTCGGGGTGTAGGAATAGGTCATAGATTGCTGTCTCCTTTTGTCGGTTTTCCTGCATCCCGATTATAAGCCTGTCCGCCCGGAAAAGCAAGCCCCTCGCCGCGATAGAGCGCGCCGTCGACATAGACCGCGCCGTCCCGGAGCTGAAATTCGCGCCCCAGATAGCGGAAGCGGCAGCCATTCAGCGCGGCGGGGAGCCTCGGTTCAACGTAAACCAGCCCGCCGCGCCAGCGCAGACCGAGCACTTCCTCGCTCACGATGCGCCAGAGCCAGCCGGACGCGCCGGTGTACCAGCTCCAGCCGCCCTCCCCCTCGTGTCCCGGCGCAGCGGAGATGTCCGCGGCGAGAACGAAGGGCTCGGTCTTATAAACCGCGGCGTCCCGCTCCGCGGGGAGCATCGCGCGCAGCAGCGTCCACGCCGTCTCCGTCTCGCCCGTGCGCAGCAGCGCGAGCACGAGCCAGAGCGCGCCGTGGGTGTATTGCCCGCCGTTTTCGCGGAAGCCGGGACCGTAGGATACGAGATAGCCGGGCTTTTCCGCCCCGGCGAAGGGCGGCGCGAAGAGCCGGACGAGGGCGTTTTTGCGGTCGAAAAGCTGCTCCACGGCGCTCCGGAGCGCCGTTTTTGCCCGCTCCGGGTCTGCCGCGCCGCTGAGCGCGGCGAAGGACTGCGCCACGGAGTCGATGCGGCACTCGGCGTTTTCCGCCGCGCCGAGCGGCGCGCCGGAGGCGTAATACCCGCGCCGGAACCACGCGCCGTCCCACGCCGCGTTCGCCGCCTCGCGGAGCGCGCCGCAGAACGCGCGAAGCTCCGTGCAGTCGAGACCCAGCTCCTCTGCGATCGCCGCCCAGCGCGGAGCGATGAGCAGGAAAAAGAAGCTCAGCCACTCGCTCTCCCCGCCGACGGCGTCGAAGCCGTCGTTCCAGTCCCCGCCGCCGATGCGGAGCAGCCCGTGCGCGCCGCAGCCGCGCGTCATCACGCGCTCTATGGCGCGGCGGCAGTGCTCCGCAACGGAGAAGGTCTCCTCCGTCGTCTCAGCGGTCTCATAGCGGTCGCGCTCGCCGGGGGCGAGCTCCGGGGATCGCAGGCATGGCGTGCGCTCGGCAAGGAGCGCGTCGTCCCCTGTTTTTTCCACATACTCGCAGACCGCCCAGACGAGCCAGAGAAGATCGTCGCTGCACCGTGTGCGCACGCCGCGGACCGGTCCGGCGTCGGTATGCCACCAGTGCTGGACGTCGCCTTCGAGATACTGCCGTGCGCAGCAGCGCAGTATCTGCTCCCGCGCGAGCGCCGGGTCGAGCCCGATGAGGTTCACGGCGTCCTGAAGCTGGTCGCGGAAGCCGAAGGCTCCGCCGCTCTGGTAAATGCTGCACCGCCCAAGCAGGCGGCAGGCGAGCGTCTGATACGGCAGCCAGCCGTTCATGAGGCGATCCAGCGCCGCCTCCCCGCTCCGCAGCGTGAGCGCGCCGCAGCGCCGCCGCCAGTACTCCTGCGTTTCGGCGAGGGCGCGGCGCGCCGCCTCCAGCTCGCAGAGCGCGCGGAGGTTTTCCGGTCTTCCGAAACCGAGGGCGAGGACCGCCGCCGTCCGGAAGCGCCAGCGCGCGGCGAACACCGGCGCGGCGTCGCGGCCTGTGAAGCCGTCATAGTCCCGCGCCATCGCGCTGCTGCCCCGGCAGGTGAAGCCCTCCGGCGGCTCCGCGGAGAGGGCGTAAAGCGGTCCCGCCTCCGGCATCGCCGCCAGATTTTTCGCCGCGAGCGCCAGCCCGGTGAACGCCGTCTGCACGCTCCGCTCCGCCGCCGCGTCCCCGCCGAGGCGCAGCCGGGCGCACCAGCAGACCGCCGCACCGGGCAGCGGGCGGTCGCTCTCGATGAGCAGCAGCCGCACGTCCGCCTCCGGCGGGATGAACGCCGTCACGCGCACCTCCGCCTCCCCGACGCGCTTTTCCCAGACCGCCGCTCCCGGCGCAAAGCGCACGCGGCACGCCGTATCCCCCGGCGCGGCGAAAAGGGACGTTCGCTCCCCGCCGAGCTCCAGCGCGAGCGTCTCCGGTCCCTCCGTTCCGTTCGGCTGGCAGAGCCACGGCGTGAGCTGCCGCTCGCGCGCGTTGCGCCACCAGATATTCCCCGTGCCGCAGTCCGCCGCGAGATAGCCGAGGCGTCCGTTCGTCAGCACGTTCGCCCACGCCCGCGGCGGGAGCGAGTGGTTTACATAAAACATAAATTCCGCGCCGCGCCACTCGAATTTCGGCGTGCGCTGGGATGGCAGGAGATGCGCCGGAACCTCCGCCGGACGCCAGTGCGTCTGCCGCGGCAGCTCCGGCAGCGGGGCGGAGAGGTCCAGACACAGCGCGCCGAAGCCCTCCAGCGCCGCTGCCGCGCCGGGGTCGGAGAGGAGATGGACGCCGCCGCGCGCGTCCTGAAGCAGCTCGCCCCCGGCGCGCCGGAGCGCCCGGTCCATCGCGCTGCACAGCGGGCGGTGATAGCCCGGCGCGTCCCGCGTCAGGAGCACAAGGTCAAAATCCTGCCCGCAGCCGGTCAGGAAAAGATGCAGGTCCATCAGCCGCTCCGCCGCGGCGAGCTCGTCCTCCCTCCTGATCTCCGCCCACAGGACCGGCAGATCGCCGGAAACGCCGAATCGCCAGAGCGCCATGGCTCCCGCCGCGCCGCCCGCCGTCGGGAATGCCAGATGCGGCAGCAGGGAAAACGCCCGCGCCGCCGCTGCGCCGTCGAAGCCGAGCAGCGCCGCCGCCGTCTGGGGCAGCGCGCCGGGCTCCGCGCCGTGCAGGATGCGCCGGGCGCTATCGAGCGCGTCGTCCGCCGACCACGCCATGGCGATCGCCGCCGCAGCGCGGCGGAGCGTTCCCGGCAGGAGCGGCAGCGCGAGCGTGACCGTCACGGCGCTTTCCGTCAGAAACCGCTCCTCCGCCCCCGCCCAGACCGGCTCCGCGGCGCGCCCGGTCCACGCGCCGGGCGCGAGGTCAAAGCGCGCCGGGGCGCTCAGCGCGACACACATCCAGAGCTCGCGCGTTCCGCCGCGGGGCAGGCGGCGCAGCAGCAGCGCCCCGTCCCGCACGCGGGCGGAGACGCCGAGCGAGAGAAACGCCGGGTGGGCGTCATAGTCCTGCTGCGCGGCGAGCAGGGGCCGCAGATGCAGCGTCAGCGCCGCGTCCGCCGGGCGGTCTCCGTCGTTGCGGAGCAGAAAGTCCCGCCGCTCGCCGATCTCGTTTTCCGCGGTGCAGACCGTGCAGCGGCTCTCGATCGCGCCGCGGCGCGCGGTGAACTCCGCGTGCGTCGGCGTAAAGCGCCAAGCATAGCGAACATCCCGCTCCGCCGGGTCCGGCAGCGCGGACCACGCCTCGCCGTCGGCGGAAATGCGCACATCCACGCCCTTTTCGCGCGCCAGCGGCGACGCGGGCGCAAGATAGGGCGTCACGCCGCGCCAGAGCGGGCGCGTCAGCCCCGTCTCCGCGGCGAGCAGCGAATAGCTCCGGCTCGCGAGCAGCGTGCAGCGCGGGGTCAGCGCGTCCACGCCCTCGCCGGCGCTTTCCCACCCGGCGGCGTCCGAGCGCGCGGCGCGGCGGACCGGCTCCTCCCCGGCATCCGAGCGGCGCATAGGGCGGCTGCCGACCGGCAGCGCCTCGGCGAGCAGCCCGGCATAAGCGCGCATGGCGGGGTCGGTGAAAAAGCGCCGCCGCATCGCCCCGGCGCAGAGCGCATTATCGAGCGCGGCGAGACTCATGCCCGCGTGGTGGGCGAAAACGGTGCGCACGGCGGCGGGCGCTGTGCGGTAGAGCCGGCTCGTGGAATAATCGAGCGCTTCCCAGAAGCCGAGCTCGCCGCGCATGCCGAGGCCCTCCAGCCGCCGCAGGTCCCGCACCGCCGCGGCGGGCGACACCGCGAGCGCCAGAAACGCGCTGTAAGGCGAGACGACGTTTTCCCGGTCCATCCCGCGGTGCAGGGCGAGCGCGGCGCAGCCATGCGCCTTATAGCGGTAAGAAAGATCGGGCGAGAGCGCGGCGTAGGCGCTCTCGGAAACGCCCCACGGCGTTCCGGCGTCCCGTCCGCGGCGGCGCTGGACGTAGAGGCAGAATTTTGCGCTCTCCCAGAGCAGCGAGCCGCGCTGGGGCGGCAGCAGCAGCTCCGGCATCAGGTATTCAAACATCGTGCCCGTCCAGCTGACGAGCCCGCGGTAAGGTCCGCAGGCGCTCTGCGCGCGGCTGAGGCGCGCCCAGTGCTCCGCCGGAACGTCGCCGCGCGCGGCGGCGAGATAGCCCGTGAGCCGCGCCTCGCTCGCGAGAAGGTCATACCACGAGCGGCTGAGCGCGCCGTTCATCACATCGAAGCCGGTGTGGAACAGCTTCCGCTTCCGGTCGAAAAGCGGCGCGAAGTCCATCGCGTCGGCGAGTGCTCCGGCGCGTGCGGCGAGATCGGGGCGGCGCAGCTCGGTAAGCCCGGCGCGCAGCGCGATGAGCGAGGCGCAGAGATTGCCGGAGTCCACGGAGGAGACGTAGCGCGGCTCCAGCGGGGCAAGCGTGCGGGTGTCGTACCAATTATATAAGTGTCCGTGCCACTTCTCCAGCCGCTCCGCGCTGTCCAGCATGCGCCCTAAGAGCGCCGCCGCGTCCGCCGCGGAAACGAAGCCGAGGTCCGCCGCCGCGAGAACGCTCAGCGCACCGAGTCCGATGTTCGTCGGGCTCGTGCGGTGGGCGATGCCCACGGGCGGCTGGACCTGAAGATTGTCCGGCGGGAGAAAGTGGTCCTCCGCCGTCAGCACGCGGGCGAAATAGCCCCACGTGTCCCGCGCGCAGCCGAGGAGATAGTCCCGGTCGCGCGGCGAAAGCTCCGGCGGCGGCGCAGCGGGCAGACTCAGCAGCAGCGCGAAGACCGGCGTCAGCAGCCAGAGCACACCGGCTGCCTTTCCGAGCACGAGGGGCGACCACAATATGAGCGCGAGCCCCAGCGCCGGTGCCTGCCAGAGCGCGCGGTAAAAGCGCCAAAGCCCCCGCCGCGCCGCGGCGCACTGGGCGGCGGTCTGCCATTGCAGCAGCCGCTTTTTGGAAACGCCCATACGCCAGAGCGCGCGGAGCGCCGCGGTGAGACAGCACCAAGCCTCAACGGGCAGGAGCAGCAATCGCAGCCATGTGCGCACGAGCCCGCCGCCGAAGCCGAAAAACGCGCGGGTCTGGAACACGGTCGTCCCGCCGCTTAAGATCGCCTCCGCCGCCGCGAGTAGCAGCTCGCCGCCGAGCGCAAGCCCCGCCGCGATCGCCGCGAGACGCAGCCCCGGTCCCGGCAGAAAAAAGCCGAGCGCGAGCGCGGCAAGCTCCGCCGCCGGGACGAGCGAGCGGCGCAGCGAATCGAATAGCTGCCACCGCGCCGCCTCCGGCAGCGCGCGCCCGGCGTGCAGCAGATAGGGCAGATTCTGCCAGTCCCCGCGCGTCCAGCGCTCCAGCCGCCGGAAATAAGCGGGCACAGCGGCGGGAAAGGCGTCCGTCAGCTCTGCCTTCCCGACAAAACCGGCGCGCAGAAACGCGCCCTCCACCGCGTCGTGGCTCAGGCAGCGGTTTTCCGGGATGCGGGAGTCAAGGCAGGCGAGATAAGCGTCGATGTCCACGAGCCCCTTTCCCGCAAAGCCGCCGCGCCCGAAAAGCGCCATACCGAGATGGCTGCATGCGCCGCAGTAAGGGTCCGTGCCGCCGCGCCCGGCGAAAACGCGCGCAAAATCGCTCGCGTTCGCGCTCGATAGCTCCGGCGCGAGCCGCGGGGCGAGCACGCCGAAGCCGCGCGTGACGACGCCGTCGGCGTTCCAGACGGGGCGACAGAGCGGGTGGAGCATCGCGCCGATAAGCTTCCGCACCGCGCCGGGCGTCAGGCGCGTGTCCGCGTCGAGCGTCAGGAGAAAGCGCGTATCCGCGAGCGCCGCGGCGTCCCCCGCCGCGACGGTGACGCCGCCCGGCTGCCCGCGCAGCAGGCGCATTAGCTCCAGCAGCGCGCCGCGCTTGCGCTCCCAGCCGGCATAAGCGCCCTCCGGGGTCTTCACCGGCTCGCGCAGCAGGCAGAAAAACCCGACGCCGTATTTCGCGTTCAGCGCCGCGATCTCCGCCGCCGTGCGCTCCGCCGCGGCGCGCTGGGCGTCCGTCGGCGGCGCGTCGGACGCCGGATAGTCGAGCAGCAGCGCGAAGGCGAGGTTCTCCCCCGCCCCGCGGCAGAGCAGCGCGTGCTCCTCCAGCCGCGCCGCGGCGTCCTCATCTCCAACGAGACTCGTGACGGCGCAGAGCGTCTTCCCCTCCGGCGGAACGCCTGCCACAAGGTCCATCCGCGGCAGGCTCACCGGCTTCAGCCGCCGCAGCAGCGCGAAGTCCAGCAGGCGCTTGCAAAGCTCACTGAGCGGCAGCACCAGCAGCGCCGCCGCTGCCGCGCTCCGGGAGGCGAAGCCCGCCAGAAGCGCGAAAAACAGCGTCAGGAGCACATTTGCTGCGAGATACCAGCCGCCGCGCCGCGGCTTTTCCGGCGCGCCGAGCGGCGAGACGAACAGCCACCAACCGACATGGCGCTCTGCGCCCGTCCCCGTGCGCGCAAGGGCGAGCGCCTTTTCCGCCGCGCGCGTCTCCGGAAGCTGCGCCGCGGCTGCGCAGTCGGCGAGACGCTGCCGGTAAAGCGCGCGGCTTGGCTCGTCCATTTTGGGGTAAACGCCCGCGGGGTCGCAGCGGAGCAGCCGCCCGGCAAGGTCGGCGTCCCGCAGCGTTTCGTCGAGCGCGCCGTCCGCGAGAGAGCGCAGCGCCGTGATGAGCCGGGCGCAGCCGTCCTCGTCGCCCGCCTCCGCCCGGCGCGGCAGCGCGATCACCGCCGCGGCGCGCAGCGCATCCGGCAGCGCGCCGAGCTCGGAAAAGCCGAGCGGCAGCACCCGCTGCGCGCCCGCCAGAAAATGCGCCGCCCGCGCCGGGCTCAGCTCCCCGCGGCCGGACGCGAGCAGCCCCGCCGCAAGGCAGCAGACGACGGGCTCGCCGCCCCGCAGCCGCAGCCGCCGCGCCGCGGCGAGGGCGCGCGCCGCGCGCTCCCCCTCGCGCCGGACGAGATAGGCGTTATCGAGGAGCCAGCGCGCCCAGCCCGGCGTGTCCGCCGCGTCGCCCCAGCGCGCACCGAGCGCCTCCGTCAGCCGCCGGAGCTCCCGCAGGGCGCGCCGCAGCCGCCGCGCCGCGTCCCGCCCGGAGCCCGTTCCGTCCGGAAACGCGCGCCGCGCAAGGTTCTCCGCGTAGCCGTCCAGCTCTGCCTCCTCCACATAAAGTCCCGTTTTTTCATAATTCATGGCGTTCTCCGCTCCCTTTTGAAATGCCGCGGTCTTCTTCAGCGTTCATTTTTTCCCGCGGGTGGAAAAAATATTCTTTTTGGTGTACAGGAAAAATACTTGACAGCGGCGAAAAACGGGCTTATAATACGGAAGCATCGTGAAAGCTCAGGGGGAGGTGCGCTTTTTTATGGACGATACGCTTCTGCGCACCATGCTCTTTGACTTTTACGGCGACCTGCTGACGGAAAAGCAGCGGGAATATTACGATCTTCACTATAACAGCGACCTCTCGCTCTTCGAGATCGCGGAGACGAGCGGCACGAGCCGGCAGGCGGTCTGGGACATTATCCGCCGCGCGGAGCAGTCCCTGCGGGACACCGAGGCGCGCACCGGGCTCGTCGCGCGCGCCATGCGCCAGCGCGAAACGCTGCGCGAGGTCATCGCCGCGGCGGAAACGCTGCCGGAGAGCGAAACGAAGCGCGAAATGCTCGAAAAGCTCCACGCGCTTGCCGACTGACGAAAGGAGAAGCCGGATGGCATTTGAATCCCTGTCCGAAAAATTATCCGCCGCGTTCCGGAAGCTCCGCGGCAAGGGCCGCCTCAGCGAGGCGGACGTCAAGGAGGCGATGCGCGAGGTGCGCCTCGCCCTGCTCGAAGCCGATGTCAGCTATAAGGTCGTCAAGGACTTCGTAAAGCGCGTCACGGAGCGCGCCGTCGGGCAGGATGTGCTCGAAAGTCTCTCCCCCGCCCAGATGGTCGTCAAGATCGTCAACGAGGAGCTCATCGCCCTCATGGGGGGCGACTCCGGAAAGCTGAACCTCGGCGGACAGGCGCCGCATGTGATCATGCTCGTCGGCTTGCAGGGCGCGGGCAAGACCACGAACGGCGCAAAGCTCGCCGGACTTATGAAAAAGCAGGGTCGCCGCCCGCTGCTCGTCGCCTGCGACGTTTACCGTCCCGCCGCGATCAAGCAGCTTGAGACCGTCGGCGCCCAGCTCGATATCCCCGTGTTCCAGATGGGACAGGGCGACCCCGTGGAGATCGCGAAGGCGGGCATTGCCCACGCCAAGCGCCACGGCAACGACCTCGTTTTCCTCGACACCGCGGGCAGACTCCACATCGACGAGCAGCTCATGGACGAGCTGAAGAACATCAAGGCGGAGACGAAGCCGGCGGAGATATTGCTCGTCGTGGACGCCATGGCCGGTCAGGACGCGGTCAACGCGGCGACCGCCTTCGACGAAGCCCTCGGCATCGACGGCATTATGCTGACGAAGCTCGACGGCGATGCCCGCGGCGGCGCGGCGCTCAGCGTCAAAGCCGTCACCGGCAAGCCCATCAAGTTCGCCGGAACGGGCGAAAAGCTCGACCAGATCGAGGTGTTCCACCCCGACCGCATGGCGAGCCGCATCCTCGGCATGGGCGACGTGCTGACCCTCATCGAAAAAGCCGAGGCGACGATGGACGAGAAAAAGGCACGTGAGCTCGAAGAGCGCCTGCGCGCCAACAAGTTCACGCTTGCCGACTTTTATGATCAGCTCCAGCAGCTGCGCTCCATGGGCAGCATGCAGGATATCCTCTCGATGATGCCCGGCGTGGACGCCAAAGCCCTCGGCGGCGCGAATCTGGACGAAAAGGCGATGGTGCGCACCGGCGCGATCATCCAGTCCATGACCCCGCGCGAGCGCGAGAATCCGGAGATCATCGGCTCGTCCCGCAAAAAGCGCATCGCCGCCGGCAGCGGCACCACCGTTGTGGACGTCAACAAGCTCTTGAACCAGTTTTCCGCGATGCAGAAGCTGATGAAGCAGATGAGCGGGATGGGCGGCAAGAAGATGAAACGTTTGCAGCGCATGGGCGGCTTCCCCGGCATGCCCTCCGGCTTCGGCTTTTAAGTAAATTTCCCGGTATGTGACAAGGGCGTAAGTCCCTTTTCCATAGAAACACGAAAAATGGAGGTGAAAATACATGGTCAAGATCAGACTGCGCAGAATGGGCGCCAAGAAGAACCCCTACTACCGCATCGTCGTCGCTGATTCTCATTTCCCGCGTGACGGTCGTTTCATCGAGGAGATCGGCACCTATGATCCGACTGCGACGCCGTCCGCCATCAAGGTGGATCTGGAGCGCGCGAAGTACTGGATCGCGAACGGCGCACAGCCGACCGACACTGTCAAGGCTCTGCTGAAGAAGGCGGAAGGCTGAGACGTAAGGAGAAACAACCCATCATGAAAGAACTGCTGACCTATATGATACAGAACCTCGTGGACCATCCGGACGAGGTTTCTGTGACCGAGCGCGAAGCCGGCGCGGAGACGGTCTTTGAAGTCCGTGTCGCCGACGGCGACATGGGCAAGGTCATCGGCCGTCAGGGCAGGATCATCAAGGAGGTCCGCGTCCTGATGAAGGCCGTCGCCCAGAGAAAGGGCAAAAAGGTCTCCGTCGAGGTCCTCGACTGAGAGCAAAGCGCTGAAAAGCTCCGTGCCATCCACGGAGCTTTTTTCAGCAAAAACCGGACAAGAGGATTTTATAGATTATGGAGAAAAATCAGTATCTGGAGATCGGGCAGATCGTGAACACCCACGGCATCCGCGGCGAGGTCCGCATCCAGCCGTGGGCGGACTCGCCGGAGTTTCTGCTCCGCTTCAAGACTTTTTATATCGACGGCGCGCCGGTCAGGGTGCGCGCTGCGCGCGTCCACAAGGGCTGCGTCATCGCGCTTTTTGACGGTGTGGAGGACGTGAACGCCGCGATGGGGCTCAAGAACAAAACGCTCTGCATCGACCGCGCGGACGCCCGGCTGCCGAAGGGCAGCTTCTTCCTCGCGGACATTCTCGGCGCGCGGGTCGTCACGGAGGACGGCACCGAGCTCGGCACCCTTGCCGACACGCTGGACCTCCCCGGTCAGCGCGTCTACGTCGTCCGCGGCGAGCGCGAGCACCTCATCCCCGCCGTGCCGGAGTTCATCCTGCATACGGACGCGGACGCCGGCGTCATCACCGTGCGCCTCATCGAAGGGATGTGAGCGGGCGCTATGAAAATTGACATTCTGACGCTGTTTCCCGACAATATGAACGCGATGCTCCACGAGAGCATCCTCGGCCGCGCGGCGAAAAAGGGCATCCTCGACATCAACTGCGTCCAGATCCGCGATTTCACCGAAAACCGCCAGAATCAGGTGGACGATTACCCCTACGGCGGCGGCTGGGGCTGCGTGATGATGGCACAGCCGCTCAAAAGCGCGGTGGAGAGCGTTGTGGAAACGCCGAAGAGCGCGCGCACGCGCGTCATTTATTTAAGCCCGCAGGGTCCCACCTTCGACCAAGCCAAGGCGCGCTCCCTCGCGCGGGACTACGACCACCTCGTGCTCGTCTGCGGTCACTATGAGGGCGTTGACGAGCGCTTTATCGAGGCGTGCGTGGACGAGGAGCTCTCCCTCGGCGACTTCGTGCTGACCGGCGGCGAGCTCGCTGCCATGGCGGTGACGGACGCGGTCTGCCGCCTCGTGCCGGGCGTCCTCTCCGACGAGGCTTGCTACACCGGCGAGAGCCACTGGGACGGGCTGCTCGAATACCCGCAGTACACCCGCCCGGAGACTTGGGAGGGCCGCACCGTGCCGGAGGTGCTGCGCAGCGGCAATCAGGCGGAGATCGACCGCTGGCGGCGCAAGGAAATGCTCCGCCGCACGCAGCAGAAGCGCCCGGAGCTGATGGAGCGCTTCCAGCCCGGCGAGGCGGACGCCAAGCTCCTCGCCGAGCTCGCGCGCGACGAAAAGCGCCTGAAGCTGACCGAGCCTGTCCTCTGCCGCCCGGCGGAGGAGGCGGACCTCGACGCCATTATGCTCATTTTGCGGCAGGCGAAAAACTATATGAAAAAGCACCGGCTGAACCAGTGGCTCGGCGACTACCCCTCCGAGGACTTCATCCACGAGGACATGGACCACGGTGCTGCCTATGTGATGACTTACGGCGGGCGCGTCGCGGCGTATTTCGCGCTCACGGAGGGAGAGGACCCGACCTATGCCGTCATCACGGACGGCAAATGGCGCTGGGACGGTCCCTACTGCACGGTCCACCGCGCCGCGGTCGGCGCGGAATACCGCGGCAGCGCCATGGCGCGGGAGCTGATGCGCGCGGCGGAGGCACTCGCGCTGGAAAAGGGCGTTTTCTGCCTGCGGGCGGACACCCATCGCCACAATGAGCCCTGCAAGGCGATGCTCCGCGCCGCCGGCTTCACCTATCGCGGCAACATCCGCTGCAACGCCGAGGGCGACCCCCGCCGTCAGGCGTTTGAAAAGCTGCTGAAGGGAGACGGCGCAAAGTGAATCTGACGGACATCAACGAGATCAAGGCGCTTCTGGCGCGGACGGGCTTCCGCTTTTCCAAGTCGCTGGGTCAGAATTTTCTCTGCGCGGCATGGGTGCCGGAGCAGATCGCGGAATCTGCGGGTCTGGACAGCGAGACCGGTGTGCTGGAGATCGGTCCCGGCATCGGCTGCCTGACCGTGGAGCTCGCGAAGCGCGCAAAGCGCGTCCTCAGCATCGAGCTCGACGGTGCGCTCCGCCCCGTGCTGGCGGAAACGCTCTGCGGCTGCGAAAACGTCGAGGTACTCTTCGGCGACGCGCTGCGGCTGGACCTCGCCGCGCTTGTGAGGGAGCAGTTTGCCGACTGCGCGCGCGTCGTCGTCTGCGCCAATCTGCCCTATAACATCACGACGCCGATCCTCACGAAGATAGTCGAGAGCGGGCTTTTCGAGCGCATCACGGTCATGATCCAGCGCGAGGTCGCGCTGCGCATCTGCGCGGCGGAGAACACCGCCGATTACGGCGCGTTCACACTGCTGATGCAGTGGCACACCGCCCCGGAGCGGCTCTTCGACGTCCCCGCCGGCTGCTTTATCCCCGCCCCGAAGGTGACGAGCAGCGTCGTGACGCTCCTGCGGCGGGACGCCCCGCCCTGCCCCGTGCGCGACGAAAAGCGCTTTTTCGCGGTCGTCCGCGCGGCGTTCAACCAGCGGCGCAAAACGCTCTGCAACGCGCTCGCGAACGGTCTCGGCATCCCGCGCGAGACAGTCCGCGCCGCGCTGGAGCGTCTCGGTCTGCCGGAGACCGTCCGCGGCGAGGCGCTGAGCCTCGCCCAGTTCGCCGCCCTCAGCGACGCGCTGGATCCCGCGGCGGAGTAAAAAAACTTCGGGGAAAAGCGCAAATCATGCTTGACATTTCCGCCCGCGGGTGCTATGATAATCAAGCGTTCCGCGAGCGGAACAAAATGCGCGAGTGGTGGAATTGGTAGACTCGCTGGCTTCAGGTGCCAGTGCTCATTCCGGGCGTGCGGGTTCGACTCCCGCCTCGCGCACCAAAACAAGGAAAAACCCGCAGTCATTGAGACTGCGGGTTTTTCCTTGTATTTCAATGCTTTGCGGACTTTGAGACCGCGATTTCGAGTACAAAACATTTTGTCAATCCGGTCCGTTTTTTTGCTTCGTAAGCAGTTTTTTGGAAGTTTTTGCTTATGAAATTGCTTACGTCGCTACCCATTTCGCCGCTGTGCTCCTAAAAGTCGAAAACTACCATCTTGACATCGCACCAAAATCGTTTTAGAATTACTCCGGTGCATGTCCGCGCCGATTACTTACCGATCAGGAGTTGAAAACCCATGCCGTCCATGCTTCGCAGGCGCAAGCGTGTGAGCCCTTATCAGCCTCTTTGGAACTACATCCGCGACAGCGGGGAGATCGAGCTTCGTCTGACCTTCGACCAGATCGCCGAGATCACGGGGGTTCCCTTCGACGCCAAGTTCCTTTTTTACCAAAAAGAAGCCCTCAACTACGGCTACTACACTTACCGTCTCTCCACCCGCGACAACGCCGTTTCGTTCTGCAAGGTCCTCTGAAGGCGCAAAGCCCCCGCCGCGTGTTTTGCGGTGGGGGTGCGCTTTTTTCGCTTTATTCAGCAGAGGAAGATAAAGCGTCACATTATATTTTTTGCTTGCTCATATTCCATCAGATGGTGTATAATAGTTTATGGAGGTCCGGGGCGGCAAGCCGCCCCTTTCCTTCAGCCCTTAAGTATTTGGTAGATCGTGCTCACGATGGCTGCAATGTAGGCTATCATTTCCAGTATCGTCCGCGCGAGCTCCAACTTACTTTGGGGCTTTTTCTTTTATCCTTGATTTTTACGCCTTACTCGGTTATAATCAAGGTGGCCGGGGTAAGGCTCCCGGCTCGCCTTTTGAGGTGGAAGTAGCGGCTGCTGCGGTAGGTGGGCCGCTACTTCTTTATGCCTTGACTTTGCTGTCTCGCACGATCTTCGCAGCGGCAGCCGGATCGTCGGCTGTGGCTTCAATCAGCTTCGCGATATTCTCTAAGAACTGATTGAGCTCAGCGCTTGTCATTTCGTCCAAGTCCTCACCTCCTTTCTCTTGACATTTTCACGGTATCGTGATATGCTACAGACAGAAAAGGAGGAATGCTGAGTGCCTGTTCTGTCCCGATTTTATGGTATCGTCGCTAAAATGTATTTTCTCGGCGGCGAACATAACCCGCCGCACGTCCACTTTATCTATGGGGAATACGTCGGCGCGGTCGAGATCCGCACACGGCGGATGATGGAGGGTGACCTGCCCCCGAAGGCACTTGCCATGGCGCAGGAGTGGACTGCCCTGCACGAAGCGGAGCTGCTGGACATCTGGGAAAGCCAGAATTTCCGTCAGCTTCCGCCGCTGGAATGAGAGGAGGCTTTGCCTATGCTGCACAAGATCACCGCCGCGGCTCCGCTGCCGGGTCTGCATCTGTTGGTCCATTTCAGCAGCGGGGAGGCGCGGGAATATGATCTTTCCGCCCTGCCGGAGCGCTTTCCGGCGTTCCGCGCGCTGCAAACAGTGCCGGGACTCTTCGAGCTCGTCCGCGTGGACGCCGGCGGCTACGGCGTGAGCTGGAATGACGATCTGGACCTCTCCGCCGAGGAGCTTTATAGCCATGGCGTCCCGGTCTCCACGCCCTTCGACCGTCTGCTCTCCTTTGCCGATGCCACAGAGCTTTGGGGTCTGAGCGAAAGCGCCCTGCGCAAAGCCGTAGCTTACCGCCGTCTCGTGGACGGCGTGGACGTTAAGAAATACGGCAAACAGTGGCTCGTCACCCGCGACGCGATGGAACGCGAATACGGTCAGCCCCGCACGCAGCAGGTATAATCTACACACACACAAAGAGAAAACCACAGGAGGCTCCGATTTATGACCATCAGCTATCTGGAAAAGCCCGCGATGCGGTTCATCGGCTTTGGCTCGGAGATCGCGCAGGCGGATTGCTATACGGCTTGCCCGGCGTTCTGGGACGAGGCTTATCATCAGCGCTACGCGCGGCTCTGGGCGGGCGGCGAGGCGGAGACGGCAGCGGAGCGCGCCGTGCTCGCGAACCGGATCGGCATGTACGCCCTCTGCATCGACCACGGGCGCAGCTTCACTTACGTCATCGCCGGGCGCTACGAGGGCGGCGAGGTGCCGGAGGGCTTCGAGCTCTATGAGCTGCCGGAGAGCGAATATGCCGTGTTCGAGACGCAGGGACCGCTCCCCGTCTCGCTCCAGCGTCTGACCGACCGCGTCTGGAACCGCTGGTACCCGAACGAGGGCCGCGAGTTCGAGCGCAACGGCGAGACCTCGATCGAGGTCTACTCCTCCGGCGACCCGAAAAGCCCCGACTACCGCAGCGCCATCTGGCTCCCCGTCAAGCGCCGCACCGCGAATTTCGACTGGTAAAAATGCTCTGTCCGCCGCTCCAAAAGGGCGGCGGACTCTGCTTTATCAAAAGAAGCCTCGCAGAGTTTGCGGCGCGCACGCCGCAAATAAATTCCAATTCATTTTTCGGCGCGACACGCGCGTGCCGAAAAATACTCTGCGCGGAGGGAACGTGCTCGCCGCAGGCGAGTGCGCTGAGCGGAGCGAATCCTTTTCATCCGGGAGCCCAGCGCAGCGGGTCCCGGATGAGCTTTTTGCGGGAACATTTGACTTTCCCGCTCCGTCGTATTATAATAACGTACCGCTGCCGGGTCGATTTGCTCCCCGGCGCGGGCGAAACGATGATAAATCAAACGGACCTTTTCGATAAGGAGATCATTTATGGACAGCGCAAAGAAAAAACAGCTTTACCTGATCGGCGGCATCGCGGCTGCGGTGCTCGTCGTTCTGGCGGTCGTGCTGCTGCTGACGCTCGGCGGCGGGAGCAAGGGCTACGACAAGCACTATGACGCGGCGGAGCAGGCGTTCCTGCGCCGCGATTACGACACGGCTCTGCGCGAGCTGGACAAGGCCATGGACGAGCAGGTGACGGAGGAAGCGTATCTGCTGATGGCGGACGTCTACTATGCGCAGGGCGACACGGAGATGGCGATCCAAGTCCTCTATCTCGGCGCCTCCCGCGTCGGCGGGGACGCCATCGACCGTATGCTCGAAAAGCTCAAGGCGGGCGAGGACCTGCCCGAACCGGGCGACGCGGTCTCCGTCGGGGGCGAGAGCTTCGCCGCGGACGCGACGAGCGCCGCACTGAACGGCAAGGGGCTCAAATCGAGCGACCTCGCCCTGCTCAGCACGCTGACGGAGCTGGAGAGCCTCAGCCTCTCGGCAAACGGTCTGACGGACATCTCCGCGCTCACGGGACTTGCGAAGCTCACCGTGCTGGACCTCTCGGAAAACCTCATCCGCGACGTGAGCGCCCTCGGCGCGCTCACCAGCCTTCGCACGCTCTATCTGGACGGCAACCCCATTCAGGATTTCAGCCCGCTGGAGCGTCTCACGAACCTCCGCACGCTCAGCCTCAAGGACATCAGCATCACGGAAAGCCAGCTCGAAGCGCTCCAGAAGGCACTGCCGGATTGCAGCATCCACACGGACACGCCGGTGGAGGAGGTCAAGGAGCTGGAGCTCGGCGGCAAGAAGTTCAAGAGTGACGTTGAAGAGCTGAACCTCGGCGGGCTGGAGCTCGACGACATCAGTGTCCTCGCCGAATGCACCAAACTGAAAAAGCTCGACCTGCGCGACAACAAGATCACGGACCTCAGCCCGCTCGTGGACCTTCAGGAGCTGGAGTGGCTCTGCCTCTGGAATAACGAGGTGAGCGATCTCAGCCCGCTCATGAGCCTGAAAAAGCTGACGTATCTGGACGTCGACACGAACAAGATCACGGACATCACCGTGCTCGGCTACCTCACGGAGATGGAGGAGCTCTGGCTCAACAACAACGCCCTGCGCAGCGTGGAGGTGGTGAAAAACCTCACGAAGCTGACGCGGCTCGGTCTCAAGAACACCGGGCTCACGGATAAGCAGCTCGACGCCCTTGCCGGGCTCACGGAGCTCAAGGAGCTCACCGTGGAGGAAAACCCGGAGCTTTCCGCGAACCGCGTCGCGGCGCTGAAGGAGTCCCTCCCCCGCTGCACGATCGCGAGCTCCGACCTGCTCTGGACGGTGACGCTTGGCGGCAAGATCTACAAGAGCGACTGCAAGGAGATCACCCTCGCCGCCGACGCCGGCGTGACGAGTCTCGCCGGACTCGAACGCTTCACGGCGCTGGAGCGCCTCGTGCTCGACGGCAACGCCGTGACGGACCTCAGCCCGCTCTACGGTCTTTCCTCGCTGAAGCTCGTGAGCCTCAAAAATACCGGCATCTCCGAGGACGAGATCGCGGCGCTGCGCGCCAAGCTGCCCGGCTGCGAGATTGTGACGGACAAGGCGGAGGAGCCGGACCCCGGCTATGATAAGGACGCCGCCGCGATGGGCGCTTCCGCCGCGGTGGACGCCGCCGGCACCGGCAGCGGCTACGCCGTGCTCTGGTGGAGCGACGACACCGTCTCCGCCGGCGTTTACCACGGCTTCGCGGAAAAGGCGGGCGAGCTCGGTATGAACCTCGTGAGCGAGAGTGCGCTCTCCGCCGACAGCGAGGACTACTCCGCCTATCTCGCGCTGGCGCAGGCAAAGGGCGCAGACGTCGTCGTCCTCGCCGTCAGCGATGAGGCGCTCGCCCTCATCGTCGAGCAGACTGAGGAGCTCGGCTACGCACCCAGCTTCGTGCAGGTGTACTAAAAACGAAAAAAGTGGGGCTTTTCCGAATCGGAAAAGCCCCACAACGCTTTCATTATAGCATGTTTGCATGTCAAATGCAATAGGGTCATTTTTGTCCACTATTCCGCCTTTCTTTTCCCCTCGCGGTATGGTAAACTACAGTCAAGAAAGGGCAGCACATCCCCTCCCTTTCATCCCACCAAAGAAGGAGTGACGCATCCATGAAGTTCCATTTCATCGAGAAGAAGCTGCAGATCGACCCCGAGGTCAAGAGCTACGCGGAGAAAAAGGTCGGAAAGCTGGATAAATACTTCAAGCAGGACAGCGAGGCCTCCGTCGCCTTCAGCACCGAGCGCGGTCGCTGCAAGGTGGAAGTCACGGTCAACAACAACGGAATGTTCTACCGCGCGAGCGAGCTGACGGGCGATATGTACGCCTCGATCGACTCCGCCGTCGCCCTCATCGAGCGCCAGATCCGCAAGAACAAGACCCGTCTGGAGAAAAAGCTCCGCGACGGCGCGTTCGAGCGCGAGATCAAGCCGGAGTACTTCCCCCCGGAGGAGGACAGCGAGGAGGAGTTCCAGATCGTCCGCACCAAGCGCTTCTCCATCAAGCCGATGACCCCGGAGGAGGCCATTTTGCAGATGAATCTGCTGGAGCACTCGTTCTTCGCCTTCCTCAACATCGACGATGACGACAGCTTCTCCGTAGTCTACGCCCGCAAAAACGGCGGCTATGGGCTGATTTCGGCGGCGGACGCGAAATAAAAGCCGTCAAATGAGACCCGCTTCGCTGGGCTCTCATTTGAGAAGGATTCACTCCGCTCAGCGCACTCGCCTCCGGCGAGCACGTTCGCTCCGCGCAGAGAATTTTTCGGCGGGTACACGCCCCGCCGAAAAATGAATTGAAATTTATTTGCGGCGTGCGCGCCGCAAACTCTGCGAGGCTATTGAATTTAAAAAACTCCGGCTCATCCGAGCCGGAGTTTTTTGCCCCCCCTCACCAGACCTGCCAGCGCTGTACGAACGCCAGCAGATAGCAAAACGCGAGCACGGCGCATATCGCCGCGACCGCTGCGGCGGCGCGGGGGCGCTTTTGCGTCAGGATGGCGAGGGCGGTCGGGAAGGGGAAAAAGGTCAGCAGGTAGCGCGGGGCGCTGAGCAGCCATGTGACGCCGACGGCGACGAAAAAGTAGCCGATCGCCCACGCGGTGATACTCGCGCGCAGGCGCTTTGCCGCGGCGGTGAACACGCCGAGGAAGGCAAAGCACGCGACCAGATTCGGCAGCCAGAGTCCCCAGAATTTGGCGTTTTCCGCCCCGGCGCAGCGTAGGAGGTTTTCCGTCTGGTAAGCGGCGGTGTTGAAAAACCAGCCGAGGCGCTGACCCCAGTGCTCGCGCTGGTAGACCATATACTGAAACGGATCGCCCGCGACGCGGTAATTGACCCAGCAGTAAGCGCCGAAGCCCGCGGGGATGAGCAGCAGCGCCGCGACGCGGCGCAGGGCGCGCTTCCCGTCCGGACGGCGGACGGCGGAGCCGACGAGCTCCAGCACGAGCGGCGCGAGCAGCGTCAGCCCCAGCGAGCGCGTGAACGCCGTCGCGCCGCCGCAGACGCAGCCGGCGAGCCAGCGCCGCGTCCGCGCGAGGTAAAGGCAGCTCACGCAGAGCAGGAAAAACAGGCTCTCGCTCATCGGTGCGGCGAAGAAAAACGACCCCGGCATCAGGCAGAGCAGCGCGATCGCGCGCAGCGACGTCTCGCGCGGCAGGTCGAGCCGCAGCAGCCGGTAGAGCACCGCGCCGCCCCCGGCGAAGCAGAGCGCGCTGGTAAAAAGCGCTGCAAGCGTCCAGTCCGGCACCAGCAGATGCACGAGCCGGATCGCGAGCGGATAGCCCGGCAGGAACACGAGCTGAACGAGCCGGTCTAAGTCGCCCTCGCTGAGATACCAGTCGCGCGCGATGTCGAGATAGTGGCGGCTGTCCAGCCCGGTCGCCCAGAAGCTGAGCATCTGGGAAAAAGAGCTGGGATAACCCAGCAGCGCCCGCAGCGCCCAGACGCTGAGCAGCATGAACGCGTCAAAGAGAAGCAGCGCGAGGAAAACGCCCGCCGCGGTCTTCGCGTCCCGCACGGGCACAGCGACGAGGTCGTCCTCCCCCTCCCGGCTCCAGAAGCGCATCCATTCCGGCACGAAGCGCAGCCCCAGCGCGGCAAAGCCCAGCACGCTCAGCCCCGCGGCAGCATAGCCCCAGAGCCCGTAATGCGCGCCGTGCAGCCAGAGCCCAAAGCCCGCCGCAAGCGCCAGCAGCGCCGCCAGCGAAACATAAGTCCCCGGCGCGCGGAAGTTGATCTTTTTCATGGATAAGCCTCACTTTTTACCAAAGGAAAAGGCGGCATAGAGGCGGCATAGCCGCCCTTTCCTCAGTCTGTCAAAAAGGGCATCAACGTGGTAGAAAACGCAGTTTTTGAATGAAATCCGCCCAAAAGGGCGGATGAAATCTGCTTCGCAGATGAAATCCGGGCTTTGCCCGGATTAAATCCCCGCTGCGCGGGGAAGTTTTTTGACAGCCTCGCCAAAGGAAAGGGCGGCATAGCCGCCCTTTCCTTTGGTCTTTAGTCGTACTGGCACACATACGCCGTCTTGCCCGAATAGGTTCTCGGAACGATGGAGATGGGATCGTTGCGCATGTCGTTATAGCTCCACGCGCCGGCGGCGGGGCGATACCAGAGCAGGAGATAGTTCTCCGGCGTGCCGTCGCTGTCACGGGCGGAGGGCTCTCCGGTGTCCCACGCGGCGAAGGTCATCTTGTCGCCCGTGACATAGTACCACGTGTCGTTGCCGCCGCGGTAAGCGCCGAGCCAGACGAACTGCGCGCCGTTTGCCTCCGCGAGCGCGGTGACGGAATCGAGCTCCTCCTGACTGCGCACAGTGGCGAGGTGGCCACCCTTCTGCTCGCAGAGGTCCTTCGCCTGCTCCCACGTGACGTCCGCGAGGAAGATCTCATATTCCGGCGTCTCCGTCGGCTCCGCGGTCGGCTCCGGCGTCTCGGTCGGTTCGGGGATCTGTGTCGGCTCCGGGGTCTCCTCCGGCACCGGCGTCGTGATCACGGGGACGGGAGAGCGGATGGGGTCGGTCTCGATCGGGAAATTATCGTCCGGATCGGTCTTTTTGCAGCCGCGCGCCAAGAGCACGATGGCGACGACGATCACCGCCGCGAGCGCGGCGGGCAGCACCCAGCCGCCCTTTTTCTTCGGGCGGCGGAACTCCTTGACGTCCATATCCTCGTCCACCGCCTCGGCTTCGCGCCGGACGCGGGGGGGCTTTTTCGGCTTCTCCGGCTCCGTGGGCTCGAAATCCTTGTCCACGCGGTAGCTGCTGCGTACCGTCTCCACCTCGTCCCGGCTGAGTGGGAGGACCGGCGCGGCGGCGGGGATCGCCGCCTCCTCCGGCAGCGAGAGCAGCGCCGCCTTGAATTTTCCGGGCGTCTCGTAGCGGTCAGCAGCCTTGAAGGAGAGCGCCTTCAGCACCGCGTCGCCGAGCTCGCGCCCCGCCGTCGCGGGGTAAGGCAGCGTCTTGCCCTTCATGCGGTTTTGCAGCGCCGCGGCGCGCTCGCTGCTCGTCGGCGAGCCCTCTTCGGGCATAAACGGCATCACGCCGCGGTTGAGCGCCGTGTAGAGCACGAGGCCGATGGAGTAAACGTCCGCCGCGGGAGACTCCGTGCCGCTCCAGAACTGCTCCGGCGCGACATATTCGAGCGCGCTGGGGCTCATCTCCGCGATGGAGAGCTTCTCCGCGGGGCCGAGGGCGACCTGCCCGTCCGCGCTCGTGATATTTCCGGGCCACACTCCGCCGTGGCACCCATCCGCGCCGACGGCGCGCTCCACCGCGTCGCAGAGCGCGATGGCAAGGTCCACCGCCTCGCGCGGCGTCATGGCGTAAAGCCCGCCCGCGAGGGTGTTTTCCGGGTCAAAATTCAGCTCATTCATTCTTTTCCGCCCTTTCCTGTGGGGTTAAACTTTATTTTAGCACATGGTGTTATGTAAAGTCAACAAGGCAAACCCTTGTAATTTTGCCGCACATGATTTACAATAAGCGGCAGGATAATATATACGACAGAATTGTATGCTTTTTGCGTCATGCGGCGCGGCATACAGTCGGAAACGGCGGAAAAATTTTTATGACAGACACGATCATCATCGGCGGCGGCGCGGCGGGAATGGCGGCGGCGATCGCGGCGGCGGAGGCAGGCGGGCGCGTCACGCTCATAGAGCGCCAGTCGCGCGTCGGGCGCAAGCTGCTCGCCACGGGCAACGGGCGCTGCAATCTCTCGAACCGCGCCGCGGGCAACGGGACGCATTACCACGGCGAGCAGCCGGGCTTTTCCCGCGCCGTGCTCGCGCGATATGGCGTGGAGGACACGCTCGCGTGGTTCCGCGCGCTGGGGCTCATCACGGCGGAGGAGCCGGACGGCAAACTCTACCCTTACTCCAACATGGCGGGCAGCGTGCTCGACGTGCTGCGCTTCGCGCTGGAAAAGCCGGGCATCACAGTCCGCTGCGGCGAGCGCGTGACGGCGCTGCGGCGCGAAAGGGGCGGCTTCGCGGTCGAGACGGAGACGGACCGGCTGCGCGCCGGGCGGGTCATTCTCGCCGCGGGCGGCTGCGCGGGCGCGAAGCTCGGCGGCGTAACGGACGGCTATCAGCTCGCCGCCGCGCTGGGCCACAGCCGCACGGCGCTGCACCCGGCGCTCGTCCAGATCAAAACGGACCCGACCTACCCCCGCGCGCTCAAGGGCGTGAAGGCGGACGCCGCGGTGAGTCTTCTGCGCGGGCGGGAGTGCCTCGCCGAGACGCGGGGCGAGATCTTGTTCACGGAATACGGCGTCAGCGGCCCCGCGATCTTCGAGCTCTCCCGCGCGGCGGCGACGGGCGGCGAGGGGCTTCGCCTCTCGCTTGACCTGCTCTCCGGCTGGACGGAGGCGGAGACGGCGGCGTGGCTCCGCGCGCGGCGGCGCGCCGGGCTCTCCGAGACGGCACAGCTGCTCACCGGCACGCTCCACACGCGGCTCGGCCAGACGGTCTGCCGCGCGGCGGGCTTTACGAATCAGCCGCCGGAGACACTGACGGACGGGGACTTGGAGCGCATCGCGCGCTCGCTCCGCGGCTTTTCGCTGCCGGTGTCGGGCGTCTGCGGCTTCGATCAGGCGCAGGTGACCGCCGGCGGGCTGCGCACGGCGGAATTTGACCCGGAGACGCTGGAAAGCCGCCTCGTGCCGGGGCTCTACGCCGTCGGCGAGGTGCTGGACGTGGACGGCGACTGCGGCGGCTTCAACCTTCAGTGGGCTTGGAGCAGCGGCCGCGCCGCGGGAGGCGCGCTTTGATCGCGGTAGCGGGGCTCCGCCTCGCGCCGGGCGGGAAGGAGCGGCGGCTGCCCGCCCTCGCTGCGGCGGCGCTCGGCGTGCCGCCGCAGGCGGTCCGGGACTGGAAAATTCTGAAAAAATCGCTGGACGCGCGGCGCAAAAGCGACGTCCACTGGCTCTATACCGTCGCCGTGGCGCTCGATAACGAGCCCGCCGTCCTCGCGCACACGCGCTGCAAATCGGCGCAGGCTTGGGCCCCGGAGCGCTACGTCATCCCGCGCGTGCAGTCCGCGGAGCGCCCCGTCGTCGTGGGCTTCGGTCCCGCGGGGATGTTCGCCGCGCTCGCGCTCGCGGAGGCGGGGCTGCGCCCGATCGTCATCGAGCGCGGGCGCGACGTGGACCGACGCGCGGCGGACGTCGAGCGCTTCTGGTCCGGCGGCGGACTCGACGCGCGCAGCAACGTCCAGTTCGGCGAGGGCGGCGCGGGCGCGTTTTCCGACGGCAAGCTGAACACCGGGACGAACGACCGGCGTATCGCCTTCGTGCTGGAGCAGTTCCACCGCTTCGGCGCGCCGGAATGCGTGACCTACGACGCGCGCCCCCACGTGGGCACGGACGTGCTCCGCCGCGTCGTCAAGGCGATGCGGGAGCACATTCTCGCCCTCGGCGGCGAGGTCCGCTTCGAGACGCTTTTCACGGGGCTGGAGCACTCGGCTGGCGCGCTGACCGGCGCGCTGCTGACCGGTCCGGAGGGCGCTTATACGGTCCCCTGCTCCGCGCTCATTCTCGCGCCGGGCCACTCCGCGCGCGACACGTTCCGGATGCTGCTGCAAAGCGGCGTCGCGATGGAGCGCAAGGCGTTTTCCATGGGCGTCCGCATCGAGCACAGCCAGCGGCGGATCAGCGAGACGCAGTACGGCGCGGCGCACCGCGCCCTGCCCCCGGCGGATTACCGCCTCAGCGTCCACCTGCCGGACGGCGAGAGCGCTTATACCTTCTGCATGTGTCCCGGCGGCTACGTCGTCGCCGCGGCGAGCGAGCCCGGCGGTATCTGCACCAACGGCATGAGCTATTCCGGCCGCGGCGGGGAGAATGCGAACAGCGCCCTGCTCGTGACGCTGCCGCCGGAGCGCTTCCCCGGCGAGGGCGTGCTCGCGGGCGCGGACTGGCAGCGGGAGATCGAGCGCGGCTGCTTCCGTCTCGGCGGAGGGGATTATTCCGCCCCGGCGCAGCGGGTCGGCGATTTTCTCGCGCACCGCGCGAGCGGCGGTCCCGGTGCGGTGCAGCCGACTTACCGCCCCAGCGTCCGCTGGACGGACCTGCACGCGGCGCTGCCGCCCGCGATCACGGACACGCTGGAGCGCGCCCTCCCCGCGCTTGGGCAGAAGCTCCCCGGCTTCGACGACCCCGACGCGGTGCTGACCGCGCCGGAAACGCGGTCGAGCTCCCCCGTGCGCGTTCTGCGGGATGTCTCGTCGCTCCAGAGCCTTTCCCTCGCGGGGCTCTACCCCTGCGGCGAGGGCGCGGGCTACGCCGGGGGCATCACCTCCGCGGCAGTGGACGGGCTCCGCTGCGCGGAAAAGATCATTGGAGGTTATGAAATATGAGATACGAAATTTCTGTTGATCCCGCTCTGCGGGAGGTGTTTCCCGCCATCCGGCTCGGCTGTCTGCGCTTTCAGGCGAAGGTGGAGCCGCCGCGGGAGGCGTTCTGGGAGATGATGGAGGCGGAGGCGCTCCCCGCCGTGCGCGAGCGCATCGCGGATCTCTCGTGGGCGGAGATCCCCGGCGTGCGCGGGAGCCGCGCGGCATATAAGGCGTTCGGGCGCGATCCGGGACGCTACCGCGTGTCCTCCGAGGCGCTGCTGCGCCGCGTCCGCCGCGGCGACGCGCTCTACCGCGTCAATTCCGTCGTGGACGTGAACAATCTCCTCTCCGTCGAGAGCGGACTCTCCTTCGGCTCTTACGACTTATCGAAGCTCCGCGGACCCGTGACGCTCCGCCGCGCCGGTCCCGGCGAGGGCTACGAGGGCATCGGCAAGGACCGGCTCGACATGGAAAACATGCTCGTCCTCGCCGACGATGCGGGGCTTTTTGGCTCCTCCATGTCGGATTCCCGCCGCGCGATGGTCACGGACGAGACGCGCGACGTGCTCGTCGTCGCCTATTGCTTTGAGGACGACCTTGACCTCCCCGCCCTGCTCCATCGGGCGGAGGCGGCGTTCGCCGAATACGCCGGCGCGAACGGCTTGGACGGCTGGATCGTTTGAAAAAGGTCAAAAATAAACGCGCCGAGGTTTTAAAGGCTCCCCTGTGCAAGGGGAGCCGGCATGCTATCATCTGAAGTGCAACCCCCCGAAAAAAGCGGGACAATACGCCTTC
>CAVJGI010000012.1:0-35180 GCA_963649145.1 Ruminococcus bicirculans (ex Wegman et al. 2014) | reverse complement strand
GGGATAACTCCATTTTCCAGCCCATATTCGCTTGTTTTTCGCTAAGTTGCAAGAGAACCCCCGCCTTCGCTGCATGAAAGCGGGGGTTCTTTGACGGGCTGCGCGTCCCGCCCGGAACGGGCGGGACGCTTTTTCTTGCTTAAATCCTGCACAGCAGGTTTCCGTAGCTGGGGTAGGGCCATGCGGCTTTGCTTACGAGGTCTTCGAGGGCGTCGCTCGTTTCGCGGAGGGCTGCCATTTTGGGGAGGAGGGTGCTGCGGCAGGCGGCGGCGCGGCGGTCGATGTCCTCCGTGGCGCGGACGCGGTCGAGCGCGGTGTCGAGGTCCGCGCGGCGGCGATAGAGCTCGTCGCCGAGGCGGGAGACGCGGGCGAGCAGGTCGCTCTCCGCGCGGTGGGGGAAGGAGCGGGCGGTGCTGACGCGCTCTTTCGCGTCGATGGTCTCGGCAACGTCGCGCGCGAAGCGCATGACGGCGGGCTGGATGTCGCGCCGGACCATCTCGCTCATGACGGCGGCGTCGATGCAAAGCTGCTTGCAGTAATTTTCAAGCAAAATCTCCTTCACGGCAGCGAGCTCCGTGCGGCTGAGGACGTGGTGGCGCTCGAAAAGCGCGACGTTTTTCTCGTCCATCAGGTGTGGGATCGCCTCCGCGGAGGTGGGGTAGTTGCTGAGCCCGCGGCGCGCTGCCTCGGCGACCCACTCCGCGCCGTAGCCGTTGCCGGAGAAAATGATGCGGCTGTGGGCGCGCATCGTCTCGCGGATGAGCCCGGCGAGCGTGCCGTCGAAGTCCGTGCCGGACTCCAGCGCGTCGGCAAAGCGGCGGAACGACTCCGCTACGGTGGTGTTCAGCACGGTGTTGCAGTCCGCGGCGGACATGCTCGAACCGAGGGAGCGGAACTCGAATTTGTTGCCGGTGAAGGCGAAGGGGCTCGTGCGGTTGCGGTCCGTCGTGTCCTTCGGAATGCGCTGCACGGCGTTCGCGCCGAGACCGAGCATCTCCTGCGGCGGCGCGTCGTAGCGCGCGCTGTCGGCGAAGGAGGCGAGAATGCGTTCGAGGTCTTCGCCGAGGCACATGGAGATGATGGCGGGCGGCGCTTCAAAGCCGCCGAGACGATTGTCGTTGCTCGCGCTCGCAACGGAGAAGCGCAGCAGGTCCTGATACTCGTCCACGGCGCAGATGACGGCGCAGATCACGAGCAGGAAGCGCGCGTTCTCGCGCGGGGTCTTGCCGGGGGAGAAGAGGTTGATCCCCGTGTCGGTGGAGAGCCCCCAGTTGTTGTGCTTGCCGGAGCCGTTGATCCCGGCGAAGGGCTTTTCGTGGAGCAGGCAGGTCAGCCCGTGGCGGCGCGCGACCTTTTTCATGACCTCCATCGTGAGCTGATTGTGGTCCACGGCGACGCTGCATGGCTCAAACACGGGCGCGAGCTCGTGCTGGGCGGGCGCGACCTCGTTGTGCTCCGTCTTGGCGGGGATACCGAGCCGCCAGAGCTCCTCGTCCAGATCGCGCATGAACTCCGCGACGCGCAGCTTGATCGCACCGTAATAGTGGTCGTCGAGCTCCTGACCCTTCGGCGGCTTCGCGCCGAGGAGGGTGTGGCCCGTGTAGATGAGGTCCTTGCGCTTTTCATAGCGGTCGCGGTCGACGAGGAAGTATTCCTGCTCCAGCCCGACCGTGGAGAACACGCGGGAGCAGTCCACGCCGAAAAGCCGCATCAGGCGCATCGCCTGCGCGTTCAGCGCGTCCATGGAGCGCAGAAGCGGGGTCTTTTTGTCCAGCGCGTGGCCGCCGTAGGAGCAGAACGCCGTCGGGATGCAGAGCACGCCGTCCTTGATGAAGGCGCTGCTCGTCGGGTCCCACGCCGTGTAGCCGCGCGCTTCAAAGGTGGAGCGCAGCCCGCCGGAGGGGAAGCTGCTGCCGTCCGCCTCGCCGCGGATGAGCTCGCGGCCGGAAAACTCCATCAGGACGCCGCCGTCCCCGTCCGTGGCGAGAAAGCTCTCGTGCTTTTCGGCGGTGTAGCCCGTGTGGGGCTGGAACCAGTGGGCGTAATGCGTCGCGCCCTTTTCGACCGCCCAGTCGCGCATCGCGCTCGCCACGGCGTCCGCCGTCGCAGCGTCCAGCGGCGCGCCGGTGTCCACCGCGCGGCGCAGGGCGGTGAGGGTCTCCGCGCCGAGCCGCTCGCGCATCACGCGCTCGCTGAACACCATGGAGCCGAATTCTTCCGTGAGATGAAACATAGTCCTAATTCCTTTCAGAGCGGAGATTTTTTGATGAGCGCGAAGCGGCGGGGATATTTTTTCGGCGTCGGCGACGCCTTGCGGATGACGACGATGTTGTGGTGCAGCGCTTCGCCGGGGACGGCGTAGTCAAAAATGCGCTCGACGCGCCCGCCGAGGGCGGCGACGGCGCGCCCAGCCTCCGCGAGCTCCTCCGCCGCGCCGGGACCCTTGAGCGCGTAAAAAACGCCGCCGGGCTTTACGTAAGGCAGGCAGAGCTCGCAGAGCACGGAAAGCCGCGCCACGGCGCGCGAGACCGCCGCGTCGTAAGCTTCGCGCCGCTCGCCGGGCTCCTCCGCCCTGCCGTGGACACATTCCACGCCGGGCAGCGAGAGCGCCGTGCAGACCTCGCGCAGAAAGTCGACGCGCTTGCCGAGCGAATCGAGCAGCGTGAGCTCCATCTCCGGCTCTAAAATTTTGAGCGGCAGACCGGGGAAGCCCGCACCGGTGCCGACGTCGATGACGCGCCGTCCGGCGAGGGAGCCCAAGAGCAGCGGCGAGGCGCTGTCCAGAAAATGCAGCCGTGCGCTCTCGTCCTCGCCGCGGATGGCGGTGAGGTTCATCACGGCGTTTTTCGCCTCCAGCGCGTCATAATACCCCCGGAACCGCCCGATCGCAGTCCCGTCCGCAGCAATGTCCATCTCCGCAAAGCCGCTCTTTAAAACTTCCTCCAGCATGTGTCTCCCAAGCTCCAAATTCAAAAAATACAGAGTACGCCGTAAGGCATACCCTGTATTTTATCATGCGGTAGTGTGAAATTGCAATAAAAGTTTTAAAGCCTCGCTTAAGTTCGCGGCGCGCGCCAGATTTAAAGGCCTCCCTGTGCAAGGGAGGCTGTCAGCCGAAGGCTGACTGGAGGGTTGTAAGCTCACGAACCATCCAAGCTTGGCGTTCGCGCAAGCTTACAACCCCTCAGTCGCGGCTGCGCCGCGCCAGCTCCCCTTGCACAGGGGAGCCTTTAAAACTTGACGCTTTAGGCGTAAAAATCGTGGTCCGCGATGGAGTAAGTCAGCGTTTTATACGTGTTGAACCACGCGGCGCTGCCGATCTTGGGATTTAAGAACCACTTGCTGTCGCCGACGGTGTTATAGCCCTCCAGACAGAGCTTCGCGGCGACGAGGGAGAGCTCGTTCGGGGTCAGGTGGATCGCGCCGGTGCGTGCGACGTCGAACTGGCCGTACTGGAAGATGACGCCGTAGATGCTGTCGGCAAAGCTGCCGCTCTCATCCGCGGCGCGGTTCAAGACCACGTTGCCGACGCCGATCATGCCTTCGAGCGGCTGGTTTCCGGACTCGGAGAAGATGACGTGGGAGAGCCAGTAGAGGTCGCTCTCGTCATAAAACTCCTCGCCGGAGAGGAACACGGCGTCCTCCTGCGGCGTGAGATACACCGCGAGCTCCTCGCTGTCCCACTCCACGCCGAGGCAGAAGACCCGCGCGAGCTCACGCAGGGGGACCAAGATCGTGCCGTTTACGTTGTAGACCCCGTCGGGGAAATAGAGATAGCGCCCGTTGACCTCCATAAAGCTCTCGTCGAGCGTCATCGAGAGGCTGAGCGTGGGCGAGGTGAGCGAGACGCAGCCGCGCTCCGTGTCGTATTCCGCCTCGCATGTCTCGTCCTCGCCGAGCATCAGCTCCACGAAGCTCAGCAGCGGGACGTAAGACACGTCGTCCACAAGAATGCCGCTTCCGATATATTCGTTCTCTCTATACAATGGGACCACTGTGCAGGGGATGATCGTCGTCTCGGCTTTTTCCACGGCTTCGTCCATGGACTCCTCCGCGGAGGCAAACAGACCGAGCGAGCCGGCACAGATCGCAGCGGCGCAAATCAGGGCAAACAGGTTCTTCAGTTTTTTGCTCATACATTGCTCCTTTCCTCCCGCCTCCGGCGGCGCAGAGCCGCGGCGGGCGGGGATGATAAAACGCAGGATACCATCCTGCGCAAGCTAATTATATCGGGCAATTCGCTGCAAAATCAAGGCGTATTTTGAACAAAACGCCGATTTCGTTTTTTGACGGTTTCCATAAAACTTCCATATCTTGCGGAAAAACCGCCGCGGACAAGCCGGGGTGCTCGCCATATCTTGTATAGTGAGAATCACCAAAAATGAAAAAAAGCTTGTCCGCCGACAAAAATCGGCAACAAATTGTTACAAATAAGTTGAGATAATATTATTTTATGTAAACTAAAAATAACACAAATTGTTACCATAACACCTTTTTCGCGGGACGAAAAAATATTTTCCCGGAAAAGCCCGGCGGCATATTGCAAAGCGCGGGGAAGGGTGGTAAAATATCCCGGAACGGGCGCGGACGCTGTCGGAGTTTTCAGCGGCGCGCCTTTTTTACTACCGAAAAGAGAAAAGAGAGAAACCGATATGAAAAAAGCCCTGCTTTGTTTCGCCGCCGCGCTGGTGCTGCTCGCCGCGGCTGCCTGCTCCGGATCGGACGCGCCGGTCGTCGTGACGCCGGAGCCCGTGACCGCGCTGGCGCGCACCGTCACCGCGGAAGAGCTTCAGACCCTTGCGGCGGAGTATCCGGACCTCGAAGAGCTGGACCTCCGCGGGAGCGACTGCCCGGCGGAGATCACCGCGTTCATCGCCGCGCATCCGGACATCGCCGTCAGCTACGACGTCGACCTCGGCGGCGTCCGCGCCGACGGAGACGCCGCGGCGCTGACGATCGACGAGGGGACGTATAATTTTGACGTCCTTGCGGAAAACCTCGCCTATCTCCCCGCGCTGGAGCAGCTCACGCTGCCGCGCACGGCGCTTTCCGCGGTGCAGCTCCGGCAGCTGCGCGAGACGTATCCGGCGCTCGCGCTGCGCTATACGGTCGAGCTGCTGGGGACGGAGATCGCCTCCGACGCCGCGGAGCTGGACCTCACGGCGCTGACGGAAGCGGACGCCGACGCCGCTGCCGCGGCGCTCGAAAAGCTGCCGGCTGTGGAGCGCATCGCGCTCGGCGACCTGCCGCTTGCCGCGGCGAAGACCATCCGCGCCGCCGCGCCGGACGCCGCGCTGGACTATACGTTCGAGCTCTTCGGGCAGACCGTCTCCGCGGACGCGGAGCGCCTTGAATACTACGAAGCGCCCATCGGCAACGAGGGCATCGCCGAGGTGCGCGATATGCTGGACGTGATGAACGGGCTTACTTATTTAAATTTGGAGAAATGTGGCGTCGACAGCGAGGTGATGGCGCAGCTGCGCGACGATTATCCGGAGACGAAGATCGTCTGGCGCGTTTATTTCGGCGATTATTTCTCCTGCCTGACCGACGAGGAGATGATCCGCGCCATCTTCAAGCTGCACGATGACGACGTTTCCGAGCTGAAATACTGCACGGACGTGAAATATATGGACATCGGCCACAACGACGAGCTGCACGACATCAGCTTCATCGCCTACATGCCGAAGCTGGAGATCTGCATCCTCTCCGGCTCGCCCACGACGGACCTCAGCCCCTTCGCAAACTGCCCGGAGCTGGAGTTCCTCGAATGCGTCTACTGCTGCTATATCCCGAATGTGGACGCGCTGGAAAACTGCACGAAGCTGAAGTACCTGAACCTCAGCTACAGTCAGGTGAAGGACCTCAGCCCGCTCTACGACCTGCCGCTGGAGCGCTTTATGTACTATGATTCCGGGCTCTCCGACGCCGACCAGCAGGCGATGCGCGACGCGCACCCCGACTGCTGGGTGACGTTCTCCGGTCTGAACCCCTACGTTCTCGGCTGGCGCTACGACGATCAGGGCTACACTTGGTGCGACATGTATAAGCACGTCCGCGAGGTGTTCGATTATGATGTGAACTACTATAACCACGAGGAGCCGCGAGGCTGAGAAAAGAGAAAGGGACCTGCTTTGAAAAAGAAACTCACCGCAAAGGAATCCGTTTACGTCGCGAGCATGCTCTTCGGCATGTTCTTCGGCGCGGGCAATCTCATCTTTCCCGTGGAGGTCGGCCAGCAGGCGGGCAGCCACGTCTGGCTCGCCGCCGCGGGTCTGCTCATCACGGGCGTCGGTCTGCCGCTGCTCGGCGTCGCCGCGCTCGGCATCAGCCGCTCAAGCGGGCTTTATGAGCTGTCCAGCCGCGCCGGAAAGCCCTACGGCATGTTCTTCACCTGCCTGCTCTATCTGACCATCGGGCCGTTTTTCGCCATTCCCCGCTGCGCCACGACCTCGTTCACCGTCGGGCTGGAGCAGATCCTGCCGGAGAGCGAGCTCTCGTGGCTCTGGCTGCTGCTGTTTTCCGCGGCGTTTTTCGCCGTCGTGCTGTTCTTCTCGCTCCGGCCGGGAAAGATCCTGACGTGGATCGGCAAAATTCTGAACCCCGTGTTCCTCGCCTTCCTCGCCGTGCTCGTCGTCGTCGCGCTGCTGCGCCCCGGCGCACCGGTCTCGGAGGTGGAGCCGCTCGGAGATTATGACGGGCAGCCTTTTTTCGCCGGCTTCCTCGCCGGTTATAACACGATGGACGCCCTCGCGTCCCTCGCCTTCGGCATTGTCGTCGTGCAGGTCATCCGGGGGCTCGGCGTGGAAGAGCCCGGCGCGGTCGCCGGGTCCACCGTGCGCGCCGGCGTGTTCAGCTGTCTGTTCATGGGGCTCATCTATGTCGCCGTGACGGTCGTCGGCGTCCAGAGCCGCGGGCTTTTCGCCCCGGCGGAAAACGGCGGCGTCGCCCTCGCGCAGATCGCGCGGCACTATCTCGGCTCTGCCGGTGCGCTCGTCCTCGCCGCGACCGTCACGCTCGCCTGCCTCAAGACCGCCGTCGGGCTCGTCACGAGCTGCGCGGAGACCTTCGCCGGCATCTTCCCGCGTGGACCGAAATACGCTGTGTGGGCGATATTGTTCAGCCTCGTCTCCTTCCTGTTTGCGAATCTGGGGCTCAGCGCCATCATCGGCTGGTCCGTCCCCGTGCTGATGTTCCTCTACCCGCTCGCCATCGCGCTCATCGCGCTGGCGCTGTTCGGAAAGCTTTTCCGCCACGACCGCGCGGTCTACAGCTGGACCATCGGCTTCACGCTCGTCGCCGCGCTCTATGACCTGCTGCGCACCCTGCCCGCCGCCGTCCGCGCCGCGCTGCACCTCGACGGTGCGCTCGAAGCCGTCGGCAGCGTCCTGCCCCTCGCCGACCTCGGACTCGGCTGGCTCATCCCGACCCTCCTCGGCGCCGCGATCGGACTCTGCGTCCACCTTATAAAACGGAAAAAGGCGTAAAAAAACACCGGGCGCTCCCAGCTTTGGGAGCGCCCAATTTTTTTACTCCTCGTCGAACATCAGAAACCGATACGCCGGAACATCCAGCTCGTCGGCGATGGCGAAAAGCGTGTCCAGCGAGACCGCCTTGCAGATGTTCGGGGCTTCCACATGCCCGATGAACGCCGGCGTGCAGTCCACGCGCTCGGCGAGCTCCTCCTGCGTCAGCCCGCGCAGCTTTCGGTAATACGCGATCTTCAGACCGAGCTGAAGATATTTCGCGCTGTAAATGTCCTTCATGCGCCCTGTCTCTCCTCCCTGCGTTGCTTTCCTTTATGTTACCCAATCGAAAAGAAGTTTGACAGGAACGGAAAAATAGTATATTATAACTTACAGATATGAAAAAATACCTGAAAGAACAAGGGAAGGATAAAGATATGAAATGTCCGAAATGCGGCTCGGAAAACGTGCAGTACGCAACGAAGACGAGCGGCGGGGGAATCTCCGCCGGGGACTCCTGCCTCGGCTATCTCCTGCTCGGTCCGCTGGGGCTGCTCTGCGGCGCATGCGGCAGCGGGACGACTACGGAGGAATTCTGGGTCTGCCGCGACTGCGGCAACCGGTTTTCCATCCGGGAAGGGAAAAAGCAGGTGCAGAAGGAGAAGGACACCGCGGAATACTATGAGCACTCGCGCGCGGAGCTCGCAGCCCTGCCGGAAGCCGACCGCGACGAGAAAAAGGTCGCGGCGGCATATAACGCGGCGCTCGGCAGGCAGGGCGAGGCGGAGGCGGCGTATCAGAAGCTGCTGGACGGTCTGAAGGAAAAGGGCGACGCAATGCAGCGGCGCTATATCCGCCGCATCAACGGAAAGGTGTATCCTGCTATTCTGGCTGGCTTTATCCTGCTCGGTATTGTGGGTCTTATTTACGCAACGCCCGTGGGCGCCGTCGTCTTGGGGGTATCTATCGCGCTCAGCGTCATCTACGAGATCCGCCAGAGCAGCGCGAAAAAAGCCCTGCTCGCCGGGAGCGAGGAGCTGCGCGAGGCGAAAGCGGCGGCGGACAGTGCGAAGCAGGAGGCGGAGTATTACAAGGCGATCATCGAAAAGCGCGCGTTCGTGAAGGCGTATGAGGAGAAGCAGGCAAAAAAGTGATGCGCTTTATGCGCGCCTTTTCGCCCTCGGCGGGCGGCTCGGCTGCCACCAGCGGGCGGACCGCAGCTTTTTCCTGCGCGGGCGGCAGTTTCCCGTCTGCGCCCGCTGCACGGGCGTGCTGCTCGGCTACCTGCCCGCGGTCCCGGCGTTTTTCCTGCTCGGCGCGAGCTGGCGCGCAGCGGCGGCGGGCATGGCGGTCATGCTCGCCGACTGGCTGCTCCAGCGCCTCGGCGTCGCCGAGTCCACCAATCCCCGCCGCCTCCTGACCGGCATCCTCGGCGGCTACGGGATCATGTCCGCCCAACTCCTCTGCGTCCAAGCCTTCCTGCGTTGGCTCACAGCATGAAAAAACAGCCCCCGGCGGGGGCTGTTTTTTTAGTGGCTGTGTGGCTAAGTGGCTGAGTGCCCCTCTTGGCGCTCCCTTTGGGAGAGCTGTCAGCCGAAGGCTGACTGAGAGGGTGCTTGGATGATGTGACCTGCCGTCGCTTACCGGAGCGTCCGGCGTTTTTATTTGATCTTCACCGCAGCTCCTGCTCCAGATCGCGGAAGAGATCGGAGTCGAAGAACTCAACGATAGAGATGCCAAGACCGTCGCAGAGCTTTTTCACCGTGGACAACGTGGCGCTGTTGTTGCGTCCGCTCACGATGTTGTTGACTGTGGACTGCGTTACGCCGCTCAGCGTGCAGAGTCGGTTGACGGAGATATTCTTCTGGGTGCAGAGCTCCAGTATCCGGAGCCGTACCGCTTCTCCGATGGTCATTGGCATCACCTCATTTCTAAGGCGATGATATCCATTTTTGCTTGAAAAGATTAACCCTTTTGAGTTAAAATAACTCAAAAGGGGTGAAAAGTAAAATGGAACAACAGACTTGCTTTTTTATCGGACACAGAGACGCGCCGGACGAACTTTTTACGGCGATCTCCGACGCGGTCGGACGCTGCGTCCTTGCCGGGGTCACGCGCTTTGTCGTGGGCGGCTATGGAAATTTTGACCGCCTCGCCGCGCGCTGTTCGCTCGCGGAGGAAGGAGTTTCCGCAGGTGCGGCTTTTTCGGCTGCTTCCATACCTGCCTACGGAGCGTCGGATGGCTAAGGAGGGGGACTTCGACGGCACGATCTATCCTGCCGGATTGGAGACCGTACCGCGTCGCTATGCGATCGTGCGGGCAAACCGGTTTATGGTGGAAAACAGCGATTTTTTGATCGCATACGCTTTTCATGCGGCGAGCAACGCAAGGGAAGTTTTGGAATATGCGAGGGGCAGGGAAGCGCGGGGACTGATCCGTGTGATCGACCTTACCGGGGAATGATTTTTTTCGTTGAAAGACCGGAAAACATACTCAATTCCCGCGTTATATCCTGTACGAAGTATTTGCTAAAAATTCTCCCCGCCCGGTTCAGCCGGGCGGGGAGAATTTGTTTTAATCGTTAAAGAACTTGTCGTGGATGGCGCTGACGGCGGCGTCGGCTTCGGCTTCGGGGATGACGACCGAGAGCTTGATCTCGCTGGAGGAGATCATTTTGATGTTGATGTGGCGGTCGCTGAGGGCTTCGAAAATCTTGACCGCCATGCCGGAGGCGTTCATGAGCCCTGCGCCGACGACGCTGACCTTGGCGACGTCGCTGTCGACGCTCACATGGTCGAAGCCGATGGCGTCCACGTAGTCGTCGAGCGCGGTCTTCGCCGCCTCCACGTCGCCGGAGGCGACGGTGAAGCTGATGTCATTCGTATGTCCCTTGCCCGCCGATTGCAGGATGTTGTCCACGTTGATCTTGGCTTTGCCCATAACGGAAAACACCCGGAAGGCGACGCCCGGCTCATCCGGGACGCCCACGACGGTGATGCGCGCGATATTGGCGTCCTTCGCGACGCCGCTGATGATCATTCGTTCCACGTTTTTTACGACCTCCTTGACTTTTGTACCGGGCTTGCGCTCATAGCTGGAGAGCACCTCCAGCTCCACGCCGTAGCGCTTCGCCATCGCGACGCAGCGGTTATGGAGCACCTGACTGCCGAGCGAGGCGAGTTCGAGCATCTCGTCATAGCTGATGGCGCTGAGCTTTTTTGCATTGGGGACCTTGCGCGGATCGGCGGTGTAGACGCCGTCCACGTCGGTGAAGATCTGGCAGCGGTCCGCGCCGAGCACCGCCGCGATCGCGACGGCGGAGGTGTCGCTCCCGCCGCGTCCGAGGGTGGTCACGTCGTCGAGCTTGTTGACGCCCTGAAAACCCGCGACAAGCACGATGCGCCGCTTGTCCAGCTCCTGCCGGATGCGCTCGGTCGAGAGCGTGCGGATGCGCGCCGCGCCGTAGCCGGAGTCGGTCTGCATCCCTGCCTGCCAGCCCGTCAGACTGACGGCGGGCAGGTGCATTTTTTCAAGCTGCATCGCCATCAGCGCCACGGAGATCTGCTCCCCGACGCTCAGCAGCGCGTCCATTTCGCGCTTTGAGGGGTTCGGGTTGATCTCGTGCGCCTTTTCGATGAGATCGTCCGTCGTGTCGCCCTGCGCGGAGAGCACGACGACGAGGTCGTTGCCCGCGTTATAGCTGTCCGCGATGATGCCCGCGACACGCTCTATTTTTGCGGCGTCCGCCACGGAGCTTCCGCCGTATTTCTGCACGATGAGCATAATTGCCTTTGTCTCCTTCTTGGAAAGATGGCGGGACCGGGACGGTCCCATTCTCATGTTACGCGCCGAGCGGCGCCGCGGTCAATCGAGCACGCGGAAGGCGCGGGCGACCGTGAGGTCCGCGCACTTCGCGTCCAGCTCCGCGCGCGTCAGCGCCGGGGTGATGGCGGCGCACCAGCCGCTGTCGCTCGCGCACTGCTCCGTCCAGCCGTTCGCGCAGCCGCCGGTATAGCGGATATACCAGCGCGAGGGGACGGTGTCCGGGTCGGCAAAGCGCTCCGGCTGCTCCGGACCCCAGATGAGCTCCCCGCGGCTCCCGTCGCGGCGGAGACAGTCGATGAGGTCGGCGGCGACGGCGCTCGCCGTCGGCATGCGTCCCGCGCCCGCGCCGTAGAAGAAGAGCTCTCCCGCGGCGCTGCCGCGCACGGTCACGGCGTTCATCACGCCGCCGACGCCGGCGAGCAGGCTGCCGCTTTTCACGAGCTGGGGCGCGACGAAGGCGGTGAAGCGCCCGTCCGGAAGGCGCTCGGCGCGCGCCAAGAGCTTGATGCAATAGCCGAGCTGGGCGGCAAAGGCGGCATCCTCCGCCGCGACGGGGCGGATGCCCTCCGCGGGAACGCGCGCCGGCGGCAGCTCGCTGCCGAAGCAGAGGTCGGCGAGGATGCTGATCTTGCGCTGGGCGTCGATGCCGTCGACGTCCGCGGTCGGGTCGGCTTCGGCATAGCCGAGGCGCTGGGCGTCCGCAAGGGCGTCGTCAAAGCTTTGGGAGCATTGGAGCATCTGGGTCAGAATATAATTGGTCGTGCCGTTCAGAATGCCGCATACGGCGTCGATGCGGTTCGCGGCGAGGCAGTTCGTCAGCGGGCGGATGATCGGGATGCCGCCGCCGACGCTCGCTTCAAAAAGCAGCAGTGCGCCGTGGTCCCGCGCGGTCTCCAGCAGCTCGCGGCCGTGCTCGGCGATGAGCTGCTTGTTCGCGGTGGCGACGCTTTTGCCCGCGAGAAGACAGCGCTTTACGTAGTCATAGGCTGCGCCGCAGCCGCCGATGCACTCGGCGACGGCTTCGATCTCCGGGTCCTGCTCGATGACGGCGAAGTCCGTCACGACCTTGTCCGCCCACGGCTCGCCGGGGCAGGGGCGGCGCATGAGGATATATTTGAGCTCGACGGCTTCGCCGACGCTTTTTTCAAGATATGCGGCGTTTTCGCGGCAGATCGCCTCCACGCCGCCGCCGACGGTGCCGCAGCCGAGCAATGCGATGTGCTTCATCTCCGCACCCCTCAGCCCGCGAGGATCTCGGTGCGGATGACGACGTCGAGCGCTTCGAGCCGCGTGCGCAGCTCGTCGAGCGGGAGCTCCATGTCCTCCGCGATGAACGAGATCGTCACCATGCCGACGCCGTTTGTCGGGATGGACTGGTTGATCGTCAGAATATTTGCGCCGCTGCTGGCAAAAATAGAGAGCACGGAGCTGAGCGCGCCGGTGCGGTCGCGCGTCATGATGCTGAGCGTCACGACCTGATCGCGCTTCATGTTGCGGAAGGGCGTGATCGCGTCCTTATATTTATAGAAGGCGCTGCGGCTGATCCCCGCGCGGTTCACCGCCTCCGCCACCGTCCGGCACGCGCCGGTCTGGAGATACTCCTTGGCGTCGCAGACCTTGATGAACACCTCCGGAAGCATCGACGCCTCCACGATATAGAGCTTTGCTTTCTGCATGTTGACTGTCCCTCCACCAAACGCATTTGTTTTTGCTGTAGCGTCATCTTACCACGCTCCGCGCCGGAGTGCAAGCATTATTTCCGCTCAGCGCGCACTATTTTTGCAAAAATATCCGCCCGCCGCGGAACGGGAGGCTCGCTATGCGCGATTTCGCCGAAAAATTCAGAGTCTGGGCGCTGCCGGCGGCGCTCGCGGCAGCGGCGGCGTATGCCTCGCTGCGCTGGCTTTTGCCGTGGCTGCTCCCGTTTCTGCTCGCGCTCGCGGCGGCGGCGCTGCTGGAGCCGGCGGTGGGGGCGCTCGTGCGGCGGGGCGTGAAGCGTCCGCTCGCGTCCGGGATCTGCGTGCTGGGCTTCCTCGCGGCGGCGGGCGGGCTGCTCTGGCTGCTGCTGAGCCGGCTCTTTGCTGAGCTCAGCGACCTCGTGCGGCGGCTCCCGGAGCTGCTCGCGGGGCTTTCACAGGCGGTGCAGGGCTGGGAAACGCGGCTCGCGGCGCTGCCGGAGCGGGTGCCGGAGGGACTTTCGGGGCTGCTGCGCGGCGGGCTCGACAGTCTCCGCGCCGGGCTGGAGAGTCTGCCGGGCGAGCTCGCGAAAAAGCTGCCGGGGCTCGTGAGCGCGGCGGCGGGCGCCGCACCGGAGGCGCTGCTTTTCACCGTGACGCTGCTCATCGGGCTTTATTTCACCTCCGCGTCCTATCCGGCGCTGCTCCACGGCGCGGCGGCGCTGCTGCCGGAGCAGCTTCTGGCGCGGGCGCGGCGCGCGCGGCTCGATCTGCGCGCCACGCTGGGGAAGTGGCTGCGCGCCCAGCTGCTGCTCCTGCTGCTCACCTTCGGGGAGCTGACGGCGGCGTTTTCGCTGCTGCGCGTGCGCTATGCGCTGCTGCTCGCGGCGGTGACGGCGGTGGTGGACGCGCTGCCCGTGTTCGGCACGGGAACGGTCGTACTGCCGTGGGCGGCGGTGGAGCTGCTGACGGGGAATTACCCCCTCGCGGCGGGGCTCGGCGTGACTTACGCGGTCGTCACCGTGCTGCGCAGCTGCATCCAGCCGAAGCTGCTCGGCGACCAGCTGGGGCTGCACCCGCTCGCCTCGCTCGCGAGCATCTATGTCGGCTGGCGCGCCGCGGGCGTCTGGGGCATGCTGCTGCTCCCGATCGCCGCCATCACCGCAAAGCAGCTCTGGCCCGGACTTGTCCGCGTCAGGCGCTATTTTTGATCTGCAAAGGAGAAGATGGAGCTATGCTCGGAGTTTTGTTCAGCATTCTCGCCGGGGCAGCGATGAGCTTTCAGGGCGTTATGAACACCCGTCTCGGCGAGCGCATCGGCACGATGGAGGCGAATGCCTTCGTCCAGTGCGGCGCGGCGGTCCTCTCGCTCGCGGCGCTCGCGGTCTGGCACCCCGGCGATTTTTCCGCCCTCGGCGAAACGCCGAAGCTTTACTGGCTCGGCGGCGCGCTCGGACTTATCATCACGATCACGGTCATGCTCGGCATCCGCGACCTCTCGCCGACTGTCAGCATTTCCGTCATCCTCATCGCCCAGCTGCTCACCGCCGCCGTCATCGACGCCCTCGGCTGGCTCGGCAGCGAAAAGCTCGCGCTCACATGGCCGAAGTTCGTCGGCTTGGGGCTTATGCTCGGCGGCGTCGTGGTGTTCAAGCTGAAGTAGGGGAATTTTTTTATACTCGGTAGTCGCCGGAGCTGGTTTTTCAGCTCCGGCGAAAATTTTGCTTGCATCGGTTGCTGCAACTTTGCGCCGCGCGGGGGGACGTGGGTTGAAAGGAGTTGAAAACCGATGGTTTATGAATTCAAAAACCCGGCGGAGATGGGGATCTATGTCAACACCGGGCGAAAAACGCTCGCGGCGGTGAAGGCAGAGCTCGGCGCGGACGCGGTCTGCAATTTTCAGCTTTTCAACAGCGACTGGACGGCGTGCTGCTTCACGAAGGCGGGCGGGAAAGTCCTCGCCGACGACGGCTTCATCTACGAGGGCTTCGGCTGGAACGCCGGCGGCGCGCTTTGCTGGGACACGAGCGACCACGCGGCGAGGTATGAAAACTTCGCCGGCTGCCTCACGGTCGTGAAGGACGGGACTTACCCCGGCTATCCTGTTCCGGCGGCGCTCGCCGGGGCGCGCGGGCGCACGGCGATCGGGCTGAAGGCGGACGGCACGGCGGTCCTCTTCTGCGTCCCGGACGCGCAGGGGCTCACGATCCCGGCGCTCGCGGCGAAGCTCATCGCGCTCGGATGTAAGTATGCGGTCAATTTTGACGGCGGCGGCTCCGCGCAGTGCGCGGTCCCGGCGGGCGAGGTGAAAAGCGCCCGCGTGGTCCACACGCTCTTCTGGCTGCGCCTTGCCGCGTCCGACGCGCCGCCCGCGCTGAAGCGCGGCGACAGGGGCCGCGCGGTGAAGAGCCTGCAAACGCTGCTCGCGAGCTGGGGACAGTCCTGCGGCTGGTACGGCGCGGACGGCGATTTCGGTCCGGACACCGCGAACGCGGTGCTGCGCTTTCAGCGCGTGAAGGGGCTCAAGCCGACGGGCGAGGCGGACGCGAAGACTTGGATGACCTTGATCGGAGGGCGCGGCGTATGAGGATCGGAAACGCCGCCGCCGACGAGCTGGGCGGCATCACGGGCGCGACGCCGGGGGACCAGACCGGACGCGAGATCTGCGTGCGCGACTGGTACGCTTCGCCGTGGGACATGGTTCTCCGCTGCCGCGACGCGGCGATGCGCGAAAAGGCGGTGGAGTACATGGAGGCGATCTGCGCGGACGCGCATTTCGGCTACTCGCAGGTGAATCGCTGGACGGGCTATGAGAGCATCCGGCGCAACGGCGGCGCCGTCGCGGGCGCGGCGGGGGATTTCGACTGTTCGAGCCTCTGCCTCGCCTGCTACGCGCTCGCCGGGATGCCCTTCCCGGTCGCTTACGGCTACACGGGAAATATGGCGGAGATTATGTGCAAAACCGGGCTTTTCGATGCGCTCACGGAGCCGAAATACCTGACAGGCCCGGACGCGCTGCTGCGCGGGGACATTCTGCTGAACACGAAAAGCCACGCGGCGATGGCGCTTGAAGACGGGGCGGGGAGCTATCCGCTGCCGTCGCTCCGGCGCGGCAGCTGCGGCGAGCTTGTGACGGCGGCGCAGCTGCTCCTGCTCCGCCGGGGGCAGAAGCTCCCAAAATACGGCGCGGACGGCGATTTCGGCGCGGAGACGGAAGCGGCGGTGCGCGCGATGCAGGCGGCGAAGGGGCTCGCCGCGGACGGCGTCGTCGCGCGGGAAACGTGGGAGGCGCTGTTGGGATGAAGCAGAAGGAAAAAGTGCGCTTTCTGAAGAAGATCACGGTGCTCTGCCTCGTGATGAACGCGCTCATCACGCTCGCCGCCCTCGCCGTCGGCGTGCTGAGCCGCGCGCTGGACGCCGGGGTTGTCGGCGTGCTCGCCGGGATGTGGAGCATCGAGCTCGCGCTCGGCTATCTCATCAAGAAGGGGGAGAAGGACGAATGAAGCTGGAGCTGCATAACCGGGTCTACGACGTGATGAAGTGGCTGGCGCTCATCGCGCTGCCGGCGCTCGGCGTGCTCTACGGCGCGCTCGCCGCCGTCTGGGGCTGGCCCCTCGCCGCCGAGGTCAGCGAGACGGTCAACGCCGTCACAGCCTGTCTCGGCGTGCTCATCGGTGTGAGCACCGCGAGCTACAACGCGAGAACAAAATAAAACGAAGTCTCCCGGAACGGCAGCGCCGTTCCGGGAGACTTTTTCATCTTCTTCTGAAATTGGCGGAGATCTCGCTCAGCGCGGCGGCGGCTTCCATATCGCAGTTGCAGTCGCGGGCGAGGTCGCAGAGCGTCACGACGCCGACGAGCCGTCCTTCGTCGAGCACGGGCAGGCGGCGCACCTGATCGCGGCTCATGAGCCGCGCGGCGTAGTCGACCTCGTCGAAGGGGCTCGCGGTGATGATGCCGCGGCTCATGATATCCCGCACCGCCGTGGCATCCGGGTCCGCTCCGGCGGCGACGCAGCGGACGACGATGTCGCGGTCCGTCACGAGCCCGCGCAGCCGCGCCTGCCCGTCGCAGACCGGCAGCGCGCCGATGTTGCACCGCCGCAGCAGCCGCGCCGCCGCGCTCACCGGCTCGTCCTCCCGGATGCTGACGACCTTGTCGGTCATGATATCGCAGACTTTCATAAAAAAATCCTCCCTTTGTCAAGATGTACGCAGACATTCTTGCCAAAGGGAGAAAATCTTATTCCACGAGTTTTGCCAAGGCGGGTCCCACCGCATCGCCGAACAGCCCGATCGCCGTCAGCGCTTCCTGAAGTGTGTTGCCGCTGCTGCCGACCTCCAGAATGAGCGAGCCGGTCGAGAGCTGCTGGTTATAGCGCTCCTTCACGAGCTCGATTGGCCGCGCGAGCGTCGGATAGGCGGCGTCGAGCGCGTTCTGCATATAGAGCGCGAGCTTCAGATTTTCCTGCCAGTACGGGTGGGGCAGACCGTTTGCGCCGGTGCCGACGAGCAGCATGACCTGCGCGCTCGTCTCGCCGTTCACGGCTGCCTGCGTCTTATACACCGTGTCGGCGTCGCCCAGCGCGTCGCGGTGGAGGTCGATGACGAGCTTCACGCCCGGATGCGCCGCGAGCGCCGCCTCGACCGCCGCGCCGGAGCGGTTATAAGAGCCGGTGTAGCTCGGATAGTCATAAATTTCGCGGTCGTGGATGACCGTGAGCCCGTGCTCCTCCAGCTTCTCCGCCAGCAGGTCGCCGACGCGGATGACGCTGTAGGCTTTGTCCTCCGTGCGGTAAGGGTCGCTCGCCTCGTAGTCGTCGCCGTCCGCGGGGGTGTACGCCTCGCTCGAATGGGTGTGGAAAATGAGCACCTGCGCTTCCCCGGCGGGCAGCGTCAGATCGAGCCCCTCCGCCGCGAGCGCGTCGAGGTCGAGCTCGATCCCGGCGCTGTTATGCACGCGGCTGGCGCTGCTGAGGTTCGCCGGCAGGACCTCCGCCTCCGGGACGAAATATTCCTCCCCGTCCGGCGCTTTCTCCGACGGCGCGGGCGTCACGGTGACGAGCCGCAGCACCGGCGTTGGTTCCGGCGTCGGCTCCGGCGCGCTCACCGGCTCCGCCGACGCCTCCGCGGGGCGCAGCCCCGACACGAGCGCCTCGTCCATGCCGAGCTCCCGCACCCACGCCGCGAGCGCATCCCCCGCCCCCGCCAGCACCGCGAGCCGCAGCATCAGCACCGCCAGCACCCCGGTAATGATCGCTTTTTTCATGTCCTATCTCACCCGCCTCCCGGTAGAAGTATCACCCAAACTCTATGCGAAAGAGCGCGGATTTAGGACATGAAAAGGAAAAAAGTTTCAGCCGCCGGTTTTCACCGGCGGCTGAAACGTTTATCTTGTCTTTACTTGTGATCGACAGAGTACATATGCTCAATGAGGCAGAGCATCTTGTCGGAATAACCGTACTCGTTATCGTACCAAGAGACGACCTTGACGAAGTGGTCGTTCAGGGCGATGCCCGCTTCGGCGTCGAAGACGGAGGTGTGGGTCTCGCCGAGGAAGTCGCTGGAGACGACGGGCTCATCGGTGTAGCCCAGAACACCGGCAAGCTCACCCTCGCTGGCTTCCTTCATCGCCTTGCAGATCTCCTCATAGGTCGCGGGCTTATCCAGCACGGCGGTCAGGTCGACGACGGAGACGTCCAGCGTCGGGACGCGCATGGACATGCCGGTCAGCTTTCCGGCGAGCGCCGGAAGCACCTTGCCGACAGCCTTGGCAGCGCCGGTGGAGGAGGGGATGATGTTGCCGCAGGCGGCGCGGCCGCCGCGCCAGTCCTTCTTGGAAACGCCGTCGAGGATCTTCTGGCTCGGCGTGACGGAGTGGACCGTGGTCATGAGACCTTCCTTGATGCCGAACTTGTCGTTCAGGACCTTCGCGATCGGGGCGAGGCAGTTCGTGGTGCAGGAGGCGTTGGAGACGAAGGTCATATCCGGGGTGTATTTCTCCAGATTGACGCCGCAGACGAACATCGGGGTGTCGTCCTTCGCCGGAGCGCCCATGATGACGTGCTTCGCGCCGGCGTCGATATGGGGCTGCGCCTTCTCCTTCGTGAGGTTCAGACCGGTGCACTCGCAGATATACTCCGCGCCGACCTCTTTCCAAGGCAGATTCGCCGGGTCCGCCTCGCAGAAGACGGGGATCGCGTGGCCGTTCACGATGATGTGGCTCTCGTCATACTCGACCGTGCCGGGGAAGCGGGCGTGCATCGTGTCGTAGCGCAGCAGATACGCCAGATAGTCCGCGGAGCAGAGGTCGTTGATGCCGACCACCTCGATCTCCGGGTGGGAGAGGCTGCACCGCAGCACCATGCGCCCGATGCGTCCAAAACCGTTGATACCAACTTTAATGCTCATTATCGTTACCTCCATCGAGTTTTTTCTTGCAGATCATTCTATGCGCACGTATGATACACGTCATAACGTATCATACATTTGGGATGATTCTATTATGCACCATTCTGCCCGGTTTGTAAATCCCTTTTTTCATATTTATTGGGATTTTTTTGCAAAATGGAGGTCCTGAAAAAGCAAAACGCCGACCGGCAAGAGTGCCGGTCGGCGTCAGATTGTCAAAAAATGCCGCGAAGCGGCACAATTTAAAGGCCTCCCTGTGCAAGGGAGGCTGTCAGCGAGCAGCGCTGACTGGAGGGTTGTAAGCTTCCGCAATAGCCAAGCTTGGCATTTTTCACACGCTCGGCAACAACCCCTCAGTCAGCCTTCGCCTGCCAGCTCCCCTTGCACAGGGGAGCCTTTAAAACCGCAGCTTGCAGGAGCTCTTTGACACGCTGACGCCGACCGGTAGTCTTGCCGGTCGGCGTTTTGAGTGTTCTTATGCGTGGTCCACGGAGTACATGTGTTCAATCAGGCACAGCAGCTTATCGGAATACCCCACCTCGTTATCGTACCATGCGACGAGCTTGAGGAAGCGGTCGCTGAGCGCCATGCCTGCGGCGGCATCGAAGATGCTGGTGCGGCTGTCGCCGAGGAAGTCGGAGGAGACCATGGGCATGTCGGTGTAGCCGAGAATGCCGCGCAGCTCGCCCTCGCTCGCGGCCTTGATCGCGGCGCAGACCTCCGCGTAGGGGGCGGGGCGGAGGAGGTTGATGGTGAGGTCGACCATGGAGACGTCCAGCGTCGGGACACGCATGGAGACGCCGCTGAGCTTTCCGTTCAGTGCCGGGAGGACCTTGCCGACGGCTTTGGCGGCGCCGGTGGTGGCGGGGATGATGTTGCCGGTGGCGGCGCGGCCGCCGCGCCAGTCGCGCCGGGAGACGCCGTCGAGCGACTGCTGGGAGGAGGTGATGGAGTGGATCGTGGTCATGAGCCCCTCCTCGATGCCGAAGGTCTCGTGGACGACCTTGGCGAGCGGGGCGAGGCAGTTCGTGGTGCAGGAGGCGTTGGAGACGAACTGCATCTCCGGACGGTAAGCGTCCAGATTGACGCCGCAGACGAACATCGGCGTCGCGTCCTTCGCCGGGGCGGACATGACGACCTTCTTCGCGCCGGAGAGCAGGTGCGGCGCGGCGGCCTCCGCCGTCAGGAATTTGCCGGTGCACTCCGCAACGTATTCCACGCCGTATTTGCCCCAAGTGAGCTTCGCGGGGTCGCGGTCGCTCATAACGGGGATGGCGTGACCGTTGCAGATGATGTGTCCCTCGTCGTAGCTGATGTCCGCATTGATGCGCCCGTGCATCGTGTCATAGATCAGAAGGTAAGCGAGATAGTCCGTGGAGCACGTCGCGTTCACCGCCGCGATCTCGATCTCCGGATGGGCCAGCGCCGCGCGAAAAACCATACGCCCGATGCGGCCCATTCCGTTTATTCCGACTTTGATGTCTCCCATGGTACTTAAGTTCCTCCGTTCGTTTTTTGTAATTTATATATGTGAAACTGCACGCAGTGTAGTCCCCGGTTTGGTATGACGGTATGCCCGTCACGACCGAGATCATCATGACTTTTGCCTTTAAAACGCACAAAAAACCGCTTTTCAGCGGTTTTTTGCAGTTAAAACGCGGCTTTTTGTTCTTATCCCTCGCGCTTGTCCTTGTCGACGCTGCGGGTGAAGGAGACGCCGTCTTTGTGGAGGAAGACGTCCAGCTTCACGCGGTCGGCGCGCATCAGGCTCTGGGTGAACTCATAGCACATGCCGTTTTCGTTATAGGTGCGGCGCTGCACGAAAAATCCGCAGCTTCCGCTCTTGCAGCCGAGCAGCTCGGCCTCCTTCGGGCTCATGATGACCGCCTCGTAGGAGTCCACCGCGTTGGCGGGGATGATGCCCACTTCGTAGAGCAGGCTGTAGAAGCTGTGCGTCCGCAGAAGCTCGCGCGTCAGCTTGGGGTAGATGTACTGGGGGTAAAAGCTCGTCTCCAGAATGAGCGGCTCGCCGTTGACGTTGCGGATACGGGTGAAGCGGTAGACCTTGCTGTCCGTCCCGCTGAGCTCCAGCACCTTCACGATATCGGGCGTCGGGTCGATGACGGCGAACTCGATCAGCGTGGAGGACGGGGTCAGACCCATGGAGCTGATCTCGCTCGTGAAGGAGTAGACATTCTCGGTCCGGCGGCGGACCTTGGGCTCGGCGACAAAGGTGCCGCGGCCCTGCTTGCGCACGACGAGACCCTCGCTCTCCAGCGCGCCGATCGCCTGACGGACCGTGGAACGGGAAATATCAAAGGTCTTGCAGAGCTCCGCCTCGCTCGGCAGCAGGTCTCCGGTCGCCAGCGTGCCGGCGGAGATATTGCGCTTCACGATGCTGACAAGCTGGGAATAAAGCGGAATATCGCTGTCCATCGACAGGGTGCTCAAAAGGATCGGATTCTTCTCCATAGCAGTTGTTCGCTCCTTCTATGATCCGGAAAAGGGCACAAAAAGCCCATCCGGAAAGCATACGAGTTCATTATAGACTATAAAGTAAACTTTTGCAATCATAAATTCTGATTATTTCCCGCCTTTTTTGCGCGCCGCGGCTGGGCTTTTGTCACAAAAACCGCGCCGCTGCGAAAAAAAACGGGATTTCCGTGAAAAAGCTGTTGACAAGCCCGGGGTGCTCTGCTATTATATTAGAGCGCTCCAAAGACAGCAGGTGGGCACCAAGGCCCGGAAGTCCTGCCGAGGACAGTGATTTTCAATCTGGATTGGGAATGCTTTCTGTCTCTATGTCTTTGCGGACATAGGGATTTTTCTTTTCGGGCGCGACATCACTACGGAGGTGAAATCATGCCGAACGCAAAAGTTCTCAGCGAGAAGCAGGCGGTCGTTGCGGCTCTGACCGAGCGGATTAAGGGCGCCAGCGCGGGCGTTCTGGTGGACTACAAAGGCATCAATGTTGCTCAGGACACCGAAATGCGCGCCGAGCTGCGCAAGAACGAGGTGGAGTATTCCGTCATCAAGAACACCCTCACCCGTTTCGCTCTCGACAACTGCGGTCTGAACGATCTGGACAAGTTCCTGAACGGTACGACCTCTCTCGCGACAAGCACCGGCGACCCCATCGCGCCTTTCCGCATCATCACCGATTATGCCAAGAAGATCGACGGCGATAAGTTCTATATCAAAGCCGCCTTCATGGATGGTCAGGTCCTGACTGATGACGAAGTTGCCCAGATCGCTGCGCTCCCCTCCAAGGAAGCGCTCTACGCTCAGGTCTTCGGAACCATGCTCGCCCCGATCACCAGTCTGGCTGTCGTGCTGAACCAGATCGCGGAGAAGCTCGGCGGTGGCGCTGCTCCCGCAGAAGCCGCGGCGGAATAATTTTCCCCGACGGCTGCACCCAAAAAGAATTTATTAGGAGGAAAAATCAAAATGGCAAGCGAAAAAGTTACTGCTATGATCGAAGAAGTTAAGGCTCTTACCGTTCTGGAGCTGGCCGAGCTGGTCCACGCTCTGGAGGAGGAGTTCGGCGTGTCCGCTGCTGCGGCCGCTGTTGCCGCTCCCGCCGCCGGCGCTGCTGCCGCCGCCGAGGAGAAGACCGAGTTCGACGTCGTTATGACCGACTTCGGTGCTGAGAAGATCAAGGTCATCAAGGAGGTCCGCGGCATCACCGGTCTGGGTCTCGCCGAGGCCAAGGCGATGGTCGAGGGCATCCCTGCCAAGATCAAGGAAGGCGCTTCCAAGGAAGAGGCCGAGGAGATCAAGGCAAAGCTCGAAGCCGTTGGCGCCAAGGTCGAGCTCAAGTAAGAAAATCAAAAGCAGGATCCAGGACCGGCTTCGCCGGTCCGGGATCTGTTTGTTTTCATGGAAAAAATGCACAGCGAAAAAGAGCAGCCCGCGGCAGCGGGCTGCTCTTTTGGTTTACTCGGTGAAATGTTTGTGGTTATTGATATGGTCAATACAGAAGCAGTGGTAGCCCTGACAGCGGGAGCAGTAACGAAACTCCAAGTCGGGGTAGTCCGTGTCGGTGCGGCCGCAGACTTCGCAGCGGCGGGTGTAGGGGCGGTTTTTCTGCTCATACTGCTTTTTCCGGACGGCGGCTTTGAAATTCGTGGTGTTCTGCCGCTGTGCCTTCGGGCGCGGACGGAGATAGTCGAAGAGCCAGCCGCCGCAGAACACGACATAGTGCAGCAGCACCACGACCGGCAGCAGGTTCGCCGGGAACGTACCCGTCACAACGTCCGCCGCAAAATAGAGCAGGTCCAGCAGCGCGAGCCACTTTACCTTGATGGGAATGAAGTAAAACAGCAGCACGCGCGTGTCCGGATAAAAGGTTGCGAACACGAAGAACATTCCTAGGTTCAGGTAATAGCTCGTCAGGAACACGCGGACGCCGAAGGCGTAGCAGATAAAGCCGTAGAGCAGCATAAACAGCACACCGGAGAAATAATAGATCGTGAATTTTCCGCTGCCCCATTCGCGCTCCAAGGTGCTGCCGACGAAATAATAAAAATAGAGCGAGAGCGCGAGCCAGAGAATGCTGCTGCTCTGCGGGATGAGCAGGAAGGTCACGAGCCGCCAGATCTGGCCATGGAGGATTTTCCCCGCGTCGAAAAGCAGCAGGGCGTAGAGGGTGTTCGTCGTGTCCATCAGACCGAACAGCCACACGATCAGGTTGCCGATGACGATGTAGATCATCAGATTCGGCACCCCGAAGCGCGGGTGGCGGTAACAGAAGCGGTCGACCTGTTTTAAAATAGACTTCATAGCATATCCATTCCGTTCGTTGAATCTTATCCCGTTATGCACCGGAGCGCAGCCCCGGTGCATAACGTTTTTGTCTTTGCCATCATACCCTTTTTATCCCACAAAGTCTATGAAAAAATTGTAAAATTCGGTCCGGCTTGCAATCGGATGCAAAACATGATAGATTAAAAAGCAGAAAAATGTCGAAGGGGGCTGCACTATGGCGGAGACGGCGGAGGCGCGCATCCGCGCGAGAATTTACGCGCTGCGGGATGAAAAATACCGGGAGTTCCACCTTGCGCTCCTCCCGACGGTGGACCCGGCGACGGTCGTCGGCGTGCGCTCCCCGGCGCTGCGCGTGCTCGCGAAGGAGCTGCGCGGCACGGCGGACGGCGCGGCGTTCCTGCGCTCGCTGCCCCACGAGCTCTATGAGGAGCGGAACCTGCACAGCATGCTCATCGCGATGGAACGCGATTTCGACACCGCGCTCGCGCGGCAGGAGGAATTCCTGCCCCATATCGACAACTGGGCGACCTGCGACCTGCCCGCGCCGCGCGTTTTCGCGCAGCATACGGCGGAGCTGCTGCCGCATGTGCGCCGCTGGCTGCAAAGCGAGCACCCCTACACGGTGCGCTACGGCGTCCGCATGCTGATGGATTTTTATCTCGGCGAGGCGTTTGAGCCGGAGCTGCCCGCGCTCGTCGCCGACTGCGCCGGGCAGGGGGAATATTACGTCGATATGGGGCTCGCGTGGTATTTCGCCGAGGGCATGGCGAAGCAGCCCGCGGCGTTCCTGCCGTGGCTGGAGCAGAAGCGCCTGCGCCGCTGGACCCACAACAAGGCGATCCAGAAATCCTGCGAAAGCTACCGCGTCCCGGCGGAGACGAAGGTGTATTTAAAAACCCTGCGTGTCAAAAATGATGCAACCGGGGCGTAAGATCAAAAGAAAAAACCGAGGATAACGATACGATGAGAAAAAAGATCGCAGCGCTGCTCATCGCGCTGCTGGCGCTCGCCGGCTGCGGCAGGGCGCGGACGCCGACGCCCTCCGTCGACCCCTACGAGGGGATGGTGCAGGTGGAGAGCGGCTACGGCGTCAAAATGTGGGTCAAGGAGCTGGAGGGCGTGCCCGTCAGCGGCTTTACGGCGGAGGATTTCGGCGAGGACGGGGAATATCTCGGCACGGATTACCGCGTCACCCGCGGCATCGACGTCAGCGAGCATCAGGGCGAGATCGACTGGGAAGCTGTCGCGGCGAGCGGGGTCGATTTCGCGATGATCCGCGCCGGTTATCGCGGCTACGGCGAGGCGGGGAATCTGCGCGCGGACCTCTATTTCGAGGCGAACATGGACGGCGCACTCGCAAACGGCATCGCCGTCGGCGTCTACTTCTTCTCGCAGGCGCTGAACACCGAGGAGGCGGCGGAGGAGGCGGCGTTCCTGCTGGAGCTGCTGGAGCCTTACGGTCCCGGCGCGCTCGCGCTGCCGGTCTATTTCGACTGGGAGGACATCACCCACGACACCGCGCGCACGAACGGGCTGGACGGCGAGACCATCACGGACTGCGCCCTCGCCTTCACCGACGCGATGGAGACCGCGGGCTACACCGCCGGGGTCTACGCTTACCGTTATCTCGGCTATTTCCAGTATGACCTCACCCGCCTCGCCGGGCTCTCCCTCTGGATCGGCGCCGTCGGCGACTGGCCCGATTTTTATTACGCCCACGAGCTCTGGCAGTGCTCCACCGAGGGCAGCGTCCCCGGCATCGAGGGAAACGTGGACCTCGATCTGCGCTTTGAGCGGATCGAAACGGAAACGCCCGGCGACGGGCAGGAGGAGATGACGGAAGGATGATCATTCTGATCCTTGCGGCGGTCGTTTTTGTCGCCGTGGTCATCCACGGCGCCGCCGAGGACGCGGCGCAGAAGCCCGGAAAGCCTTACACTACCCGCTGCCCATGGTGCGGCGAGGCGGTGAGCGTCCGCGCGGACGGCAGCTTCTGCTGCGGCTGGTGCGGCAATTTCGGAAAGCTCCCGCGGATGACGGACGAGGACGACAAGAAAACAAAATAAACCGATTGCAATGCGCTTCCCGCGGTCCCGGAAAAAACCGGACCGCGGGAAGCATTTTTTTCGCCCAAAACCCCTTTCTTCGTTCATGGGTGAACGGAGTATAATATTGCTATACATCGCCCATAACAAAATAAAATCTCGATAATATATATATATAATTGGTTATAGCAGGAACCCTTGTTCAACATTTCAGGTCGAAAAATCATATATTTCGTACCATTTTCCACACAAAACGCTGTTTGTATGTTACGATAAAATGTAATCCAAAATCCGGGAACATTTTCAAGCTATGACAGAGACCAGAAAGCCCCGGCGGGGGCGGGCGCTGATGATCGCGGCGGGCTGCGTGCTCGCGGCGGCGATCGTGATGCTGAACTTATTCACTTACCAGTTCGCCCTTGTCCGCTATTACGGCGACGGGATGGAGCCCACGCTCGAAAACCGCGAGCTGCTGCTCCTGCGGCGAACGAGCCGCGTGGAGGCGGGCGACATCGTGGCGTTTTACTATAATAATAAGCTGCTTGTCCGGCGCGTCGTCGCCGTCGGGGGGACGCAGGTCACCGTCGAGGACGACGGGACCGTCGTCGTGAACGGCACGGCGCTGGAGGAGCCTTACGTCGCGGAAAAGTCCGCGGGCCAGCGGAGTCAGGATTTTCCCTGCTTCGTTGCGCCGGACAGCTTTTTCGTGATGGGGGATAACCGCGCGGAGGCGATGGACAGCCGCCTGAAGGAGATCGGCACGGTCCCGGCGGACCGGATCCTCGGAAAAGTTTTGTTTGTGAACTGAAATAGGAGGAAGGCTTGGAAGAACGCAGGAAGCACCCGAACAAGAGAATATGGGTCTTCGCTGCTGGTGCTTTTGCTCATCGGCGCGGCGGGGGCGGTCTTCTCCGCCGTCGGACTGGAGCAGACGCCGCAGTGCGGCATGGCGGAGCACCGCCACAGCGAGAGCTGCTACCTCGGCGACGTGCTCATCTGCGGCGAAAAGGCGCATACCCACGGCGAGAACTGCTACCTTCTGCTGCTCGCGGATAACGACATCAACGCGCTGCTAAGCCGCGTTGCGGCGTCCGACGGCAGGAGTCTGAAGGGCGTCTTGCAGACCCTGCTTCTAAAACGCTCGGCGGACATGTCCGCCATCGTCTTCCCTGAAGGGGAAGACGATGAAGCGCCCGTCCCGATCGAAGCTCCGGCGGAGACGCCCTCGCTGACGCAGGCGGTCATCGCCGCGGTGAACGCCGCGGAAGCGCAGGAGACGCCCTCGCTCGTGCTCAACGAGAACCTCACCCAGCCCGCCGAGGGCGGCACCGAGAGCGAGGGCGCGCTGCTTCAGGACCTCCTCGTCCGCAACAGCGTCGCAACGCTCGCCATCGGCGAAACGCCCGGCAACGCCAATAACACGGTCTATTTTTACATACGTCTCGACGGCGAGCTGACCTACGTAGGGAGCGGGGCTCTGACGGCAACGAGCAGCGGTCGGTGGAACTATTACTACCAGATATCCAAAGCCAACGCCGCATCAAATTACACCTCCCAGCTCGTGACGAACCTGACAAGCAGCAATATCCAGAGCAGCGGCTATTATTTCCGCTATACGACCTCGACCCCGATGGGCACAGCGAGCTTTGGCTCCTCCGCAACGTCAAGCGGCAGCTACGTCCGCTTCGGCAGCGATTGGTACGGCACCGCCGACGCCCGCTACGCCATTCTAAGCTCTTCGCAGTATTCCACCACCCCCATCGACTTCTACACCCTGACCCTCGACTACAGCGCCGTGAGCGGCAGCACCACCAAGCGCTATGTCGAGAGCGGCTATACTTACACCCTCCCGCCGCTGACGGATGAGCAGCACTGGGAGGACGCGGACGGGAACACGATCACTTCCGTCACCGTCGCGGCGACAACGACGGTCTACGCCCGCCCGAACACCTGCACCGTCACCTATTACGTGGATGGGATGGTGCATGACCGCTACACGGGGCTTCGCGCCAACACCGCCTATACGCTGCTCGCCCTGCCGGCGGGCTATGACTTCTGGCGCAGCGGCACGAATTACTACAGCGGCGGCACGACGCTGACCCTCACCGGCAACCTTACGCTCACCGCCGTGCGCTACGTGACTGCGACCTTCGTGTATCTGGACGGCACGACTAAGACCCAGCGCGTCCTGCCGGGACAGAGCGTCACGGTGCCGAGCGGCTACTGGACCGTCGGCAGCAAGAGCTATACCGGCGGCGTCAGCGTTGCGATCGAGAGCGACACGACCTTCACCGAGGCGGAGGGACCGCCGCTGACCGTGCGCTACACCGTCAACTGGTCCACGCCGAGCACGCTCAATTCGCCCACGACCACGCCCGGCGTGCAGGGCGGCGCGACGACCGCGACCGTCGCCTCCGGCACGACCCACACCGTCAAAAACGTCACGGAGCGCACCGTCGTACTGGCGTTTTCGAGCGTAACGAGCCGCTACGGTGCGGTCTACTTCACCAGCTGGCGCACCGAGACCGGCGAGACGGTCCAGCCCGACACCCGCATCGGCTACAACGAGCTTGCGCAGTATGATTCCGACGGCGACGGCTATGTGGACCTCACGGGTCAGTGGGATTTTGCCCCGCTCCAGAGCGTCAACTTCTTCATCAAATATAACTCCTCCGTCGACGGCAACACCAGCGCGGACGCCTATACCCCCGTCGTGTTCACGACCTACATGGGCGGGATCGACACCAGTCTGGGGAAGGACGGGCTCAATGAAAAATACGCCATCCAGATGACGGACACCGGCGCGACCTATTACAGCAACGACAAAAAGATCCGCAACATCTACGGCACGGACACCACGCCGTGGTTCACGAGCTTCCCGGACGACAACGACATGTTCGAGATACTCAAGACCTATGCCAAGAACGGTCAGCTCAGCGTCCCGAACGACGCGGGACAGTCCGTTCTGGTCGACGTGAACGACCTCAACGAATACGGCTACGCCATCCGCTGGTATGAGATGAAGGTCGCAAACGACGGCGGCAACCTCGACGACTGGCACCTCGACGGTCTCCTCGTCCGCAAGGAGGGGCGCGTCCACACGACGAAGACCTTCTCCGGCAACGAAACGCTCATCGCGCAGGCGAAGGACGGCTTTTATATCCACGCCGTGAACGCCGACGCGAGCAAGCATTATATCATGACCATCACCGCCGCGGGCAGCGCGGAACAGCGCCGCATCCTGAACGCGCTGAACCTGAGCGCGAGCGATATCACCGCTTGGCTCACGCCCATCGACGACGGCGATGGCAATGACAACACCCTCCTCTGGGAGTTCGGCGACGTCAAGTATAACGAGCAGTGGACCATCACGGAATACCCGCCCGACGTCACGGGCAGCGCGGATTACGCCGAGTGGATCATTGTCGACTCCTCCGCGCTGGGCCAGACGAACACCGGCACCGGCAGCACCGTCACCGTGCGCGGCACGACCCACGCCACGGACCTCGAAGACCCGGAGTGGCTGCGCGCGGAGTTCAACAACATCTATTTCCGCGGCAACTCCCTGATGATCAAGAAGGAGGACGCCGCAACGGGTCAGGCGCTCGCCGGCGCGGAGTTCGAGCTCTGGCAGGGCGGGGCGCGCATGACCTTCGACTACGACGCCGAGACCGGGCTCTATAAGTTCAACACCGAGGACACAGGCGCGGTAAACCGCCTCCCCTGCGACGGCTACACCAACCTCTCCACCGAGGGCTTCACCTATGAAAAGGGCGACATCACCGTCAAAGAGGTGGCGACCCCCCGCGGGCTACCGCGGCGTCGACGAGATCGTCATCGGCTATCTTGACGACGGCACGACGATCGGGATCAAGAGCGAGAGCGGCGAATGGGCGCGCTATGATCAGGGGCTGCTCGTCATCCGCAACTCCTCCACCCCCGTGACCGTCTCCGTCCTGAAAAAGTGGGACTGCGCGGACAGCGAGCGCACGGACGTCACCGTCCAGCTGCTCGCAAACGGCAGCGCCAACACCGCCGCGACGATCCTGCGCGAGAGCGGACAGGCGGCGACCGTGACGCTCACCGCCGTAGACGGCTGGCACCACGAGTGGAAAAACCTCCCGACGGTCGCGAACGGCGAGGCGGTCACATGGTCCGTCCGCGAGATGAAGATCGGCACGGAGAGCTGCAAGGCGGACTATACCTTCGCCAACTGGATCGTGAACTACGAGACCTCGACCGATCTCAGCCACGTCTACCTCACCGTGGAGAACACGCCGAAGCGCCCGCTGCTCTTTCTCGATAAGCGCGATATGTCCGGCTTGACCGCCGTCCCCGGCGCGGAGTTCGCGCTCGTCGCCGTGGATGAAAACGGAACGCCCCTCTCCGGCGCGGCGACCAAGACCGCCACAACGGACGCACAGGGCGCACTCAGCTTCGATAACCTCCGCTATAACCAGCGCTACCGCCTCACCGAAACGCGCACCCCGGACGGCTACTTGGGCTTCACGGAGCCCGCGTACCTGACGCTGAACGAAAACGGCAGCGTCACCGTGGAGACCCACGGCTACGTCTTCGCCGCCGGGACCGCTTACCATATCCGCGTGTTGAACCGCGCGACCTCCGAGCTCCCGTCCACCGGCGGGACCGGAACCACCGGGTATTACGCCGCGGGCGTGATGCTGCTCATCACAGCCCTCTGCGTCGCCATATTCCTCAAAAAACGGAGGAAGGAGGGGGCGTATGGATAGTTGAGCCGCGCGAAAAACCCCAGAGGTAGGTATGAAGTAAAAAAGCAAAAACAAAAATCAGAAAGGAAGTAAAACCAAATGAAGAAAACAAACCGAATCTTAGCGATCCTGCTCGCAGCGCTGCTGTTAGCGGGAGTCATGGCAACCGGCGCGATGGCGGTTACCCTCAAGCCGATGGCGGACGATGACGGCAATCCCATGACAGGTTCCGTCAAAATCACGAACGCCGTCGCCGGCGCGACCTACACGTTCTATCGTGTGCTGGACATCAGCGGCGTCTCCGAGGACGGCGCGACCAGCAACTTTATCACCAACGACAAATGGAACGCCGCGATCCGGACTTTTGACATGGAAATCGGAAACTTTAACAACGAACCGGGAGTTGGAGCACCGGTGACGGTGACAGACTTTCCGAATGACAAAGCGCAAACCTTTGCGGGGAAAGTTGTTAGTGCAGCAGAAACAAATTCCATTAGTGCGGACAAAGAGGCAACTGCGAAAAATAGTGAATCGCTTGATGTCGGCGACCTTCAGTTCGGCTTCTACGTAATGGTTTCGAGTCGTAAGGATGTGCAAGGAGTTTAGACATACACTCTTTTCACCATCAATAACAGCACGACTCCGGTTGAAATCAGCGAAAAGAACAGGCAGCTGCCCACCATCGATAAGAAGGTCGAAAACGAAGACGCGATTTCCGCCGACTTCAACACCGTGCTGAATTATACCATCACCATCGCGGCTGCCGCCGGAACGGATGAGTATAAGATTACGGACAGACTGCCTGACGGCATTCAGTTTACTGCCGGAAGTCTGAAAATGTTTGATAAGGACGGTACGGAGCTTACTCGCGCGGCAGACGGCGTAACGGACCCAGATTACACGCTGACCCCTGACGCAGACGGGAAAGGAATCACGATCACGCTGAGCGAAAGCTTCAGGAAGACGCTTAAAGACTACGAGACGATTAAGATCACCTATAGTGGAACGTTTGAGGAAAACAGTTCTAACGAGGCTTACTACGAGAATAATGCATATATTTACTATGGAGAGACTGGTACAGACTACGACACTAATAATGCGCGTGTTTATACCGGAACTATAAACTTCTCAAAGGTCGATAACAAAGGTGGACATCTTGCGAATGCCAAGTTCAAAGTAACGAATGAGGCAGGGGAGTATGCAAAACTGACCAAGATCGATGATCGGCACTACCTTTTTAGCAGCTGGGTAAATGAGAATGAAGGGACAGAAATCATCACCCCGGCGGAATCGGGCGCAATCAGCATCAAGGGACTTAAGGCTGGTACTTATACACTGATTGAAACTGAAGCGCCTGAAGGCTACATCAAAGCCGCAGACACGGATGCGACGATTGAACCCCAGTATAATGGTAAGGGGCTGCTCACTGGCTTGGTGAATCCCACCGCGGAAATCGTTAACACTCCCGGTTCCGACCTCCCCGAAACCGGTGGTATCGGTACCACGATCTTCTACATCGCGGGCGGCATCCTCGTCCTCTGCGCGCTGGCGCTCGTCGTCGTGAAGCGCAAAAAGGCGGAGTGAGCCCTTGGCTCCCCTGAAAGGGCACCCCCAGTGCGCACACTGGGGGCGTGCACAGCAGAGCTGGCAGCGCGCTTTTGCGCGCTGACTGAGGGGTTTCCCCCGACTTCATCCAAGCCCGGAGAACCCCTCCGACCGCGCTTGCGCGCGGCCACCTCCCCTTTCAGGGGAGGCAAGACCCCACCGAAAGGAGCGTGACGGATAAATGAAAAAACAGCGGCGCTGGCTGACTGCGGCGGCGATCGGGGCGATCTTTCTCCTCGGTCTCGCGCTGCTGCTTTATCCGTCGCTCAGCAACTACTGGAACACCGTGCGGCAGGCGAAGAGCATCCTCAGCTACAGCGACTCGGTCTCCCGTCTTCAGGCGGAGGAGCAGGAGCGGCTGCGCGCCGCGGCGGAGGACTATAACCGCGCGCTGCTGACCCGTGATTCGCCTTACGCGCTGCCGGAGGAGATGGCGGACGATTACGCCGCCTCGCTCCTCGCCGAGGGCAGCGACGTGATGTGTTACCTCGAGATCCCCACCCTCGGCGTCACGCTGCCCGTCCGCCACGGCACGGAGAGCGAGACGCTCCAGCGCTCGGTCGGCCACCTCGAATGGAGCAGCCTGCCCGTCGGCGGCGAGAGCACCCACTGCGTGCTCTCCGGCCACCGCGGACTGCCCAGCAGCGAGCTGCTGACCAATATCGACCGATTGGAGCGCGGCGACGTTTTCAAACTCCACGTCCTCGGCGAAACGCTGACTTACCGCGTCGACCGCATCGCCGTCGTCGAGCCGGGGGACTTCTCCCTGCTCGCCGTCGAGGAGGGGAAGGACTTCGTAACGCTCCTGACCTGCACGCCCTACGGCATCAACTCCCACCGGCTGCTCGTCCGCGGAACGCGGGTGATAAGCGGCACGGCGGCGGCCGAGGGCGGCAGTGTGGAGCTCCCGAACGAGCTGAAGGTCTATGACGGGCGGCTCGCGGCGCTGCTCGCGCGGCGGCGGGGGAGAGGAGGTGCGGCATGCGACGTTTGAGAGCCATCGCCGCGGCGCTGCTCGCCCTCGCGCTGCTGCTGAGCGCCCCGGCGCTCGCCGCCGCCGGCTCGCTGCGCATCGAGCTGACGGATGACGCCGACGCGCCCGTGGAGGGCGTCGCCGCCGCGCTCTGGCGCGTGGACGGCGCGGCGTTTTCCGGCGCGGGCGTCAGCGCAGAGAGCCTCGCCCGCGAGCGGGACGCCGCGGAAAACGCGCGCACCCTCGCCGCTTACGCCGCGGCGGAGTCCATCCCAGCCGACGCCGAGGGTGCGACGGACGCGCGCGGCGTGCTGCGCTTCGGCGAGCTCGCCGAGGGAGTTTATCTCGTCGTCTGCCGCGCCGGACAGGAGCTGACGTTTCCGAGCTTTCTCGTCTCGATCCCGCTCCGCGTCGGCGGCAGCACGCGCTACGACGTGACGAGCCGCCCCAAAGCCGAGCCCGCCGAGCCGCAGCCCACCCCGACGCCGACACCCACCCCGGAGCCCACGCCGGTGCCGACGGACGCCCCGCCGGAGCCGACGCCGGAGCCCACGCCCGAACCGGTCGACGACGGCAAGCTGCCCCAGACGGGGCAGGACCCGCTGCCGGTCGTGCTCCTCGCCGCCGGTGCGCTCGCGCTGCTCGCCCTCGGTGTCTGGGAGCGGCGGAAGCGCCGCCGCGCGTGGCACCTGTTCGCGCTCGCGCTCGCCCTTGCGCTCGGCGCGGGGGCGGTGCTCTGGACTTACCGCGGCGCCGACCGCCTCGCCGGGGAGACGAGCGAGGCGCTGCTCGCGGAGCTGGAGCTGCGCTGGAGCGCGCCGGAGCTCTCCGTGACCGTCCCGGATGCGGAGCCCGCCGACCCCGCGGAGGGTTCGCCGTCCGCGACCGCGGACGACACCGTGGCGCTCGGCGAATACTCGCTCCTCGGCGTGCTGCGCATCCCCTCGCTGGGGCTCGCCCTGCCGGTGATGAGCGACTGGAGCTACCCGCTCCTGACCGCCGCGCCCTGCCGCTATTCCGGCTCCCTCGCCGGGGGCAACCTCGTCATTCTGGGCCACAGCTACCGCAGCCATTTCCGCTGCCTCTGGACCATCGAGCCCGGCACGGCAGTAGAGCTCACCGACGCCGCCGGAGAGACCCACAGCTTCACCGTAGCCGCCATAGAGACCGTCCCCGGCACCAATGCCGCCGCTCTCCCCAGCGACTACCCCCTGACCCTATTCACCTGCACGGCAGACAGTGCCCACCGCGTGCTCGTGAGATGCGAATATGCGGAGTAAACCCGGAGGATATGTGTCTTCCGGGTTTTGCTCATGGGGTTTTCTCGCCCGCAAGGGCGAGGGGTTGAAATAGGATTCGCGCCGTGCGCGGCGCGAGGATTGAATAAGTTTCGCGTCCGCGGGACGCGACTTACTTTCCCCGTGCGGGGAAAGTAAGCAAAGGATTGTTAAGGGAAAACCCTTTCGAATGGGTTTTCCCTTAACAATCCTTTTCCTGAACGACCAAGAGGGTCTGACGACCCCCTTGGATTCCCCCTAAAACGGAAGCTGGTCCGGTCTTACTGGGGCGGTAGACACAACCCGTGCAAACGCCGGTCACGCACCCTCAACCAAAGAGTCCAAAATTTAAAACCGCGGCGAAGCCGCGACCTTAGAAAAATGCTCCCCCGAAAGGGGAGCTGT
>CAVJGI010000011.1:0-35755 GCA_963649145.1 Ruminococcus bicirculans (ex Wegman et al. 2014) | reverse complement strand
CCTTCAGGAGGTCGTGGACCTCATCAACCAGAGGCCGAGAAAAATCTTCGACTGGCTCTCCCCAGCCGAACTTGCGGGGGTTGCACTTGGTTGACTTTCTGCCGCTGTCAGCGCGAAGCGCTGACTGAGGGGTTGTACGCTCACGCAAACGCCAAGTCCGGATGTTCCGGCAGCTTACAACCCTCCAGTCAGCCTTCGGCTGACAGCCTCTGCTGTGCACGCCCCCAGTGTGCGCACTGGGGGTGCCTTACACAGGGAGGCCTTTAAATTGTGCGGCTGCGCCGCGTTGATATTCTTTTACTCCAATTCTCCCAAAAGCTCCGGAACGATCTTATCGAACGCGGGGGCGAGCTCGCCGGGGAGGAGGAAGGAGTGGTCGTAGCCGAGCGCGCCGCGGGCGCAGGCGTCGTCGTCTAAGATGTAGTCGGCGTTGCTGAGGAAGGTCGCGTCGTGGTTGACGCAGACGGTGACGGGGTAGGGGGAGAGACGTCGAATTTGGCGGGCGAAGGAGGTGTAGAGCTCGCCGCTGAAGCCGAAGAGCACCGCATCGCCGAGCCGCAGCGCGTGGACGCGCAGGGCGTATTCCTCCCCGCGCCCCGGCACGCGGACCCAGCCGAGCGCGCTGCGCAGCGCGGGGCGCTCAGTGTCGAAGCGCAGCGCGTCCGCGAGCGGCAGCGTCGCCGCGGCGTAGCGTCCGAGCATGATCTGCATGACCTGCTCCTGCGCCTCACGCGCCAGAATGCCGCTGCAAAGCCGCCCGTCCGCGGGGTCGGGCCAGCTTAGCTCCGTCATCATCACGGGGTTCACGTCGCCCGCCGCGCCGCTGGTCCAGAGCGCCACCGCGCCGGGACTGCGCGATTCCAGAAGCTGGGCGAAGCAGCCGCCGAGGTCCGGCGAAACGGCGAGGGCGCCGTCGGCGAGCGTGTTCGCGTGCAGCACCGTGTTGTGGACGGCGAAGTTCACGAGATAGGCGATCGGCGCGCCCGTCTCCGCGTCGGCAAAGCCGAACATGTGCTGCCGGCGGTCGGCGTCCCCGGCGGGGTTGAAGCCGATGGCGCAGCCGTCCGCGTAGTCAAAGTTGCGGTTCACGCCGAGCAGACAGTCCCCGGCGGCATAGCCGCAGCGCGCCGGTCGCAGCGCGGCGACGGCGCGGTCCGCCGCGGCGAACAGGGCATCGTGGATGATGCGCTCATATTCGTCCGCCGCCGCGCGCTGGTCCGGGCTCTTTTTCGCCTTGGCGTTCGGACCGTCGTAGGGCCGCTCGTCCGTGAGCGGCGCGGAGTGGCAGTGGATCGCGGTGTAAAACACCGCGCGCTCCGGCAGGTCAAAGCGCGCGCAGAGCTCCGGGAGCCAAGCGGCGGGGCAGGGCGCCTTGTCAAAGTCGAACGAGAGCCAGAGCAACCGCTCGCCGCCGCTCTCGACCGCGAGCGCGCGGACGAAAAGCGCGTCCCGCACGCCGCCGAAGCGCTGGTTCATCAGTCCGTAAAGCCGCGGCAGAAGCGCCTCCGGCGGCGTAACGCACTCCCGCGCCGCCCCGCAGCGAAGCGCCCCGCACGGATCAGGGGTCCAATCGGGCATGGTGATCCCTCCTTGTGCTCTTGTTAACCGATGGTACTGGTATTGTAGCAGACCGGGGACGGGATTGCAAGGGAGGATAAAAAGAGACCGCCGGATGGTGGTCTCTTTTGCGCTTATTTTTTCTCTTTCCGTCTCTCGATCCAAGCCTCGCGGCTTTCGCGGAGGTGGTCGGCGAGGGGGCGGGCGGTGCGGAAGGAGAAGAGGAAGCGGGGCTTTTCGTTGTGGGCGGCGCGGCTGCGGCGGATCTGCTCGCGCAGGGCTTCGAGCTTGATGTCGATCTGGTGCTCCTCGGCAAAGGCGCGGAGCTTTACGAGCAGCTTGGCGGAATAAACGGCGTCGATGCAGAACACGCCGAAGAAAAAGCCGATGACGAAGGAAAACGCGAGGTTTTCCGACAGCCAGCGCAGCGCGTCCAGTATGTAGGGGTGGACGCCGAAATAGTAAGCCGCGCCCGCCGCCGTCCAGACGAGGGAGAACTTCGGGCAGATGAGCCCCTGAATGTTGCCCCACTCGCGGCTGTAGTCCCAGAGCCGGACGTGGGTCACCTTCCAGCTCGTGACGCCGGCGATATACTCGATCGCCGTCATGCAGAGCCCCATGCAGACGATGAGCAATATCTTGCCGCCCGTGCCGGAAAAGACCGCCGCTCCGTCCGCCGCGGCGAGCAGGTAGAGGATGCAGAGCCCCCAGCCGTAAAGCGGGACGTAGGGTCCGACGCAGAAGCCGGGATTGATCCACTTGCGCTCCGGGTTCGCGCTGGAGAAAAAGCGGCGGAAGATGACCTCCGCGACCCAGCCGAGCGTGGAGCCGATGAAAAAGAGATACGCGAGCTTCAGAAAAACGTTCATTCCGGTCCTCTCCCGTTCAGTCGATATAGCGGTCGCGGCGGCTCAGGCGGCGGATGAGCAGGAACGCCGCGGCGAAGAGCATGATGACGAAGCCGACAAAGATCCATGTCCCGTCGCCGCTCTCCGTGGAGGCGATGAAGTCATAGCTGCCATGCAGCAGGGCGGGGACGATCACGGCAAGCCGGCGGAAAAGGCGGCTGCGCCCCGGCTCGCCATAGTTTTCATAGCGGCGGGCGAGCCCGTAAAACGCGCCCATGAACACGCCGAAGCAGGCGTGCCCCGGCACCGCCGTTGCCGCGCGCAGCAGCGCCGTGCCGAAGCCATACATCACCACATAGTCGATGTTCTCCCAGAGCGCAAAGCCCAGCGAGACGAACACGGCGTAGACCACGCCGTCGAACTGGCAGTTGAACGCCGGGGAGCTCCACGTCCGCCGCCGCAGGAGCAGGTATTTGAAGCCCTCCTCGCTCACGGCGACCACGACGAAATAGAGCAGCACGTTATAAAGCGCGCTGTCCGCCGGACACCAGCGGTCCAGCAGTGTCATACCGAGCCGCTCCGTGAACACGGCGAGCGCCGTTGCGATGATGCCCTGCCACACGAGGCTCCAGAGCAGTCCCGGCGGCTCCGGCTCCAGCCGGTCGGCGCGGTAGACATACGCCAGCAGCACGATCGCAGGGATGACCGCCGCCGCGATCAGGATCGGGTTTGCGAAGAAAAACATAAGCCTCTCGTCCCTCTTTTCTCTCGTTTTCACCTTAGTTTAACACGCCGCGCCATGAAAAAACCACGGTCAATTTTCACAGCGTGTTACAAATTGACCGCGGTGTTTTTCAGTTCAGCTTCTCTGCGTTGCGGAGTGCGAGCTCGACCGTTCCGTCCATCAGCGCGGCGAGGCGGTCCATGCGCTCAAGGGGGACCGCCTGCATCCCTTCTGCTATCCAGTGGGCGAGCAGGCCGCTGAGACCGAGCGAGGTATAGCGCGCGAGCAGGTCCAGATCCTCCTCACGGACCGTCATCCCCGCGGAAATGCGGCGGAGATAGTCCGGCATATATTCCATGCAGGTCTTGAAAAACGCGCCGCTCATCTCCTCATAGCCGACGGAGCGGAACACATGCAGGGCGATGCGGCGGTTTTTGTAGAGATAATCCGAGAGCTCGCGGAAAACTTCCTGCCAGTCCTGTCCCACGGGCGGGTGCTCGCGGCGGATGCGGTCGAACTCGGAGCGGAAGATCTCCTCGGTCAGGGCGTAGATATCCTGAAAATAGTAATAAAAAGTCTTCCGGTTGATGCCGCAGTCGTCCACGATGTCCTTTACCGTGATCTGGTCCAGCGGCTTCTGCTCCAGAAATTTCAGAAACGAGGCATAGATCGCCTGCTTCGTCAGCTTTGACAAGGCTCCGCCCCTCCTTTTTGCGCTTTTTTTCCATTATAACAGAAGCGCGGGGCGCTTTGCAAGTGGCTTTCGCCTTCAGCCGAAGCGCTCGCGGTATTCCGAGGGGCGCATACCGGTGCAGCGCTTGAAGGTCTTGGAGAAATACTGCACGTCCGAAAAGCCGACGGCGAAGGCGACCTCGCTGATGTTCATCCGCCCGCGGCTCAGCAGCTCCTTTGCCTTTTCCATGCGCACCTCCGCGACGTATTCGGAGAAGTTTTTCCCCGTTTCGCGCTTGAAGAGCTTGGAAAAATAAGCCGCGTTCAGATGCACCACCGCCGCGGCGGACTCCAGCGTGACCGTTCCGGCGTAGCCCTCGCGCACATAGGCGCAGGCGAGGCGCACGGTTTTCGACAGCTGCGGCGGCTCCTCCTCCGCCTTCGCCGCGGGCTCCTCCCCGCCGCGCAGACGGCGGAGCGCCTTTTGCAGCGTGCGGTCTAATTCCTCCTCGTCGATGGGCTTGAGCAGATAGTCCTCCACGCCGTATTTCAGCGCGCCGTAAGCGTATTCAAATTCGCGGTGACCGCTGACGAGTATGAAGGCGGTGGCGAGCCCAAGCTCGCGCGTGCGCCGGATGACCTCCAGCGCGTCCATGCCGGGCATGGAGATGTCCGTCACCACAATGTCGGGCTTCTCCGTCTCGATGGCGCGCAGCAGCGCCGTGCCGTCATGGACCTCGCCCGCGAGCGCGAGGTTCAAGTCGTCGAAGCGGATGATATGGCGCAGCAGGGCACAGATGAGCGCCTCATCGTCCGCGATCAGCAGTTTTTTTCTCTCCTCCATCGGTGTTCCGTCTCTCCTTTTTTCCAAAAAAGCGCTCCGAGCGCCCCACACCCAGCGCTGCCGCGGCGAGGAGCACGAGGGAACAGACCATCTGGCGCATATAGATCCACGACGAGACCTGTTCGAGCCACGCGGTCCAGAGCTCCAGCAGCAGCACGGCGACGGCGAGCCGCGCCACGCGCACGCGCACGGGGCGGTCCGGCACGCGGAAAAGCCGCATCTGGGTCAGCGCAATGGCGGCGAGGCTGCTCAGCGTGAGCTTCACGTCCGCCGCGGCGATGGCGATGCCCTCGTTGCCGGAGAGCACGATGCCGCCGACGGCGCAGAACAGCCCGCTCACAAAATAACAGCTCCACTTCACGCGGCGCACATGCACGCCCGAAGCCGCCGCAGCGCGGCTGTCCAGCCCCACGGCGAGAACGTAGCGCCCCCAGCCCGTCCGGTCCGTCAGAAACCACGCGAGCGCGAGGCAGGCGAGCGCGATGATCGCGTCGAGATGGACGCCGAGCACGCTCCAGTCCATCGCGCGCGAGAGGAAGTTTTTGAAGGAAAACGAGATCCCGCTCGTGATGAGTGTGCGCGCGATGCCGCTGAAGATAAAGTTGCTCGCGAGCGTCGCGAGAAAGGCGGGGACGCCGAGCACGGCGATCAGCAGCCCGTTCAGCGCCCCGCAGACCGCGCCGACGGCGACGCCGCAGAGCACCACGAACGCCGGATGCGCCCCCAGCGAGCTCGCGAGCGCCATTGTCGTGAGCGAGAGCGAGATCTGACCCGCGATGGAGACGTCGATGCCGCCCGACGCCGTTACGATCGCGCAGCCGGCGGCGATGACGAGCACTTTTGTGCTTGCGGCGAGCAGCGACGCGGCGCTGTCCGGGTAATAGCGCGCCGTGCCGAGCGTGTACCAGCAGAGCGCCGAGAGCGCGAGCAGAAGCGGCAGCAGCGCGTGGTCGGCGATGAGGGCGAGCGTGCCCTGTTTTGTTTTCATAGCCCGGTCTCTCCCTTCTCTTTTTCATCCTCGTCCGGCTTTCCAAACTCCAGAAAGCAGACCGCGGCGCCTCCCGCGGCGAGCGTGTCCGCCGCGCGCAGCACGAGCGCGCGGGACGGGGCGTAAAGCTCGCGCAGCACGTCGGCGAACACCACCGCCGCCGGGCGGCGGAGCACGAGCCGGTAAAGCGCGAGCGCGGTGCATTCATGCCATGTGAGCGCCCGGCAGGTCGCGGCGTCGAGCGGGAAGCCGTCGCCGTACCACGCGGCAAAGGCGCGCAGCAGCACGCGCTCTGTTTCCCTCCGGCGGACGCCGAGCGCGCCGAGGCGCTGCATCCAGCCGAGACCGAGATTATCCGCCGGGGAGAGCGCGCGGATCACCGTCTGCGCAAAGCCCGGACGGACGCAGAGCAGCCCGGCGCGCTCCGCCGCCGCGGTGAAATGCTGCACCTCGTCCGGCGACGCGGCGCGGAGGACCGTCACCTCCCCGGCGCGCAGCGGGAGCGCCCCGGCGCAGGGAGCGGCGTCCGCCGTCGGAGGCTCCGGCGCGCGCCGCGGCTCCCCTGCGGAGAGGGCGGCAAGCACGCGCTCCGTCTCCGCGCCTGCGGGCGAGACCTTGATCACCGCGCCGCCGGAGAAAAACGCGACGCGGTCCGCGAGCGCGTTCAGAAGCCCGCCGCGGTGGTCGGCGAGGACCACGCTCAGCCCCTCCCCGGCGAGACGGTGCAGCAGGGCGCGCAGCGCGTCCAGCTCCGCCGCCGTCCCCGCCGGGATCGGGGAGAGCGCGAAGGCGATCTCCGCCCCGGAGAGCCGGGCGCGCAGCAGCTCCAGCGAAAAGCGCAGCACCGGCGGCAGCGCGCGGAAGACCGCGTCCGGGTTTGCGGCGAGACCGTATTCATAAAGCAGCAGCGCGCACCTCCGGCGCATCCGCCGCGCGTTCAGCACCCGCAGCGGCTTGCTTCCGGGGCGCAGCACGAGCAGATTCTCCCAGACCGTGAGCTCTCCCACGGTGGTCCCCGCGCCGACGGCGGCGGTGCGAAGCCCCTCGCCCGGCGCGCCGGAGGCGGGCTTTCCGCGGAAAAACACGCTGCCGCGCTCCGGCGCGGCGCGCCCGGTGAGCAGCGCGAGCAGCGCCTCCCGCCCGCCGGAGGAGAGCGCGGCGAGCCCCAGCACCTCCCCGCGGTAAACGGCGAGGTCCAGCCCGTCCAGCTCCCGGCGGAGCACGGAGGAGACTACGGCGCTCCGCGCGCGAAAAAGCTCCTGCTCCGCCATGTCAGTCCACCGTCAGCCGGAAGGGGAGGAAGAGCTCCACGTCCGTGCCGCAGCCGGGAACGCTCTGGATGCTGAGACCGTATTCCGCCCCGTAGCGGTATTTGATGCGCTTGTCCACATTCTGGAGCCCCAGCCCGCTGCGTCTGCCGCTGGCGGACACGGGGCGGTCCGGCTGCTCCTCGCCCGCGACGGTGCGGCGCAGCGCCGCGAGCGCGGCGGCGTCCATGCCGCAGCCGTTGTCGGACACCGTGATGAGCAGATTCCCCTCCGCGCGGCGCACCGCGACGGACACGATGCCGCCGGAGGTGATGGCGGAAAAGCCGTGGATGATCGCGTTTTCCACGACGGGCTGGAGCGAGAGCTTCGGCACCAGCGCATCGAGCACGCTCTCGTCCCCACCGAGGTCCGTTTGCAGCGTAAAGCGGTCGGCGAAGCGGTAGCTCTGGATCGCGACATAGTTTTTCAGGTTTTCCAGCTCCTCCCGGAGCGTCACGATGTCGCTTTTCCCACTGATGCTGTAGCGGAAAAAGCGGCTGAGCGCCTGCGCTGCGGCGGCGATGTCGGGCGAGCCCTCCATGAGCGCCTGCCCGCGGATACATTCGAGCGTGTTATAGAGAAAATGGGGGTTGATCTGGTTTTGCAGCGCCGTTAAGTTCGCCTGCTTCATCAGCAGCTCCTGTTCATAGTCGCGCTGCTGCTGCTCGCGCGCGGCGGCGATGCGCTCCGCGGCGAGGCGCTCGAATTTTTCCTCCGTCATGATGATGAGCCGTCCCATGAATGACCCACGCTCCTTTTTCTATCGGAATATTCTTGCATACTGCGCCGGGGCGACGCCCACGAGACGCTTGAATTCGCGCTTGAACTCCCGCTCGCCGGAAAAGCCGAGCTCCGCGGCGAGCGCGCGGTCCGGCTTCCGCCCGGCGCGCAGGTGCGCCTTGGCGTGCTCGATCCGCAGTGCCGCGGCAAAGGCGGCATAGTCCCCGCCCGTGCGCCGCAGCAGCAGCTCGCGCAGCGCCTCCGGGTCCAGCCCCGCGGCGGCAGCCGCCGACCGGAGACACGGCAGCGTTCCGCCGCAGGCGGCGAGCTGGTGCTCCAAGACTTCGAGCACGCCGCGCTCGCGCGCGAGCTCAAAGCTCCGGATGCGCTCCATCTCCTCCGTGAAAACGCGCTGGAACGCCGGGATATACTCCGTCACGCGCGTGCAGTTATCGAGCTTCCGGCGCATTTCGCGCACGGCGCGCTCCGGCTCGTCGAAGGCGGCGAGGCGGGCGCGGTTTACGTCCAGAAACGTGTCCAGCAGCGTGCGGATAAATTCGCGCGTTTCGCGGCTGCGCAGAACGTTCATCGGGAAGGAGAAGAGGCTCTCCGCGCTCCGGCGCAGCGCGTCGTCGTCGAGCGCGCGGAAGGCGGCGGTGAATTCGCCGAGCAGCTCCTCGCGCTTTAAGCGCACCGCCTCGTTCGCGACGCTCGGCAGCTCTCCGGCGGACACGACGCGGCCCGTGCCGTAAAAGATGCGCGCCCATTCCGCGTCGCGGACGGAGAGGCGGGCGCGGGCGAGCTGCAAAGGGTCCGTCTCCGGCTCTCCGGCGCAGACCGTGACGCCCATGCCGCCGAACATGCCGGCGACGCTCCGCGCCTTTTCGAGCAGCAGCTCCAGACTGCGCTCGACCTCGCGTGCGCGCTCCGGCGCAAAGTTCGCGAGCGCGAGCACGCCCTCGGCGCTCTCGGAGCAGACGAGCTCCATGCAAAGCGGCGCGAGCACCGATTCCGTGACGGAGCGGAGCTTCGCCACGACGGAGGAGACGTCCTCCTCCTGCCGGGAGCGTTCGAGCTTCGTGAACGCCACGCGGAACACGCCGGGGCGCAGCCGGAGCCCCCACGCCGCGTTCAGCTCCTCCAGTGTCCGCGGCTCGGTGCGCAGGGCGTACATGCCCTCCTCGACAAAGGCGGCGCGGCGCGTCCGCTCGCTGCGCGCGGCGGCGGGGTCGTCCGTGCTGCGCAGGGAGCGCGCGATGAGCGCGAGCGCGGCGTTCAGCTCCGTCTCGTCCACGGGCTTGACAAGGTAGTCGTCCACGTCGTAGTGGAGCGTGTTGCAGGCGTAGCGGTAATGCTGGTAGCCGCTGATGATGATGAAGCGGCAGCGCCCGCCCGACTCGCGCACGGAGCGGATGACCTCCAGCCCGTCCATCTTCGGCATGGAGATGTCCGTCACGGCGATGTCCGGGCTCTCCGCGGCGATGAGCTCTAACAGCTCCGCGCCGTCATGGGCGACCCCGGCGAGGGTCAGCCCCAGCTCGTCCCAGCGGATGATGCGGGCGAGCATATTGCAGATAAAGGGTTCGTCGTCCGCGACGACGACCCGGAGCTTTTCCGTCATGCGCCGCCGCCCTCCCCGCCGACATGACCGCAGCGGCAGTAGTGGGTCCCGCCGAGGCGACGCAACGTGTCCGCCACGTCCTCGCGCCGGCAGTCCGCCGTGGCGTAAGGGCAGCGCGCGCGGAACTTGCAGCCGGTCGGCAGCGCGGAGAGGTCCGCCGAGCAGCCGGGGATGGGCGACAAGCGCTCAAACTCCATCGACATATCCGGCATGGCGGCGAAAAGCCCCAACGTATAAGGGTGCGCCGCGTGCTCGAAAATTTCCTCGATGCTGCCGTATTCGATGATCTCCCCGGCATACATGACCGCGACGGAGTCGCAGTTTTCGGCGACGATGCCGAGGTCGTGGGTGATGAGGAGCATCGCCATGTTCTTCTCCTCGCGCAGAGACTGAATCATGTCCAGCACCTGCGCCTGAATGGTGACGTCCAGATTCGTTGTCGGCTCGTCGGCGACGAGCAGGTCCGGGCTGCACGCGAGCGCGATGGCGATGACGACGCGCTGGCGCATGCCGGTGGAAAACTGGTAAGGATATTCGCCCGCGCGGTCGGCGGAGATGCCGACGCGCTCCAACATCTCGGCGGCGCGGTCGGCGGCTATGTGGCGGGGCAGGTGCTGATGGAGCGCGAGGACCTCCGCGATCTGGCTGCCGACCGTGCGCGTCGGGTTCAGGGCGCTGACGGGGTCGGCGAACACGACGGAGATGCGCGCGCCGCGCAGATGCTGAAGCTCCGCGTCCGACATCTTGAGGATGTCGCGCCCGTCGAACTCGATCTCGCCGCCGCGGATGGAGGCGGCGGGCTTCGGGAGCAGGCGCACGAGGGATTTGGCGAGCGTCGTTTTGCCCGCGCCGGTCTCTCCGACGAGTCCGAGCACCTCGCCGCGCGCAAGGGAGAACGACACGCGGTTCACCGCGTGCGTCACGTCCTCGCCCGACCCATATTCCACGACCAGATCCCTGACCGAGAGAAGCGGTTTTTTGTTGTTGTCGTCCATAAGTCTGCGCCTTCTCCGTGAAAACGTTTGCACTTCAGTTTACATTATAGCAGGTAAGCCGGAGAGAGACAAGAGCTGTCTCTCTCCGGCAGAGGAGAAATGGAATGAAAATCAGTTCAGTTCATTGATCTCGCGTGCGCGGCAGCAGGCGACGAAGTGGCCCGGCTCGACCTCTTCAAGCGGGATCTGGCAGCCCGTGCAGCGCTCGTCGGCGTAAAGGCAGCGCTTGGCGAAGCGGCAGCCCGGTTTGGGGTCCACCGGCGAGGTGATCTCGCCCTTCAGAATGATGCGCTCGCGCTTCCGGCGGATGTTCGTGCTCGGCACGGCGGAGAGCAGCGCCTTGGAGTAAGGGTGCAGCTGGCGCCGGAAAAACTCCTTCGTCGGCGCCTTCTCCACGAGCTGGCCTAAGTACATCACGCAGATATCGTCGCTGATGTGGCGCACGACGGAGAGGTCGTGGGTGACGAAAAGATAGGTGAGGTCATGCTTTTCCTGAAGGTCCATCAGAAGGTTCAGGATCTGCGCCTGAATGGACACGTCGAGCGCGCTGACCGGCTCGTCGCAGACGATGAACTTCGGGTCCACGGCGAGGGCGCGGGCAATGCCGACGCGCTGGCGGCGGCCGCCGTCGAGCTCATGGGGGAACGAGTGCTGGAAGCGCTTTTCCAGACCGACGCGCTCCATGATGTCGTAGGTCACGTCGTCGAGCTCCGCGCGGCGGTATTTGCCGGAGAGATAGAGCGGCTCCTGAATGGTGTCCTTGACCGTGAGGCGCGGGTTGAGCGAGGAAAACGGGTCTTGGAAGATCATCTGCATATCTTCGCGCAGGGCATTTAGCTGCTTTTTGTTCAGATGCGTGACGTCCTGCCCGCGGAAGAAGATCTGGCCGTCCGTGCTCTCCAGCAGGTGGACCAGCGTTCTGCCGAGGGTGCTCTTGCCGCAGCCGGACTCGCCGACGAGACCCATCGTGGAGCCCTCGGCGATGGAGAAGGTGACGTCGTCCACCGCGTGGACCATACCGCGCGCGGAGCTGAAGTATTTTTTGAGGTTTTTGATCTCGATCAAATCAGCCATAGCGTCTTACCCTTCCTTTCCGTTCCGGCAGCAGCGGCAGAGGTGACCCTCGCCGACCGGTGTCAGTTCGATCTTTTCCGCGCGGCAGGCATCCGTGGCGTAGCGGCAGCGCGGCGCGAAGGCGCAGCCGGGCGGCAGGTCCGTCGGATCGGGCGGCAGACCCTCGATGGGGTGGAGCCGCTCTGTGTCGTGCTCAAGGTCCGGCATGGCGGCGAAGAGCCCCTGCGTGTAGGGATGCGCCGGCTGCTCGAAAACGTCCTCGATGCTGCCGGACTCCACGATCTCGCCGGCATAGACGACGGCGACGCGGTCGCAGATCTCCGCCACGACGCCGAGGTCGTGGGTGATGAGGATGAGCGCGGTGTTGAGGTCGCGGCGGATGCCGGCGATGAGCTCCAGCACCTGCGCCTGAATGGTGACATCGAGCGCGGTGGTGGGCTCGTCGGCGATGAGCAGCTCCGGGTTGCAGGCGATCGCGATCGCGATGACGACGCGCTGCTTCATGCCGCCGGAGAACTGGTGGGGATATTCGCCCGCGCGGTCCGGGGAGATGCCGACCTTTTTCAGGATCTCGACAGCCGCCTCGCGCGACTCGCGCTTTTTCATGTTCTGGTGCAGAGCGATGGACTCCGCGATCTGGTCCACGACGGTCTTGACGGGGTTCAGCGCCGTCATCGGGTCCTGAAAGATCATGGAGATGGACTTGCCGCGCAGCGCGCGGATGTCGTGCTCCGGCATGGTCAGGATGTCGCGCCCTTTGAAAAGGATCTCGCCCGTCACGCTGCGGACGGCGTGGTCCGGGAGGATGCGCATAATGGTCTTCGCAACAGTCGTCTTGCCTGCGCCGGTCTCGCCCACGAGACCGAGCGCCTCGCCCGCGGCGAGATCGAGGGAGATGCCGTTCACGGCGTGGACGGGCACGCCGTCGGAGGAATACTCCACGCGGAGGTCGCGGATGGAGAGAAACTCCGCATTCGTTTCGATCGGTTCCATAGTGTGCTTTTTCTCTCCTTTCTCAGTCCTTCAGCCGCGGGTCCAGCGCGTCGCGGATGGCGTCGCCCAGAAGGTTCAGGCTGAGGAGGGTGATCATGATGAAAATACCGGGGATGATGACCATGTGAGGGCTCTCGCGGATGAAGCTGCGCGCGGAGGCGATCATGCTGCCCCACTCCGGGGTCGGTTCCTTGACGCCGAGACCGAGGAAGCTCAGCGTGGAGGCGGTCAGCGCCGCCTGCGCGATGGACATGGAGATCTGCACGATGATCGGGGAGATGGCGTTCGGCACGAGGTGGCGCATGATGATGCGGCCCGTGGAGCAGCGCATGATGGTCGCCGCCTCGATATATTCGCTGTCGCGGATCTGGAGGATGTTGGCGCGCATCAGCCGCGCGAAGGGCGGCATAAACGAGATGCCGATGGCGAGAATGCTGTTGCCGAGACCGGTGCCGAGCACGGTGGCGACGGCGATGGCGCTCACGAGGCCGGGGAAGGACTGGAGCACGTCCAGCACACGCATCAGCACGGCGTCGAGCGTTCCGCCGAAGTAACCGGCGATCGCGCCGATGAAAATGCCGGAGATGGAGGCGATGAGCACCGCGCCGACGCCGATGGAGAGCGTGTAGCGCGCGCCGTAAAAGATGCGGGACATAATGTCGCGTCCGAGCTCGTCGCAGCCGAACCAGTGCTCGCCGCTCGGCGTCGCGAAGCGGTTGCGCATGTCGACGGCGGCGTAGTCATATTTCATGATGACCGGGGAGAGCAGGCAGAGCACGATGATGGCGCAGAGCAGCGCAAGCCCGATCATGGCTCCGCTGTTGCGCGAGATGCGCTTCCAGATATAGGGCAGCGAGCCGGGCTTTTTGCTCAGGTCGATGCGGTCTTTTTTAGTCTCCATTGCTGTCATGGCTCCTCCTTACTTTGACATATTTCGCCTTGATGCGCGGGTCGATGAAGGTGTAGACCAGATCCGCGATGAGCATGACCATGGAAAACAGGAAGGCGATGACGATCAGGCTGCCCGTAACGACCGGGTAGTCGCGGCTGTTGATGCCGTTGAGCAGATAGACGCTGAGGCCGCGGATGGAGAAGATCGTCTCCACCACGACGACGCCGCCGATGAGACGGCCGAACTGACTGCCGATGACGGTGATGATGGGGATGAGCGCGTTCGCGAGTGCGTGACCGAAGATGACCTTGCGCTCCGGCAGACCCTTGCTCCACGCCGTCGTGATATAGTCGGAGCGGATGACCTCCAGCATGCTCGACCGCGTCTGGCGCGCAATGCCCGCCACGCCCTCCAGCGCCACGCAGACGCAGGGCAGGATGAAGCATTTCCAGTTATCCGAGCCGTAACTCGGCAGCCATTTCAGCTTCAGCGAAAACAGCAGCACGAGCATCAGCGCGAGCCAGAAAAGCGGCATGGAGTTGCCGATGAGCGTCACGAACATGGAAACGCGGTCCTCGATCGTGTTCGCCTTGACCGCCGAGCGGATGCCGAGCGGCACGCCGATCAGAATCATCAGCACCATGCCGATGACCGCGATGCGGAACGTTGTCCAGAAGCGCGTCAGCAGCTCCGGACCGACCGGGCTCCCGTTCGTGTAGGAAAGACCGAAGTCGAGGTGCAGGAACACATTTTTGATGTAATTGAAAAGCCGGGTGAGAAAGGGCTGATTGAGTCCCATGCTCTCGCGGATGGCGTCGAGCTGCTCCTCCGTGAGCACCTGACCGCTCGCTTGGATCGTGGCGGGGTCGCCGGGGACGAAGTTCATCAGCGTAAAGATGATGACCGTGACCGCGAGGATGATGGGGATCATCATCAGCAGCCGCTTTATGATGTATTTGACCATTCCGATTTCCTCCTTCTTTCCGCCGGTTCCGGATGCCGGGCGGAAGGGCGCCTTTTTCCCAAGATGCGCTTCCGTCCGGGATCCGACGCGGTCCCCCTTTTCGCCGTTTTTCCGCACCCGGATCGAAAAACGGTCCGGGTGCGGAAGGGGTAAAAAGAGAGATGAGATGGGTGTTTTTTCTTTACTTGGCGGGGACGTAGTCCTCGGTGAAGATGCAGCCGTTCAGGGCGGGACCCTCGATGTTGAACTGGACGCCGACGATACCCTTGCGGCCGACGAGATACGCCTGCTCGTTGAAGGCGTTGACGGCGTAAGCCTGCTCCACGGCGTAGTCATGGAAGGCGCTCAGGGATTCGACATCGTTCTTCTCCATCGCCGCGTTGAGGAGGCTCTGGAGCGTCTCGTCCTGCACGAAGCCGACGCTGCCGCGCGCGGTCTTGGTGCCGTAGTACCAGTTCCAAGCCTCGGTGACGAAGCCGGTCGCCATGTTGCCGCTGTGCCAGCACATATCCCACTGGTCCGGCTCAAGATAATAGGTGTCGAACAGCGCCTGATCGTAAGAGTCGATAATGACCTCGATGCCGATGTTGCGCAGGCAGCTCTGCACGACGGCGACGGCAGCCTTCTGGGGACCCATGGTCTTGCACATAAAGTGGAAGCTGAGGCCGCTCTTCTCGTCGTAGCCCGCCTTCTGGAGATACTCCTTCGCGACGTCGAGATCGTAGTCATAGTAAGGCGCGTCGTTCCAAGCGGACTGATAGTCGCCGCAGACGGCGGGGGCGACGTCGTGGCCTTGGAAGCCGAAGTCGCCGGAGGCGGCGATGCGAACCTGCTCAAAGTCGATGGCGTGCAGCACTGCCTGACGCAGATCGGCGTTGTCGTGGAAGATGCTGCCCTCGGCGCAGTTGAACACGAAGGTGGTCGGGTTCGTCATGTAGAAGTCAAAGAGCTCGAACTCGCCGCTGTCGGCGAAGGTCTTGATGCTGGTGTTTTCGATCCACGCGAGGTCCAGCTCGCCGTTTTCCAGCGCGATGACGCGCATGGCGTCCTCGGAGATGCCGACGCACTTGATGATCTTCGCGGTGGCGACTTCATAAACAGTGCGGTCGCCGTCCTTCTGCCAGAAGTCCTCGACGGCTTCGAGCGTCACGCTCGTGCCGGGGATGTTCTCCTTGACCTTGTAAGCGCCGGTCGTCGCCGGGTCGCCGGAGCGCTGCTCGTCGGTCGCGCCCTCGTACCAAGCCTTGTTCACGACCGGGCAGTGGGACAGAACATACTCCCAGACGCCGGGGGCGGCGGAGGAGACGGTGATCTCCACGGTCAGGTCGTCGGTCGCCTTGATCTCGTCGACGTAAACGCCGATGTTGGCGTAAGCACCGGCGACGTTGGGCGCGGTCTTGTAAGAGAACACGACGTCATCGGCACCGATGGCGTTGCCCTTGGAGTCGCGGATATAATCCTTCAGCTTGACGGTGGCGTGGAGCCCGTCGTCGGAGATGGTGTAGCTCTCCGCCATGTCATACTGCATGTCCGCGAGCGCGGTGCCGAACTTGGGGTTCGCCATCAGCGTGGCGTAAAGCTGGGTGTAGATGGTGTTGCCGGAGCTGCCGTTGTTTTTCCACGGCGCGAGGTCCCAGCCGGTGTTGCGAAGACCGTAGGTCAGGGACTCTGCGATGACGGATTCGCTGACGTCGTGCTCCTGATTGTCGCCGCCGAGGGACCCGATGTTCGGCGTGTCCGCAGCCGGGGCGTCGCTGTTTTTCGGCTCCGTGCCGCCAGACTGACCGCAGGCAGCCAGTGCAAAGAGCATGGCAAACGCAAGGAGCAGGGGAAGTGCGCGCTTGAGCAGTTTCATTTTCTCGTCCTCCTGATTTTTCTTGGGGCGCCGCGGCGCCAAGCGCCGCGGCGTCCCTCTTGGTGATTTATACTTTATCACCAAAACCGGCGTTTGAAAATTGGAGAAACTCGGCGATTATGTGGAGGAATTTGTCTTTTTCCGCCGTCGGGGGCAAAAAAATCCCCCTGCACCGCGTTTCGCGGTGCAGGGGGAGAGATGCTCTTTGGTTTACAGTCCGATCACCGCGACGGCGCAGGGGACGCGGCCTTCGCAGAGGGTCAGCGTTACATTTTCAAAGCCCGCGTCGGTCAGAAACCGGCGGTAGCTCTCCGGGGTGAACGCGCGCTTGAAGTCTGCGCCGGCTTTGTTGATGACGCCGGTGACGCGGTTGCTGCCGCCTTTTTCGGTGCGGTTCATATAGGTCGGGATGATGAGCCGACCACCGGGGCGGCAGACGCGCCGGAGCTCCGCCAGCGCGCGGAGCGGCTCGTCAAGCAGGTGGATGACGTTCGCGGCGACGACCGCGTCGAACTGCGCGTCCGGATAGGGGAGGCGCAGAATGTCCGCCTTCTCAAAGCGCACGTTTCCTAACTCAGCGCACTTTTTCTCCGCCCGCGCCAGCATTTTTTCGGAAAAGTCCGTCGCCACTATGCTGCGGCAGCGCGGCGCGAGCACCGCCGTCAGCAGCCCCGTGCCGCAGGCGCACTCCAGCACCGCGTCCTCCGGTCCGACCAGCCCCTCCACCGCGGCGCAGAGCGCCCTGTCCGCTTTCCGGTTCAGCACGTTCGCGAAAAGATCATACGCCCAAGCCACCTTGTCCCAGAACATCGGCTCACCGTTCCTTTCTATTTAAACTCAAAATGTTTTTGCCGGTTAGCTTCGTCTAACCGCGTTTCCGCAAAAACGCCGCGGAAGGCGGCGTTTCGTTTTTCATTATACCACCCGCCGCGGCGCATTGCAAGGCGGGGGTGCCTTACAGCAGCGAGCGGTAGTCTCTCCGCGCATACAGGATCCTGCGGATCTGGACCGTGTCTCCGTCGACGACGTAGAACACCAGATAGTTTTTCACGAGCAGGCAGCGGTAGCCCTTGGCAGCGAGCGCAAGGTCCTTCGGCCGCGGCCAGCGTTCCGGCATCTCGGACAGTGCGGCGATCTCGCCGACGAGCTGGTCATAGCAGCGCAGCGCCGCGTCGGGGGAGAGCGTGTTCAGATATGCCACAACGTCCTCCAGATCCTGCTTCGCGGTCGGGAAGATCCGGATCTTATAGGTTCCCATGCACCTTCTCCCGCAGCGACCTCGCGAGGGTGAGAAAATCCTCCCCCGCGGCGCCTGCGCCGATCTCCTGCTCGGCTGCCGCCAGCTTTCCGTAGAGCTCGATCAGCGCCTGCCGGCGTTCATATTCCTCCATGCTGAGGACCACCATGTCTCCCGTTCCGTTCCGCGTGATATAAACGGGCTCATGCGTCTGACGGCAGAAATCGGAGATCTCGTTGGCGCTGCTGCGCAGGTCCGAGATCGGGCGGATATTCGGCATTGCGGTTCCCTCCTTGTGGTCATTTCGACTTTAGTATAGCAAAATTCTGCGCAAATATCAACCGAAATTTTGCCTCATCTGTGCTCACACCGCCCCGCCGTCCGGGAGTTTTTTGCCCATCTCGATCCGCACCTCGCGGCGCTCCGGGTCGGTGTTGGAGTAAGCGTAGAGGTCGAAGCCGATGATCTCGAAGCCGCGCTTCCGGTAAAACGCGATCGCGTTTTCGTTGCAGGACTGGGTCTCCAGAACGATCATCCGCGCGCCGGAGTCCGCCGCCGCGCGCTCTACGGCGTCCATCAGCGCCGTCCCGACGCCTTTGCCGCGCGCCGCATCGTCAAACACGCAGATGTTGCTGATGGGCAGCGGCACAGCAGAGCAAAGATTTTCGCCCATTTCACTTGCTTTGATTTTTACATTCGATTTTGCCGCTCTACCCGAACGCCGTTCCTGCCCGGAGGTACTCTCCCGGCGTTTTGTTCCCTTTGGTGCGCTGAATGCGTCACTTCGCCGGGGAACATATCCCGTTCGGACGGTCATGAAATTTTCAAGGATCAGGTGTGGTTACAGGAACATTGTAGCGAAAAAACACGCCCTCTCCCGTATATCCAAGAGGTAGGAAAACACGCTGAAATGCGCCGATTTCCACGCTTATGGATGGGGACAGGAAGGATAGGAAACGAAGGGAGGATGTTATGCAGGTCAAAATAGATACCTCGGAGCGAATCAAGGATTTGCGGGTGGAGAAGCACTTAACACTGGAACAGCTTGCTGAGCTGACGGAGCTTTCCAGTTCAGCCATCGGCAAGTATGAAAGTGGAGAATATAAGGATATCAGCGCATTTGCCATTGCAAAGCTGGCAGACAAGCTGGGCGTGTCCACGGACTATCTGCTGTGCCGGACAGAAAACAAAAATCACCCAAACACAGAGCTGGACGCTCTGCATTTGGGTGACAATGCAATCGAAGTGTTGAGAACGGGCAAGTTCAATCACCGGCTGCTGTCGGAGCTGATCTGCCACAAGGACTTTCGGCGGCTCATGCTGGATGCGGAGATTTATGTGGATCGGATCGCAGATATGCGCATTAAGGACATGAACACCATTCTGGAAGCCACCCGGAAAATGATTCTGATGGAGCATGGGGAGAACAGCGACGATCTCTATCTCCATACGCTGCAAGCGGCGCAGATACAGGAGGAAGAATATTTCGGACACCTTGTAGCCAACGACTTGAACGCTATCCTGTCGGACATTCGGGAGGAACACAAGACCGATGCGCTGACGGCTGACGATGAGTTGTCTGTGGCTGCTGTGCAGGAACGGCTGGAAAAAGCCGTTCATTTCGAGGGCAGCTCCGAGGAAAAGAAAGCCCGTTCGTTCCTTGCCGCCTTCTGCATTGACTATGACAGGCTCTCAAAAGAGCAGTTCGTCACGCTGATTGAAATACTCAAGCTGTCCAAACACATGAACAGCCCCATCAGCCAACGGGGAAAGGCAAGCCCGTACAAGAAGGGCAAAAAGAAACGGAAATAAGGCGAAGGGCGTCACCGTTTCAATGACCCCTTGATATGCAAAAAGAGACCATACCCAACCCTACATTGGGGCAGGTATGGTCTCCATGCTTTACAGTTCAGTCCTCAAGGCTGTGTTCGGGAAAGCCTTTGCAGTATTCTTCAATACCACCGGTCAGTACAAGGTCGGCATATTCCAGCGGCTTGTTGTAGATCAGCCAGTCCAGCTCAGCTCTGTCAAAACGGTTGTCGGCAATCTCGTTCTCAACGGCGACGGTGTCAATGGAAATCCTGCTGCCGTCACAGAACTTCAGTTCCACACAGCAGTTATCCATATTGTAGCCGCAAGATATTAAGGTTTTCATGGTGTATCCTCCATAATTCATGTAACAAAAGCAAAAAGCCCGTCTGACTTCCTGTTAGAAATCAGACGGGCTTTGTCCGTATGCACCCCGGAAACCGTCAGCTAACAGTCGATAAGTAAATTAGTTTCTTATCGCTGTTAAGGCAAACGATTACAGGGTTTTTGGCGGAGAAGGAGGGATTCGAACCCTCGAACGGCTTTTGACCGTTACACGATTTCCAATCGTGCGCGCTCGACCGGGCTACGCGACTTCTCCATAGCTGCTCGAACAAACTCCGATATAAAGTTGTCAGCTTGGATATTATAGTTTATCCGCGCGGGAAAGTCAAGCAAAATATTCCGCCTTTTGCGGCTTTTTGAAAAAACATCCGTCTGCCGGAGCGCTTTGCTCCGGCAAACGGATAAAAAAATACCACGCGCATCGGCGTGGCTCACCTTTGTTCGGGCTTTTCAGCGATCACTGACGGTGCCGTCGCACTCGCCGTAGATCATGTCGTCGATATCAACGCCCGGATAGTTTCGCAGCATAAGCAACACCTCCTTTTATTGGTTTACGCTTCGCAGTATAGTCCCATTTCCCCGCCGCGTCAAGAGCTTTTGGGCGGATTTTACAGTTTCTTTACATTTGATTTAGGCAAAACGCCAAACACCTTCCACGAGCTGTGGGTTTAAAGGCTCCCCTGTGCAAGGGGAGCTGGCGCGGCGTAGCCGCGACTGAGGGGTTGTTGCCGAGCTTCCGAAAACGCCAAGCTTGGATATTCCGGAAGCTTACAACCCTCCAGTCACGGCTTCGCCGTGACAGCCTCCCTTGCACAGGGAGGCCTTTAAAAGGTGCGGCTTCGCCGCAGCGTCAGGACTTTTTGACGCTTTTACTTTACAACCACATTCTCCTCCCCAAACCGCTCCTTCAGCTCCTGCACCAGCGCGTTGTGGATGAGGCAGCCGGTGGTGCGCTGTTTTTTCAGGTCGGCGAAATACTGGACCATCGTGTCCTCGCCGGGGAACATTTCGAGCAGGAGGTCGATGCGGCGGAGGGCGGCAGCGTCGTCGCTGCGGAGCTTGACGAAGAGCTTTTTCTTCGACGGCTCCGGCGCGCCGGGGACGGGGTCGAGGTCGCTGAGGGGACGGATGGAGTCGACCGTGATCTGCGGCTCCTTCTCGTCGCGGACGGAGATGCGCCCGCGGACCAAAATCGCCGCGCCGTCGCGCAGGTAAGCCCCGCCGCCGTCCAGCGCGCGCTGGAACACGACAAGCTCCAAGTGTCCGCTGTCGTCCTCGATCGTGACGTAAGCCATGAGGGAATTATTCCGCGTCGTGCGCGTTTTGTAGCTGCCGATGATACCGGCGACGGTGACGTATTCCCCGTCGTGGAAGCGCTCCGGTCCGCCGTCTCCGGCGAAGTCGCGCAGAATGTCGCCGATGGGTGTCGCGCCCAGCTTTTTCACCTTGTCGCGGTAATCATCCATCGGGTGGCCGCTGAGGTAAAGCCCGGTCATCTCGCGCTCCATCGCCATCAGCTCGCGGCGGTCAAATTCCGGCACGTCCGGCAGCCGCATCGGCTCCGGACCGTCCCCGTCGTCGCTCATGCCGAACATGTCGAGCTGACCGGCGACATTCTTGCGCCCGGCGGAGGCGACGCCGTCGAGCACGTCGTCGAGCACCTGAAGCAGCGCGCGGCGGCGATAGCCGAGGGAATCGAAGGCACCGGCGCGGATGAGGCTCTCGATGGCGCGGCGGTTGAGGTCCTGCCCGTACATACGGGTGCAGAACTCGTCGAGCGCGGTGAAGCGGCCGTTCCGCGCGCGCTCCGCCATGAGCGACTGGACGAAGCCGCGACCGACGTTTTTCACCGCGGCGAGCCCGAAGCGCAGATTCTCGCCCGCGACGGTGAAGTCCGCGTCGGACTCGTTGATGTCCGGCGGGAGCAGGCGGATGCCCATCTCGCGGCACTCCGCGATGTAGCCCGCGACCTTGTCGCTCCAGTCGAGCACGCTCGTGAGCAGCGCCGCCATATATTCGCGCGGGTAGTGGCATTTCATATACGCCGTGCGGTAAGCCACGATCGCGTAGCTCACGGCGTGGGCCTTGTTGAAGGCGTAGTTTGCGAAGTCGTTGATCTCGTCGTAGATGCTCTCGGCGACGTCTTCGGGAATGCCGTTGGCTTTGCAGCCGACGATCCCGCGCTCCGGGTCGCCGTGGACGAAGGCGGTGCGCTCGCGCGCGACGTCCTTGGCTTTTTTCTTGCTCATCGCACGGCGGATCATGTCCGCCTGACCGAGCGAGTAGCCCGCAAGACGGCGGAAAATTTCGATGACCTGCTCCTGATAGACGATGCAGCCGTAAGTGACGCTGAGGATGCCCTCCAGCAGCGGGTGCTTATACGTCACCTTCGCCGGGTCGCCCGCGCAGGCGAGGAAGCGGGGGATGGACTCCATGGGACCGGGGCGGTAGAGCGCGATGATGGCGGTAATGTCCTCGATGCTTTTGGGCTTCAAGCCGACGCAGACGCCGGTCATGCCGCTGCTTTCGAGCTGGAACACGCCGCTCGTGCGCCCGGCTTGGAGCATGGCGAACACGGCGGGGTCGTCCTCCGGGACGGACTCGACCGCGAAATCCGGCGTGTGCCGCCGGACGAGCTGGACCGCGTCGTCGAGCACGGTGAGGTTGCGCAGACCGAGAAAGTCCATTTTGAGCAGCCCCAGCTCCTCCAGCGTCGTCATCTGGTACTGCGTGACGACGGACTCGTCGTTTTTCGCGAGGGGGACGTATTCGTAAACGGGCTTTTTCGTGATGACGACGCCGGCGGCATGGGTGGAGGCGTGGCGCGGCATGCCCTCCAGCGCGCGGGCGGTGTCGATCATTTTTCGGATGCGCTCGTCGCGCTCATAGAGCTCCTTCAGCGGCTTGCTGAGCGTGAGCGATTCTTGGATCGTGATATGCAGCGCATTCGGCACCGCCTTGGCGCACTGGTCCGTCTCCGCGTAGCTGACGCCCATCACGCGCCCGACGTCGCGGATGGCGTTTTTGGCTGCCATGGTGCCGAAGGTGACGATCTGGGCGACGTGGTCCGCGCCGTATTTGCGTGCAACATAGTCGATGACCTCCTGCCGACGGCGGATGCAGAAGTCCATGTCGATATCCGGCATGGTAACGCGCTCCGGGTTTAGGAAGCGCTCGAAATAGAGGCTGTATTTGATCGGGTCCACGTCCGTGATGGAGAGGCAGTAGCTGACGACGCTGCCGGCGGCGCTGCCGCGGCCGGGACCGACGGGAATGCCGCGGCGCTTCGCGTAGCCCACGAAGTCCGAGACGATCAGGAAGTAATCCACAAAGCCCATGCGGGCGATGATGCCCAGCTCATAGTCGAGCTGCCGCCGCGCCTCCGGATGGTCCGGATAGCACTTTTCCAGCCCGGCGAGGCAGAGCTTTTTCAGGTAGGAAAAGCTGTCCGTCTCGCCCTCCGGGAGCTGAAATTCCGGCAGGTGATAGTGGCCGAATTCAAAGTCAAAGCTGCATTTTTCCGCGATGCGCGCCGTGTTTTCCATCGCGTCCGGGCGTTCGGGCAGCAGCGCCGCCATCTCCGCTTCGCCTTTTAAATAGAACTCCTGCCCCTCGAACTTCATGCGCCCCGGCTCGTCCATCGTCTTGCCGGTCTGGATGCAGAGCAGCACGTCCTGCGCCGCGGCATCCTCCCGGCGGAGATAGTGCGCGTCGTTCGTGAGCACGATGGGGATGCCGGTCTCTTCGTTTAAGCGCAGCAGACCGTTCATCGCGCGGCGCTCGTCCAGAATGCCGTGGTCCTGAATTTCGAGGTAAAAATCCTCGCCGAAAAGCGCGTGCAGCTCCTCCGCGCGCGCCTTCGCCGCCTCGTATTCGCCGCGGACGAGCTTTTGCGGGATGTCCCCGGCAAGGCAGCCGGAGAGACAGATAAGCCCCTCCGCGTGGGCGTGGAGCAGCTCCCAGTCGATGCGCGGCTTGCTGTAAAAGCCCTCCAGAAAGCCCATGGAGACGAGATAGCAGAGGTTGCGGTAGCCCGCCTCGTTTTTGCAGAGCAGCACGAGGTGGGTGTAGTCGCCGTCGAGACTGTGCTCCCGGTCCGTGCGCCGCCGGGGGGCGACGTAGACCTCGCAGCCGATGATGGGCTTTACGCCCGCCTTTTGGCACGCCTTATAAAACGCGACCGCGCCGTACATAACGCCGTGGTCCGTGATCGCAAGCGCCGTCTGCCCCAATTCCGCCGCGCGCGCCGGCAGCTCCTCCACGCGGCAAGCGCCGTCGAGCAGGCTATATTCGCTGTGGACATGCAGGTGGACAAAGGACATAAGGCGTGGTCTCCTTTTTTAAATTTGTGCGCCGTAAGGCGCTCACTTTAAACCTCCCCCGCGCAGCGGGGATTTCATCCGGGCACAGCCCGGATTTCATCTGCGAAGCAGATTTCATCCGCCCCAAAGGGCGGATTTCATGAAGCTACTCGCTCAGCTCCGAAACATCGAGCGTCATCAGTTTCCGCATCCAATGGTTGATGCAGCTCTTGCTCACCGGCGGGTCGGCGAGCATCGCGAGGTCTGCCAGACTTGCTTCGGGGTTCGCGACGCGGAGGAACGCCGCCTGCGCGGGTCCGGCGGGGAGGTTTTCGATGCCGACGGCGCGGTCAAGCTCGCGGATGCGGTCGAGCTGGGCTTGTGCGGCGGAGACGATCTTGTCCGCGTTCGCGCTGTCGCAGTTGACGCGGCGGTTCACCGCGTTGCGCATGTCCTTCTCCACCTTGGCGCTCATCAGCTCCATTGCCGCGTTCGGCGCGCCGATGGTGGTCAGCAGGTCCTCGATCGCCTCGGACTGCTTGAAATAGGTCACATAGTGGCCGGCGCGGACGGTGTCCTTCGGCGAAAAGCCCATCTCCAGCAGCAGCGTGAACGCCTCGGCGGAGACGCTTTTGTGGTCCGTCACGAGCTCTAAATGATAGCGCTTTTCCGGGTCCGTGACGCTGCCGCCGGCGAGAAACGCGCCGCGGATGAACGAAGCGCGGCAGCAGTCCTCCTCCAGCAGACCGAAGTTGATGTGGTGGGCAAAATTGGTCTCCGCGTCATAGCCGAAGCGGGCGAATATGGCGCGGATGCGCGCCGGGTCCGTCACCGTGAGCACGGTCTTGCCGCCGCTTGACGCGCCGACGGAATCGAAGGGGAAGCCGAAGGCGCGCTTCCAGAGCCGCGGGAGCCGCTGGGCGAGCTCCGGGCAGGCGGTGACGATGCGCACCTCCCGCGCGGTGAAGCTGTTGGCATAGAGCAGCACGCCGTAAGCCTCCGCCGCGGCGCAGCAGGGGCGGGAGACGGCGGCGCGGCAAAGCTCCGCCTTGACGCTGCCGGAAAATGACATGGTGTGGTTCTCCCTCCCTCAAAAAGTTTTGTCAGAACGGTTTATCGGTTTGCTAAAAAGCCTCGCTTAAGTTCGCCGGCGTAGTGGGTCCCGTTTGACGCTTTTATTTCTCGATATCGCGGTTCACGAGCTGGGCGTCGCCGCCCTTGGTTCGGACGGCATTGCAGAGCGCGTCCGCCACGGCGACGGAGCGGTGGCGTCCGCCCGTGCAGCCGACGGCGACGGTCAGCGAGTGCTTGCCCTCCTCAACGTACTGCGGCAGCAGGAACTCCAGCAGCTCCGTCACGCGGCGGAGGAATTCCCGCGCGTTTTCGTACTGAAAGATAAAGTCCCGCACGGGCGCGTCCAGCCCCGTTTTTTCGCGCAGCGCGGCGACATAGTAGGGGTTCGGCAGAAAGCGCGCGTCGAGCACCATGTCCGCCTCGATGGGCAGACCGTATTTGAAGCCGAAGCTCATCACCGTCACCTGAAGCGTGCGCTTCGCGCCCTCGTCGGAGAACAGGCGGAACAGCTCACTCTGGAGCTGACCGAGCGTTAAATTGCTCGTGTTGATCACATAGTCGGCGTTGTCGCGCAGCCGTTCGAGCCGCCGGGATTCCAGCGCGACGGCGGCGCCGATGCTGCCCGCCTCCGCCTGAAGCGGGTGGGGGCGGCGCGACTCCTTGTAGCGCTTGATGATCGTTGCCTCGTCCGCCTCGACGTAGAGGATCTCATACTCGCAGCCGAGCTCCCAGAGCTTGTCGAGCGAGGCGAAGATCGCGTCCACGCCGCCGGCGTCGCGGATGTCCGTCACGAGCGCGACCTTTTCGTAGCGGCCGCCCATACCCATGCAGAACTCCGCGAGCTTCGGCAGCAGCGCGGCGGGCATATTGTCCACGCAGTAAAAGTCCATGTCCTCCAGAACGTCTGCTGTGCGGGTCTTTCCCGCGCCGGACATGCCGGAGATGATCAGGAATTTCATCGCTTTTCCTCCGTAAAAAAAGATAATCAGCCGCCGAGAAAGCGCACCTCGGGCTGGAGCTCCACGCCGTATTTTTCCAGCACGCGGCGCTGCACCTCCGCCATGAGCGCCTTCACGTCCGCCGCGGTCGCGCCGCCGCGGTTGACGATGAAGCCGGCGTGCTTTTCGCTCACCTGCGCGCCGCCGACGGCGAGCCCCTTGCAGCCTGCCCCGTCGATCATCGCGGCGGCGTAGCCCGTCGCCGGGCGCTTGAAGGTGCTGCCCGCGCTCGGCAGGCTGAGCGGCTGGCTCGCGCTGCGCTTTTCCCAGAGCTCCGCCATACGCGCGGCGATGGCGTCCGGGGCGTCGGACCGCAGCCGGAGCGCGGCGCCGAGGACGATCTCCCCGCTGTCTGAAAAGCGGCTGCGGCGGTAAGCAAAGCCCGGCTTCGCCGTCTCGCAGACCGCGCCCGCCGCGTCCAAATAGCGCACGGAGACGACAACGTCCTTCATCTCGCCGCCGTAAGCCCCGGCGTTCATGAGGATGCCGCCGCCCAGCGAGCCGGGGATGCCGTGGGCAAACTCCAGCCCGGCGAGCCCCTGCTCGCGCGCAAAAACGGCGAGCCGCGCGAGCGTCACGCCCGCCCAAGCGGAAACGCAGTCCCCCTCGCGGCGGAGCGAGGCGGGATCGTCCGCGAGCTGGACGACCGCGCCGGGGAAGCCGCCGTCGCTCACCAGAAGGTTGCTGCCCCTGCCGATGACGGCGTAGGGCACGCCCTCGCGCCGCAGCAGCGCGAGCAGCGCCGCGAGCTGCGTCTCGTCCGAAACGCGGCAGAACGCTGCGGCAGCGCCGCCGATGCGGAACGAGCAGTGGCGGCTCATAGGTTCGTTTTCCAGCGCGTCCAGCCCCGGAAGGGCGGCGCGCAGCATTTGACAAAGATTCTCCATATCAGAAAAGCTCCGGATCGTCGCCCTCGTCGTCTTTGCCGAGCGAGGTGTCGTGGCGCTTCAAAAACTCCTTCGCGGTGTTGTAGCCGAGCTTTTTCTGGCGGTTGTTCATCGCGGCGACCTCCAGAATGATGGCGAGGTTCCGCGCCGGGGCGACGGGGATCGTCACCTTCGGGAGCGTCACGCCGAGATAGGCGACGGTCTCGTCCTCCAGCCCCATGCGGTCATACTCCGTGCCCTCGTCCCAGCGGACGAAATTGACCACGAGGTCGATCTTGCAGATGGGCAGCACGGAGCCGACGCCGTAGAGCCGCCGGATGTCGACAAGTCCGAGCCCGCGGAGCTCCATCAGGTAACGGATCATCTTCGGCGCGCAGCCGTCGAGCACGTTGCGGCTGCGCTTATGCAGCTCCACCGCGTCGTCCGCGACGAGACGGTGGCCGCGCTTGACGAGCTCCAGCGCGACCTCGCTCTTGCCGATGCCGCTCTCGCCCGTGATGAGCAGACCCTCGCCGTGGACCTGCACGAGAACGCCGTGGATCGTGGCGCGCGGGGAGAGATATTTGCGCAGCGTGCCGATGAGCTGGGCGATGACCTCGCTGGTGTCCACGTCCGTGCTGAGCAGCGTCACGTCATACTTGCGCGCCGCCTCGACCATCTCCGTGGGGGGGATGACGCGGTGGCAGACGACCATGGCGGGGATGCGCTCGGAGAAAAGACGGTCGAGGACCTCCTCGCGCTTTTCCTCGCCGAGCGTCAGCCAGAACGCCTGCTCGCTCTTGCCCCAGACATGGATGCGCTCGCGCTGAAAATAATCATAAAAGCCGATGAGCTGGAGCGAAGGGCGGCTCACGTCGTAATTCGAGATCGTTACGGTCTCGTAGTTCGTCGCCTTGTGGACGACCGCCATCTCGTGGATGTCCGCGATGGTCTTCAGCTTCATGGAATACTTGCTCTGCATATCGAACCTCCGTCGGTTTCTTTTATCATATTATTTTATACAATTTTCCCGGTTTTGGCAATCCCTTTCCCCGCCGCGGGGCGGATTTTTCCGCGCGGGGGAACTTTTTTTGAAAAAAGCGCGGAAAAAGCGAAAATTTTTCTTGCATTTTCCGCGCGGCTTTGCTATTATAAATGAGCTGTTTACTGTTATCGTCCCTTTTTGGGCGCGCGGTAAGACCAGAATAATGAAAAGCGAGGAGGTGCAGCATAAGATGGCAAAGTGTGATTTTTGCGACAAGGGTGTCACTTTCGGCATCAAGGTGAGCCATTCTCACAGACGTTCCAACCGCATGTGGAAGCCCAACGTGAAGCGCGTGAAGGCGATCGTTGACGGAGCTCCCCAGCATGTCTACGCATGCACCCGTTGTCTGCGCAGCGGCAAGGTTACCCGCGCTGTGTGATAAGCGAAAAATCAAGAAAAAGCCGACGAAGCATTTCGTCGGCTTTTTTGCGCTTTAAATTTCCTCCCGCCCGATCGAGACGACCTCCACCGTTCCGCCGGCGACGCGGAATTTCACGTTGAAGCCCGCAAAATCCATGCCGTAAACGCGCTGCGCGTCGTGCTGATAGCGGGGGTGGGGGTCCTGCGCGAGCACGCCGAGGAGCGCTTCGCGCTTTTCCTCCGGGAGCTTCGCAAGCTCCTCCGGCGGGCAGTTGACCGGGAAGGTCTCCGGCGGCGTCGAGGCGAAGGAGCCGGTCGCGTCCGGGTGGGCGTCGGCGTAAGGGGCGTAGGGCTTGATGTCAAAGATCGGCGTGCCGTCCATCAGGTCCGCGCCGGAGACGACGAGCACGCTGCCGTGCGCGCCGCCGCGCTCCACGCCGAGCAGCCGCACGCAGGAGAGCCCCAGCGGGTTCGGGCGATAGGGCGCGCGCGTCGCGAACACACCGACGCGGCGGTTGCCGCCGAGCCGCGGGGGGCGCACCGTCGGCGACCATTCGCCGCGCTCCGCCGCGGAAAAATACCACAGCAGCCAGAGGTGGGAAAAGCCCTCAATGCCGCGCAGCGCCTCCGGGTCCCGGTACTCCGGCTCGAACACGATCTCCGCGCGCAGCGAATCGACGAGCCCGCTCTGGCGCGGGATGCCGAACTTGCTGCCGAAATCGCTCCGGATGCGGGCGATCACCTTCATTTCGACTGTTTCCATAGCTCCTCCATATCCTCCGGTAATTCGCATTGAAGCTCAATTTTTGCCCCCGTGACGGGCTGGCGCAGGGTGAGCGCTTCGCTGTGGAGCGCGGGGCGCGCGAGGGCGTCCGACGCGCTGCCGTAGAGCCAGTCCCCGGCGAGGGGACAGCCCAGCGCCGCGAGGTGGACGCGGATCTGGTGGGTCCTGCCCGTGAAAAGCCGGAGCCGCACGAGCGTCAGCCCGCCGCGGCGGTCCAGCTCGGTGTAATCCGTTCGCGCGGGAACTCCCGCGGGGTCGGCGCGGAAGCGGTGGGCATCGCCGTCGCGCGCGATGGGCAGCGTGATGCTGCCGCGCGCCGCGGGCAGATTTCCCTCCACGAGCGCGAGGTATTCGCGGCAAAAGTCCTCTCCGTGCAGCGCGCGGCGCAGCCGGTCGTGGATGTAGCCGCTTTTCGCCGCGACGAGCAGCCCGCTCGTCCCGCGGTCGAGCTGGGTGACGCAGTGGAAGGGGCGGTCTGTGCCCCAATACGCCGCGAGCGCGGAGGCGACCGTCGCGTCCCCGCGGAGCGCGCGTCCGTTCACGGCGAGGCCTGCGGGCTTATTCAGCACGAGGAGGTCTTCGTCCTCATAGCGGATGTCGAGCGCCATCGGCGTCGGCGTGATCCCCGTCTCCGCCGGGAGGTCGCCGACCTCCGCGCTCAGCCGGTCCCCGGCGCGCACCGTGTCCGTCGTGCGGCAGCGCACGCCGTTTATGCAAAGCCCGCGCTCGCGCAGCTTCACCGCGGCGATGAGGCTCTCCGGCATCTGAAGCTCCCGCCGGAGCAGCGCCTTCACCGTCTTGCCGTCCCGCTCCGGCGGAACGGTCAGCTCCAGCACCCTCACCGGAGCTTTTCCCCGTTCAGGACCGCCTCCGCGAGCGTGTCGCCCTCATAGCGCAGCTTCAGGAGGAAAAACGGCGCGTTCGCCTCCAGCAGGGCGAGGAAAATGCGGTCGCCCTCCCACTGGGGCAGCGCGGCGAAATCTGCCCGCTCGATCCACGCGAGCTCGCCCTCGCTGCACTCGCGCAGTACACCGGTGAAGCCGTCGGCGGTGAAAAGGTGCATATACTCCGTTTCCCAGCGGTCGCTGCAAAAGGTCACGATCCCGCGGCAGCGCCAGCGCGTCAGCGTCAGCCCCGTCTCCTCGCGCACCTCGCGCAGAAGGCACTCGTCCGGGCTCTCGCCCGGCTCGAATTTGCCGCCGACGCCGATCCATTTTCCCTCATTGAGGTCGTTTTTCTTCTTCACCCGGTGCAGCAGAAGATACTTCGTCCCCTGCTCAATGTAGCAAAGCGTGGTGTTCAGCATAGCGTCTCCTTTTCTGCGTGCTCGCGCACATAGTCGCTGCGGAGGAATCCGCGGTAGAACAAAAACCCGACCGCCGCCGTCAGGATCTCGGTGGCGGGGTAGGTGAACCAGAAGCCCTCCAGCCCCCAGAGCCGGGCGAAGAGCCAGCCGAGCGGCACGAAGAGCAGCACCGTGCGCACCACGGTGAGCAGCGAGCTTTTCAGGCTGGAGCCGACGGCTTGGAAGAACACCGGGAACGTCAGCGACGGGACCATGGGCAGAAAGCTGAAGCCCACGATGCGGAAGCCGTAAGTCCCTATGGCGACGACGAGCTCATCCGAGGAAAACGCGCGGAGCATCGCCTCCGGGAAGAGGTTGAAGCAGAGCGTGCCGACCGCCATCAGCGCCAGCCCGAACCAGAGCGCGGCGGAGAGCGTTTTCCGGCAGCGGGAGATGCTGCCCGCGGCATAGTTGAAGCTCACGACCGGGACGATGCAGGTCTGCATCGCGCCGAGCGGGATGAAGAAAAACGTCTGCCACTTGTAGTAAAGCCCCAGCGCCGTCACCGCCTGATCGGAAAAGCCGGAGAGGATGAGATTCAGACCGAAGATATAGAACGTGTAAGCCGACTGCATCAGGATGTTCGGCAGTCCAAGGCGGAAAATGTGCGCCGCGTGGCGCGGATAGACCCGCAGCGGCGGGGAGGGGCGCCGCCCGCGGCGCATGACGACCGCGGCGGCGACGATCTGGCCCGCCACGGTCGTGATCGCCGCGCCCGCGATGCCGAGCCGCGGCAGTCCGAGCAGTCCGAAGATGAGCAGCGGGTCGAGCACGATGTTCGTCACCGCGCCGAGGATCTGGGCGATCATCGGCGTGCGCATATCGCCGTCCGCCTGCAAAATTTTGGTCCATACGCTCTCCAGAAAAAGCCCGAAGCTCGCCGCCGAGACGATGCGGCCGTAGGTGATGACGTCGGCGATCACCGCCTCCGAGCCCGTCGAGAGCCGCGCGTAAGCCGGCATGAGAAACCAGCTCAGGATAGCGAAAACGAGCCAGAGCGCCGCGGCGAGCAGCGTTCCGACGCCGGCATATTCCTCCGCCTCCTCCCGCCGACCGACGCCGAGCTTCGCCGCCATCACGGTATTGATGCCGACGCCCGTGCCGACCGCGATCGCGATCATGAGAAGCTGGAGCGGATAGACGATGGAGAGCGCCGTCAGCCCCGTGTCGGAATATCGCCCGACAAAGAGACTGTCCACAATGTTATAAAGCGCCTGAATAAGCTGCGCCAGCATCACCGGCGGCGCGAGCTTCAGCAGGATCTTGCCGATTCTTTCGGTTCCGAACAGGTTTGAGGTTTCCATAGTGTCTGTGCCTTTGCAATTTGTCGGTTTATTTCTCCAGCAGACATACGCACTCCACGTGCTCCGTATGTGGGAACATATCCACGGGCTGGACGCGGCGGACGCGGTAGCCGGCGGAGGTCAGGACGGCGCAGTCGCGGGCGAGGGTCTCCGGGTTGCAGGAGACATAGACGACGCGGCGGGGCGCAAGGTGGATGAGGGAGGTGAGAAACCGCGCGTCGCTCCCGGCGCGGGGCGGGTCCATGAATACCACGTCGCAGCTTTCGCCCTGCGCCGCCGTCTCCTCCATAAACTCCCCGGCGTCCGCGCAGGTGAACCAGCAGTTTTTCACGCCGTTGCGCTTCGCGTTCGCGATGGCGTCGCGCACGGCATCGGCGTTCAGCTCCACGCCCGCGACCTCCCCGGCGGAGCCGGAGGCGGCGAGACCGATGGTGCCGGTGCCGCAGTAGGCGTCCAGCACGCGCTCCTTGCCCGTCAGGGCGGCGAAGTCGAGCGCCGTGCGGTAAAGCCGCTCCGTCTGGGCGGGGTTAATCTGGTAAAAGCTCTTCGCCGAAATGCGGAAGCGCAGAGAGCAGAGCTCGTCCTCAATATAGCCCTTGCCGGACAGGACTTTTTCCTGCTTGCCGAGCACGAGGGAGGTGCGGCCGGGGTTGACGTTCAGCAGCACGGTCGTGATCTCCGGATGGCGTCGCAGCAGCTCCGCGAGGAAGGGCTTTTGCAGCTTGAAGATCGGCGACACGGCGACCAAAACGACCATGACCTCCCCGGTGTGGAAGCTGCGCTTGACGAGCACATGGCGCAGCCAGCCGCCGCCCCGCCGCTCGTCATAGACGGGAATTTTGAACTGCGGCAGCATTTTGCGGATGTCCACGATGATCTTGTCCGCCGTCTCGTCCTCCAGCATGCAGTCGTCCACGGGCACGATGCGGTGGCTGGAGGACTGGTAAACGCCGGAGATGACGCGGCCCTTCGCGTCGAGCCCGAAGGCTGCCTGCACCTTGTTGCGGTAGTGATACGGCTTGTCGCAGCCGAGAATTTTGTCCACATGGCAGAATTTGCCCATCAGCGCGTTGACCTTGCCCTGCTTTAGCTCCAGCTGGCGGGCGTAGGGCAGGTTCTGCATCTGGCAGCCGCCGCATTTTTTCGCGAGCGGGCAGGGCGTATGGTCCATAATATAGGTCTTTTCCGTCTCCATAAAGAGCCTCCCAAGGTCAAATTCCGTCCACGGGCTTTTGTCCGGCGGCGGGAGCGTGAACTCCATCCGCCGCCCCGTTGCGGGGTGGGTGAAGCCGAGGTGCGCCGACCAGAGCGCGATGTCGCCCTGCTCGTCCGCGCCGCCATATTTGCGGTCGCCGACGAGGGGCCAGCCGCGGGCGGAAAACTGGGCGCGGATCTGGTGCGTCCGCCCGGTATGGAGCCGGATGCGCAGCAGGCTGAGCCCCGCCGCGCTGCCCAGCACGGTATAGTCCAGCACCGCCTCCTGCACGCCGGGACCCGGCGCGTCGGCGACGTAAGTCTTCCGCTCCGCCTTGTCGCGCGCGAGCAGGTCGCGCAGCGTTCCGCGCGCCGGCGGCGCGCCGCGCACCACGGCGAGGTATTCCTTCTGAAAGCCGCCGTCCATCACCTGTTTTCCGAGCGCCGAGGCGCTCTCCGCGCTGCGCGCGAGCAGCATCAGCCCGCCGACGACCTGATCGAGCCGGTGGACGGTCCGCGCCTCGCCGCCGAGGGCGCTGCGCACTCTCTCCGGCATCCCGCCGGGGCTGTCCGTCGAAAGCACGCCGCAGGGCTTGACCGCGACGGCGATCTCGTTATCCGAGTATAAAATATCCACAATATCCATAAGGCGTATTCTAACACGTTTCCTTTCGATTTGGAACCGGGAAAATGCAAAAAAAGCGGGCACGCCGCGCGGACGTGCCCGGAAATTGACCCACTTTCAGCCGTAAAACTCCGCCATATCGTCCAGACGCAGGCAGGCGAGCGCGCGGGCGGGGTATTCCTCATAGCCGCAGAGACAGTCAAGGTCCAGAAAACCGGCCCTGCGCGGAAAACGCCAGCTTATCCAGCAGCGCGTGAAACCGTGCGCGGTCGCCGTGGATGTCGCTCATTGCGTAGGCCGCCATTTTTTCGGGATCTCCTTTCGCCGCTCATTCGCGGTCCATAATCGCGCGGATGCGCTCGCTCACGGCGCCGTCGCGGAGGTCGGCGATGTCGATGACGTCGATGTCCAGCGCGGCGGCGCGGTGGCGCGTGACGGCGCGGCAGTATTCCGCCGTGACGATCGCGGCGCGCGCCGCCGCGCCGCCGAAGCGGTCGCGCAATATCGCGAGCTCGTTGAGTGCGTCGGTGCTGACGGCGCAGGTCTTGCAGCTTATAAAAAGCGGCGTGATGCCCTGCACGGCGACGGTGTCGAGCTCGTTCGTCACGCTGTCGCGCCTGCCCTCGCCCGCCCAGTCGACGACGACGCTTGAGCGCACGTCGTGGAAAATGCCGGTGTCGAGGCAGGCTTTGTAGACATGCAGCTCCAGCGCGCTGCCCACGTCGCGCAGCCACCAGCGGATCTGGGTGTCGCGAAAGTCGAAGGCGACATGTTCGCCGCGGCGGATGCGCAGCCGGCGGAGAAAGCCCGCGCGGGCGAGATCGCGCAGCGCCGGCTCCGGCGCTTCCACGCGCTTGCCCTGCTCGCCCTTGACCTCCCACGGTCCCTCCGCGTGGAGCGGCGGCTCATCGTCCGGCGGGCACTGGGAGAGCCGCTGGATATAGGTCACGAGCCTCGCCCACTCGCGGCGGTAGTGCAGATAGATGCCGAAAAGCGCGTCGATCTTCGGCAGATAGTGCGGCAGGAGGGCGTTGTCGACCCGTCCGGGGCGCAGCGCGCCGCCCGCCATGAGAAAGACGTCCTCCACCTCGTGCTGCACCGTGCAGAGCAGCTCGTCGGCAAAGTCCGCGCCGGAGATGTTGTAAAAGCGACCCCGCTTGCGGCTGAAGGTGAACACCGGGATGCTCGCTTCGGCGCAGAGTAGCCCGCCGGCGAAGAGCGCGGCGTCCGTCCCGCCCGTGATGTCCAGCGCGCAGTCCGGGTGGGACTCCACGACGCGCTGGAGCTGGCGCTTCACGCGGTCGGCGCGGTAAGGGCTCGTCTCCAGAAAGGTCAGCCGGGTGTCCAGCCCCTGCTTTTTCGCGTATTCGCGCAGCTTTTCCTGCATCGCGCGGTCCTGCGCCGCCTCCGCCGGACAGAGGAACACGACCTCCGCCGGTCGGAAGACCTCCATGGCGAGCACATTTTCGATCGGCCGCTCGTCATAGAGCTCGATGAGCGTCTGCATGGCTTTCCCTCCCGAATGATATCTATCCGACTATTTTAGCAGAAGCTGCGCCTTGTGTAAAGCGCCCAAATGTGGTATGCTCGGCGGAGATACATATTTTTTCGGAGGTTTTGCGCGATGGAGCATATTTTTCTGACCGGGGATATTCAGGTGGGCAAGTCCACGCTCATCCGCCGCGTGCTTGCCGCGCTTTCGCCGCTCGCGCTCGGCGGTTTTTTCACCGTGTCGGAGCCGGACGCGGAGACGGGCGAGCTCGGCGTCTTTCTGCTGCCCGCCGCGGAGCCGGACGCGCCGCGCTCGGCGGAAAACCGCGTCGGGCTCCGCATCCGCGGACGCGGCGGCGGCGGGGACGCGGCGGCGTTTGACCGCGCCGGCTGCGCCGCGCTCGCCGGGGCGGAGGGGGCGCAGCTCATTCTGATGGACGAGGTCGGGCGCATGGAGCGCGAAGCCGCCGCCTTTACTGCGCGGATCGAGGCGCTTCTGGACTGCGAAAAGCCCATCCTCGGCGTCCTCCGCGGCGCGGCGCACACGCCGCTTGCCGAGCGTATCCGGAGCCATTCCGGGACGAGGCTTGTGGTTGTGACCCCGGAGAACCGGGAGGAGCTTCTGCCGTGGATCTTGGAGCTTCTGCGCGGGGAGATCGGGTGAGGTTTTTCTCGCCCGCAAGGGCGAGGGGATAAAAGTTGAATGCGGCTTCGCCGCAAGAGCGTGTCAAAAAAGTCTTATCAGCGCGGCGAAGCCGCACAATTTAAAGGCCTCCCTGTGCAAGGGAGGCTGTCAGCGCAAAGCGCTGACTGGAGGGTTGTAAGCTTACGAGATATCCAAGCTTCGCGTTTTCGGAAGCTTGGTAACAACCCCTTGTATAATACCCAACGAAGGAAAGGTTGGATAAAAGATGTATAATGAG
>CAVJGI010000010.1:0-36132 GCA_963649145.1 Ruminococcus bicirculans (ex Wegman et al. 2014) | reverse complement strand
CCTCCAGTCACGGCTGCGCCGTGACAGCCTCCCTTGCACAGGGAGGCCTTTAAATTTGGAGTCTTTCGCTTACAACGACGTCGATCTTTTCGCAGACACCGCGAAAATTTTTCATAACATCGTTGTTTGCAAAGCGAAGAACGAAAAGATCATAGGACGCGAGGAACTCGGAACGAACGCGGTCGTGTTCCGCGCCGGTCGACTCATAATGCTGTGAACCATCCAACTCGATCACGAGCTTTGCCTTTGCGCAGTAAAAGTCCGCGATATACTTCCCAAGAACCTTTTGCCGCCGGAATCCCGCCGGGTGGTCGCGGAGAAAATCATACCACAAATGGCGCTCCTCCGGTGTCATCTCTCTGCGAAGTCTTTTCGCGACGGGAACAAGCGCTGCATTGTGTTTTCGCTGCACATAACCGCCCCTCTCCGCCGCAAAGATCAATACCAAGCCCCCGGCTTAAATGCTCCCCTGTGCAAGGGGAGCTGGCGCGAAGCGCCTGAGGGGTTGTTACCAAGCTCGCGCAAACGCCGAGCTTAGTAATTCCGGAAGCTTACAACCCTCCAGTCAGCCTTCGGCTGACAGCCTCCCTTGCACAGGGAGGCCTTTAAAGTGGAAAAAGCCCTTATGCATGAGAGCATAAGGGCAGAATGATCCCGTTTTTCCAGCTCTCTTCAAAAAAGGAAGACGAACGGGGTTTCCCCCGCCGCCCCGGACCAAAAAAGGTCGGCCGGGACCTCATACGAATCCGCTTCAGCGATCTCCGGCTTTGAGCTCTATTTCCATTTGCTGCCATTGTACGACAAGATTTTGAGTATGTCAAGGGGCGTTTCCTCGGCGCGGAGCCCGAATCATTCCTCACTCCCGTTCAGGATGTCCAGCAGCTCCTTCGGCGTTACCACAAACGGCTTGACGGGGAAATGCCTGAGATTGCCGGTCACAAGATAAGCGTCCTCTGTTTTCCGCGCTTCCATAACGACCTCGTAAAAAATCGCATCATCCGGGTCCGGAATTTCATCCGAAACAGCGGCTGCATCCAAAAACACGCTCCGCCTGATCAATCCCGTCAGAGTCGTCTCAACATTTCGCCGGTCGAATTTGAATTTCGGGCGGCGCAGTACATCGCTGTACTCCTCCAGAATACTCTCGTGCAGCAGCGGGATCACGCGCCCGGCGAGCGCTTCCCGCAGGACCGCGCCGGGAACGGACGCAAGATTCAGCAGCGCGGAAACGACAACATTCGTATCCAGAACAACGTAGTATTTCACGGTCACGCCCCGTTCCGGGCGTTTTCTGCCGCACGCTGCGCCCTGACCGCGGCGATCTCCGCGTTGATCTCTTCAAGCGGCATATCCGCCGTTCCGTTCTGCCGCGCAGCATCGCTCAGGCTCTGCGCAGCGCGGAGCGCCCGGTCATCCTGCCTCGGCAGCGTCATAGAAAAGGGAACGCCGTTCACCACGACAGATCGCTTCAGAAACATCCGGATCGCGGTCGGGAGGTCAATGCCAAGCTCGTCATAAACCGCCGCGGCCTTGGCGCGCAGTTCATCGTCAACACGCACCTGCATCACACTTGTTGCCATAAAAAGCTCTCCTTTCAGATTCAATCGTGTTTGTTTGTATTGCAATTATAATCTATTATACGCCAATTGTCAACATTTGATTCCGGGACCATTTTTCCCGCTTGACAAACGCCGCGCTGCGCCCTTACAATGGGTGCAACACTCGAAAAAGGACGGATAAGCCTTATGAAACGACTCATTTCCCGCCTGCTGGCGCTTGCGCTTGCGGCGATGCTCTGTCTCGGCGCTGTCCCCGCCTTCGCCGCGGAGGACGCGGCTTGGGACGGCACGACCATCGACGTCAGCTGGTACGACCCCGACTTATCGGAGCTTTATATCGCCACGCCGGAGCAGCTGATGGGCCTCGCCGCCATCGTCAACGGCATTTATAACCGCGAGATCACCCACGTCATCGGCAACGCGGACTATATTGTTGACAGCAGCTCCGACACGCTGGACAGCGGCAGCAACAACAAGGCGAGCTCCGTCTATCACTACGGGGCGGACAGCTTCAAGGGCAAGACCGTTTATCTGACCGCCGATCTCGACATGGGCGGCGTTTACGACAGCGCGTCCGGCACATGGAGCGGTCCGCGCTATATGCCCATCGGCGGGCAGTATCTCATGGAGAAAAACGACGGCGAGACCAAGCTCTCGTCCTCCTTCTGCGGCGTGTTCGACGGGCAGGGGCACTACGTCTACAACATCTACTGCGACCGCCACTGCTCCAACGGCAACTTCGGCGACGGCAGTTCCGTCGGCCTGATCGGGCGTCTCGGCGTCCACGACGGCGACGACGTGTCGCTCCGCCCGGTGGAGCCCACCGTCCGCAATGTCGGCGTTGCGGGCTATATCCGCGCCAACCGCTCCGTCGGCGGCATTGTCGGCAAGACGGGCAAGACCACCGCGAACAGCGGCGACGGCTCGCTCGGCGCGGTCATCGAAAACTGCGTGAACTATGCCGCGGTCTCCAACACGGACGCGAAGGGCTGCGGCGGCATCGTCGGCGCGGGCTGGAACGGCGGCGTGGTGCGGAATTGCTATAACCTCGGCTCCGTCAGCACGAGCTACGCCTGCCCCACCGCCGGCATTTCCGGCAGCAACGAGATCACCCTCGAAAACTGCTATAACGCCGGTGCCATCACCGCCCCGCGCGGCAGCTACGCCATGGCGCTCGGCACGAATAACGGCGGCGCGCCGTATAAATACGCGGTCAAAAACTGCTGGTACTTAGACGGCAGCGCCCCCGGCGGCGGCTACTACTCCAACGGCGCGGAAAACGCCGGTGCGCTCTCCGCCGCCGAGCTCCGCGCCGCGGCGGACAGGCTCGGCGAGGCGTTCACCGCGCGCGAGGGGGCGTTCCCGATTCTCGCGTGGGAGGCGGCGAAGCCGCGCTGGTTCGACGTTGCGGCGAGCGCGTGGTACGCCGCGGACGTGGAGTTCGCCTCGGCTGCGATGCTCTTTGACGCCGCCGCGCCCGGTCTTTTTGCGCCGGAGGCGCCGATGACGCGCGCGATGCTCGTAACGGCGCTCTACCGTCTCGCGGGCGCGCCCGAAGCCGCGCCGACGGACCGCTTCCGCGATGTTGCCGCCTCCGCGGACTATGCCGCCGCGGTCGCGTGGGCTTATGCCGCCGGCGTCGTCAGCGGCGTCAGCGAGACGGAGTTTGCGCCCGACGCCACCATCCCGCGCGAGCAGATCGTGACGATGTTCTACCGCTACGCGAAGCTCGTCGCCGGGGCGGATATGTCCCCCGCAGACGATCTTGCCCGCTTCACGGACCGCGCCGCGGTGTCCGCTTGGGCGCGCGACGCCATGTCCTGGGCGGTCGCCGCCGGGCTCATCACCGGCATGGCCGCCGACACCATCGTCCCCGCCGGGACCACCACCCGCGCCCAGTGCGCCGCGCTGGTCCACCGTCTGGCGGAGCAGGTAAAGTAAGATCAAAAGGGAAACGCGCCCGAAATTCCTCGGAATTTCGGGCTCTTTTCACCTTTTGCAGACAAAAACGGATCCCCCGGAAAGCAGCTGCTTTCCGGGGGATCGCTTTTTCAGAAAAAGGCTTGTTTACCTTTCAGCGTAGAGTCTCCAAAGGAAGGTCACGATCTGTCCTCTTGTGCAGTCGCTGTCGGAGCCGAACAGTCCGCCGCCGATGCCCTCGGTGACGCCGTTCTCAGCAGCCCAGGCAACAGCCTCGGCATACCAGCTGTCAACGGGAACATCACTGAACGAGGTGCTCGCAGCCGCCTTGCCGCCCAGCGCGCGGAAGAGGAGGGTCACGCTCTGCGCGCGGGTGCAGGTCTCATCGGGGCTGAACTTGTCGTCGCCCGTCCCGTTGGTGATGCCGTTTTCGACCGCCCACGCAACCGCCTTGGCGTAGTAGCTGTCGGAAGCGACGTCGGTGAAGCTGTTCACAGACTTCGGTTCAGGACTGCCGGCAGCACGCCACAGGAAGGTCACGATCTGTGCGCGGGTGCAGGTGTCGTTCGGCGCAAAGTGCAGGTCATCCACGCCCGTGGTGATGCCCTTCTCCGCAGCCCAAAGAACCGCGTCGTAGAAGTAATCGCTTGCCGTCACATCCGCGAAATAGTTGAGCATCGTGTTGTCTTCCATGAAGGTGGCACTCACAGTCACCTTGCCGGAGGGCATTTCGAAGGTGTACTTCTCACCGGCCGTCACGATCGTGAGCTCCACCTCCTTGCCGTCCTTGTCGAGGACGGTCAGCGTCTCCAGCGTCCAGCCCTTATCGGGTGTCGTCGTGACGGTCACGGTCGTACCCTTAGCTGCATTCTTGTGAGAAACGCTGACGGAGCCGTTCTTCGCCGTATTCACGGAGACGGCATAGGTCGTTTCGGAGCTGCTGGGCTTGACGTAGCCGCAGACCGTGCAGGTCCTGCCGGAGTATTCGTGGTCCAGCTTTGCGGTCGTATAGCCGCACTCGCTGCACTCCTGCCAGTGCTGGGAGCCGGTAATCTTCCAAGTATAGGTGTGATCCTTCTTCGGGATGATTTCAAGACTGTCGCTCGTAACGGTATAAGTGTCGGTTGCGCCCGCTGCGCTATTCTTTACGACGTGCTTGCCACAGCTTTCGCAGATGATATAAGCCTTGTAACCTTCAGTCGCACAGGTTGGCTCTTTACCATCATATTTCTGAACAGAGGCGTGGGAGCAATTGTAACCGCAGGTAGTGCATGTGGTGCTGCTCTCGTGATTCTCTTTCTCGGTTGTGGCGCCGCATCGAGAGCACTTCTGCCAGTGCTGGGTCTTGTTGCTCTCCCAGATGCTGTAATCGTGGTTGAGTGCGGAGACCTCACGCGTGTACTCCGTTCCCTCTTGACCACAGACGGTGCAGAACACTTTTTCTACGCCCGTCTCGGTGCAGGTGGGTTCTTTCGTGAGCTCTGTTTTTGTCTTGTCGTACTTATGAGCCTGCGCCACGGTATATTCGCCCGATTGAGTCGTCGCAGATTTGCAGACATCACCGGTCAGATTGTTATAGAGGTTTTCGTCGGTGAACACGCCGTTCTTGATATTTACCACCGAGCTGTTATACACTTCTTCTTCGGCGCTGTTGAGGAGAGCCACGCCGCCAGCGAACTGTCCGCCGTCTATGGTCACGGTGCCGCCATTATAGTCGTTGTCCTCAACAACGGCGACTGCGTAACCAACAGAGGAAGTACCCTTGTTATAGTCTGCGTACTGGCCCTTCTCTGCGGTGGCGGTGATTTCGCCGCCGCTGATCGTCACGGTGCCGCCCTTGACCTCAACACCGCCCCAGCCGCTGATGCTGCCGCCGGAGATTTTCAGCGTACCGGTCTGCGGCTGGTAAATGCCCTGAATTTTGCCGGTGATCGTGCCGCCGGAGATGTCGATGCTCGTGTCGCCCGTGGCGTCGCCGTGACCGCTGACGCCCACATCGCCCGTGACCTGACCGCCGCTCATCGTGAACGACGCGCCCTCGTACAGGACGCGCACGCCGTACTCGGCGCTGACCTCGCCGCCGTTCATGGTGAAGCTGTTTTCATCGCCGCCTGATTTTGCGCTAAAAACCAAAACGCCGAACGCGTCGCGGTCGTTGTTCGCGGTGGCCGTGATCTTGCCGCTTTCCAGCGTAAGAGAACCGCCGTTGCACACCAGCACACCGGCAGCCTGGCTCTCCTTATTCGCGCCGCTCTTCAGCGTGGAAGAAACCGTTCCGACGGTAGCAGTGTCGCCGTTCTTCAGCGTTAAGCTACCGCCGGCAACCTGCACCGCCATATAGATGCCGGCGGCATCAGCATCATCCCAACCGACAGCAATGTTCTGTCCGTTCAGATCAATGGTGACGTCCTTGCCGGTGACGACAATAAGAGAAGTCACTTGGCTGGTCAGCTTGTAGGTCGCGCTATCCTGCTCCAGCAGGATGTACCCGGAGTTACCCTTTGCGGGCAGGCTCGTATCCTCGGCCAGCGCCATCGTCGGCAGCAGTGACAATACCATTACCAACGACAGCACACATGATAGCAGCTTACGTTTCATAATTTTCCTCCTGTGATAAAAAAGATTTTATTTTTTCCGCAGCTCCCTGCGGTTGAGCACAAAAAACAAAAAAAGTGCGCAGCACGGAGCTGCGCACTGAAAAATGCAAGCTCTCATTGCTGCAACACAACTTTTGCCACCCGAACGAATGCCAAGATAGAGCCTGCATTTTTACCGAAAGATAAAAATGCACACTCGCTCAAACAGCAATATCAAGTTGTGTTGCAGGGCTATTGTATCATCTGTCCACGCGAAAAGCAAGGGTTTTTTACGGAAAATCTGCGTGTTCGCATAAATAAAAAGACGGTTTCAAGGCATGGTCAACCCATGCCCAAAGCGTCTTTCTTTATTGGCTTCAATCTATTCTGAGCAGCAAAAACGGACAGAGTTTTACTCTGTCTCAGCCCGAAATCCCAAAGAATTCCGGGCGCTTTTTTATTCTCTTTTCGGTATCCGCACCGTGAGCGTGAGCTCGCTGTCGTTTTCGCTCCGCTCCAGCGCGGCGTCGATGCCGCCGGAGCGCATCATGCCGAGGCTGCGGTCGAGGGTGTTCAGGAAAAGCCGCACGTCCTTCATCAGAAAGATGCTCCGCCGCCGGGGTCTCGGCTCCTCCTCCGGCTCCGGTTCCGGCGCGGGCGGGGTCTCCGGCAGCACCGGCGCGGGCGCGGCACAGAGCCGCTCGATATACTCCTCCGCCGCGGCGACGTTCATCCGCTGGTCCACGATGAAATCGAGGGCCCGGCGCTGGCTCTCCGCGTCCGGCAGGCGCAGCAGCGCGCGGGCGTGGCGCTCGCTGAGCCCCTCGGCGCGCAGCCGCTGGAGCACGTCCTCCGGCAGCCGCAGCAGGCGCAGCTTGTTCGCCACGGCGCTCTGGCTCTTGCCGAGGCTGCGCGCCGCCTGCTCCTGACTGAGCCCGAACAGGCGGATGAGCTGGTGGATGCCCTCCGCCTCCTCGATGAAGTCGAGGTCCCGGCGCTGGATGTTCTCGACGAGCGCGATGAGCCCGCTTTTCTCCATGTCGACGTCCATCACGAGGCAGGGCACCTCGTGGAGTCCCGCCATCTTCGCCGCACGGAGGCGGCGCTCGCCCGCGATGAGCTCGAAGCGCTCGCCCTTGGCGCGGACGCTGAGCGGCTGGAGCACGCCGTGCTCCGCGATGGAGCGCGAGAGCTCCTCCAGTCCCTCCGGGGAAAAATACTGCCGCGGCTGCATCGGGCTCGGCACGATATCCTCCACCGCCACATAAGTCACGCCGCGCAGAAAGCGGCGGTAAGCGGCTGCTGCCATGATCTTGTCCTCCTTTGCAAAAAAGCACTCTCTCCCCCAGCATACTCCCCCGCCCCGGCGAAAAAGCGCAAAAAAACGGCGGACTGAAAATAATCAGTCCGCCAAAGGGTGTGGGATAAAGATGCCATCGGTTGACAAGGTCCCGCGCGCCTGACAGTGCGTCTTTCCGGCGCTTTTCGCCCTTTTCGGCTTGACGGGCGTCAGCCCGCCTGCGCCTCAAAAGCCGAAAATCACTCGAAAATCCAGCACTGTCAGGTGCGAAGCAGTTTTGGCGGTCCCGGCGGTGGTCAGGCAAGGAATCGGCCGCAGGGAATACTTTGTGTATTTCCAAGGTCGATGACGCAGCATGAGCGCCGCCGGGTCCGCCAAAACCGCGCGTGACCTTGCCAACCGATGGCAGAGCTGAGTATCCAAACAATTGGATAAGCTGTGCTTATATAGTAGCTTGTTTTTTAAATTTTGTAAAGAGCGAACGCTGTCGCTTACGCACTTGTTTTGTCGTCGGACGTAACCTCGGCGGTCTCCGGCGCTTTCGCGACGGTCACGCAGCCGTCCGGCGCGTCCACCAGAACGGTGTCGCCCGCGCGGATCTCTCCGGTGAGCAGCAGCTCCGCGACGGCGTCCTCCACCTTGGTCTGGATGGTGCGGCGCAGCGGACGCGCACCGTAAGCCGGGTCGAAGCCAGCCTCGCCGAGTGCGTTCACCGCGGCGTCGGTCCAAGTGAGCTTGACCTCCATGTTCTCCATCCGCTTTGCGACAGCGGCGAGCATGTTGCCGGCGATGGCGTTGATGTTCTCCTGCGTCAGACGGTGGAACACGATGATATCGTCCACGCGGTTCAGGAATTCGGGCTTGAACGTGCGCTTGAGGTCGCCCATCACGAGATCGTGGATGCGCTCGTCCTCGCTCTTCTCGGCGTTCTCGCCCGCGCCGTGGTCAAAGCCGAGCTGGGTGCCGCGGTCGGTGATGTTCTTCGCGCCGACGTTGCTCGTCATGACGATGATGGTGTTCTTGAAGTCCACATGTCTGCCCTGCGAGTCGGTCAGGCGGCCGTCGTCCATGATCTGGAGCAGGATGTTGAACACGTCCTCATGCGCCTTCTCGATCTCGTCGAAGAGGATGACGGAATAGGGCTTTCTGCGGACCTTCTCGGTGAGCTGACCGCCCTCGTCATAGCCGACATATCCCGGAGGCGAACCGATGAGCTTGCTCGTGGTGTGCTTCTCCATAAACTCGGACATATCGAGCCGGATCATGGCGTTCTCGTCGCCGAACACGGCTTCGGCAAGCGCCTTGCAGAGCTCCGTCTTGCCGACGCCCGTGGGACCGAGGAACAGGAACGAACCGATCGGACGCTTCGGGTCCTTCAGACCCACACGGCCGCGGCGGATCGCCTTGGCGACCGCGGTGACAGCCTCGTCCTGCCCGATGACGCGCTTATGCAGGATGTCCTCCATGTGCAGCAGGCGCTGGCTCTCGTCCTCGGAGATGCTCGTCACGGGGATGCCGGTCCAGCCGGACACGACGGTGGCGATGTCTTCGGGCGTGACGGTCGTGCGGTGACCGTTCTGGCTGACGTTCCATTTCTTGCGCAGCTCATCGAGCTCCTTGCGCTGCTCGGTCTCCTGATCGCGGATACGCGCGGCGCGCTCGAAGTCCTGCGCCTTGACCGCCTCGTCCTTCTCGCCGGTGAGCGCGGTGATGCGCGCCTCGACCGCCTTCATATCCTCCGGCGGCGTCAGCGTTTCCATGCGGACGGCGGAGCACGCCTCGTCCACGAGATCGATCGCCTTATCGGGCAGGTAACGGTCGTTGATATAGCGCGCGGAGAGCTTCACCGCCGCTTCAAGCGCCTCGTCGGAGATGGTCAGCTTGTGGTGCGCTTCATATTTATCGCGCAGGCCGCGGAGGATCTCAAGGCTCTCCTCCTGCGTCGGCTCATCCACGGTGACGGGCTGGAAGCGGCGTTCGAGCGCGGCGTCCTTTTCGATGTGCTTGCGGTATTCGTCGAGCGTCGTGGCGCCGATGATCTGCACCTCGCCGCGGGACAGGGCGGGTTTCAGGATATTCGCCGCGTCGATCGCGCCCTCGGCGGCGCCGGCGCCCATGATGGTGTGCAGCTCGTCGATGAAGAGGATGACGTCGCCGCACTTCTGGACCTCCTTCAGCACGTTCTTGATGCGGTCCTCAAAGTCGCCGCGGTATTTCGTACCGGCGAGCATGCCGGTGAGGTCCAGCGAAACGATGCGCTTGTCGCGCAGGTCCTCCGGAACGTCGCCGAGCGCGACCTTCTGGGCGAGCCCTTCGGCGATGGCGGTCTTGCCGACGCCCGGCTCGCCGATGAGCACGGGGTTATTCTTGCTGCGGCGGGACAGGATCTGGATGACGCGCCGGATCTCCTCGTCGCGGCCGATAACGGGGTCGAGCTGACCCTTGCGCGCCATCTCGGTCAGGTCGCGGCTGTACTGGTCGAGGGTCTTGGTGTCGCCCTTGCTGCGCGGCGCGCGGCCGGCGGCGGAGCCAACGGTCGGACGGGCAGCGCCGCGGGAGGCGGCGACGCCTGCGCCGAACATGTTCAGCACGGCGGTATAGAGCTTATTGAGGTCCAGCCCCGTTCCGGCGATGATGCGCGCGGCGGTGCAGTCCGGCTCGCGCAGGATGCCGAGGAGCAGGTGCTCCGTGCCGACAAAGTTATGACCCAGACGCCCTGCGTCGCCGACGGCGAGCTCAATGGCGCGCTTGGCGCGCGGGGAGAGCCCCTGAATGGGCGTGCCCGGCGTTCCCTTGCCGACATATTTTTCCACGAGCTCGGTGAGCAGATCGTCGGTCAGTCCGTTTTCCTTCAGCACCTTTGCGCCCTGTCCGCCGTCCTCGCGGACGATGCCGAGCAGAAGATGCTCGCTGCCGACATAGCTGTGGCCCAGCTCCTCGGCGGCTTCCTGTGCCTTTTCGATCGCGGTCCTTGCCCGCTCGGTGAATCTATCTCCATTGTTGTTCATCATAATAAATTTCACTCCTCACTCATTTACATTCGTTCAAAAGCGCGGGGACGGAAAGCGCTGCGCCCCGTCCCCGGAATCTGTGGTCTTACTTCTCCAGCGCGCGGAGCTGATCGCGCAGCTGCGCGGCGCGCTCGAAGTCCTCCGCCTTCACCGCCTCGTCGAGCTGGTGGCGCAGCGCGCCCTTCTCGCGGCGGGCGCGGATGTCCGCGGCGTCCGCTTCGGGGATCACGCCGCCGGCGCTCTGCACCGTCTGCTCCGGGGAGCCGACGGCGTACTTCACGCGCGGGGCGCTCCGGGTCATCATACTCCGCATCGGGCTGCCGAAAAGGTCGAAGGAGGGCAGCAGGCTGCGCCCGCCGCCGAAAAATCCGCCAAAGTCCTCAAAAAAGCTGTCAAACATATTCCGCATACCTCCCATCGGGTCATAGTCGAACGCATTGCCGAAGCCCTCCGCCCGCGCGCAGTCCGCGCAGAGGTGGCGCTCCGTGCGGTGGCCATTCACATTGCTGCTGTAGAAAAAGCTCGCTTCGTTTCCGCATTTATCGCATTTCATAATTCTTATCCTCCCTTTTTTACTGTGAGATCAGGGTGACTAACATATACTTCATAATGCTCGCTCTCACCCGGTCGCGGTCACCCGCTGCGATGGGCTTCAGCGCGCTGTCGCCGACGGCGGAGAGCATCAGCCGCGCCGTGGCTTTATTGATGATGCCCGCTTGGTAGATGTTCGAGACGTAAGCCGCCGCGGTCTTGAGCTCCAGCCGGTCACCGATGGCGTTCACCGTCTGCATCACGAGCTCCTTGGGGCTGCTCTGGCGCACCCGCGTGATGCGGATGTAGCCGCCGCCTCCCCTGCGGCTCTCCACAACGTAGCCATGCTCCGGGGAGAAGCGCGTGGAGATCACATAGTTGATCTGGCTCGGCACGCAGGAGAACATCTCCGCGAGCGCGCTGCGCTGCACCTCGGCAAAGCCGTCGCTGCTGCCGTCGATCGCGTTCATAATAAAGTTCGCGATCAGATCACTCGTTGCCATTTTTCACTCTCACCTTCCGTCCGTTCGGCCCGGTCCCGCCTCTGACGTTCCCTGACCTTTTATGCTTTTATAATAGTCAGTTTTGGTCAAATTATCAAGGTTCATTTTGACCTTTCCTGACGTTTCCGCACTTTTGACGCCTGCGTTTTCCGGCTTTTTCTTGATTTTTCTCACGGAAGCTCTTTTTTTCAGGCTTTTTTGAATTTTTCCGGCTTTCGCCCTTTGACAAAGCCGAAATCTATGCTACAATCAAAGGTAGCGCCCGCCGGAAACGGGCGGGTGCTTACATCCCATAAGGAGGTCAAACACCCATGTATGTCATCAACGACTCCTGCATCTCCTGCGGCTCCTGCGCCGACAACTGCCCGGTCGAAGCCATCGACATGAACGACGAGCTCGGCCACTACGCCATCGACGGCGACAAGTGCCTCGACTGCGGCACCTGCGCAGGCGTCTGCCCGATGGAAGCCATCCATCAGGAGTAAAAGCAAAGCATTATTCAGGAATCAGAGAAGAAGCTGACGGGCGGCGCGCGGGATACCGCAGCCGCCCGTTGGTTTTGCGTGGGACTTTATTTATATGGTATCTGCTTATGACGAGCTCTGGCGCGGCGGACCGCGCTTTTTGTCGGACGCGGGCGCCTTCCGCCTCTCGACGGACTCCGTTCTGCTCGGCGCCTTCGCCGAGCACATCCGCGCGAAAACGATCCTCGACCTCGGCTGCGGCTCCGGCGTGCTCGCCGTGCTGCTGGGGCTGAGCCACCCCGGTGCGGCGGTCGAAGCCATAGACATCCAGCCGGAGGCGGCGGAGCGCGCCGCGGCGGCGATGGAGCTGAACGGTCTCTCCCCCGCGGGCGTCCGCTGCGGCGATCTGCGCAGCCACCGCGCGCTCTTCGCGGCGGGGCGCTTTGATCTCGTCGTCTGCAACCCGCCCTACTTCCCCGTCGGCAGCGGGGCGAGCGCGCCGGACCCCGCCCGCGCCGCCGCGCGGGACGAGCGCTGCTGCACGTTGGAGGATGTCTGCGCCGCTGCGGGCTACCTCACGCGCTGGGGCGGCGCCTTCGCCCTTGTCCACCGGCCGGAGCGCCTCTCCGAGCTCTGCTGCGCGCTGACGCGCCATGGGCTGGAGCCGAAGCGCCTGCGCTTTGTCCACCCGCGCCCCGGCAGCTCGCCGAATCTGCTCCTGCTGGAAGCCCGCCGCGGCGGAAAACCGGGGCTCGACATTGAAAAGCCCCTCCTGCTCACGGACGCCGACGGCGGCGAGAGCGCGGAGGGGCGCGAGATCTATCACAGAAAGTGAGGCAGCGAAAAAATGGCAGGAACACTCTATCTGGTCGGCACGCCGATCGGCAATCTGGGCGACTTTTCCCCCCGCGCGGCGGAGACGCTCCGCAGCGTCGACTTCATCGCCGCGGAGGACACGCGCGTCACGCTGAAGCTGCTGAACCATTTCAAGATCAAAAAGCCGCTCATCTGCTATTTTGAGCATAACCGCCGCGAGATGGGCGAAAAGCTCCTCAGCCGTCTGCTCGGCGGGGAGAGCTGCGCCCTCGTGACGGACGCGGGCATGCCCGCCATCTCCGACCCCGGCGAGGACATCGTGCGCCAGTGCGCCGCCCACGGCGTGACCGTCTGCGCCGTGCCGGGACCGAGCGCCCTCATCGGCGCGCTCGCCATGTCCGGGCTGCCGACCCAGCGCTTCTGCTTCGAGGGCTTCCTCTCCACCTCCGGCAAGAGCCGGCGCGAGCATTTGGACTCCCTCCGCGGCGAAAAACGCACCATGATCTTCTACGAAGCGCCCCACAAGCTGCTGCGCACGCTGCGCGATTTTCTGGACACCTTCGGCGACCGGGACATCGCCCTCTGCCGCGAGATGACGAAGCTCCACGAGGAGGTGCTGCGCTGCCCGCTCTCCGCCGCCATCGCGCATTTCGAGGAGACGCCGCCGAAGGGCGAGTTCGTCCTCGTCCTGCGCGGCGCGACGGACGAAGCGCCCGCGGAAATGACGGAAGCAGAGGCGCTCGCCGCCGTCGCGCGCTACCGGGACGAGGGCAAGAGCCTCAAGGAGGCCTGCCGCCTCGCCGCGGCGGACAGCGGCTGGAGCAAAAACGCCCTCTACGACCTCGTGGTCGGAAAGTGAGGAAAAAAGCACTATGAACATCACCGTTTATCTCGGCGCAAACGAAGGGAACGACCCGGCGCTCGCCCGCGATGTCCGCGCCTTCGGCAGCTGGATCGGCGAGAGCGGGAGAGCCCTCGTTTACGGCGGCTCGAAGTCCGGGCTGATGGGCCATCTCGCGGAGAGCGCCCTCGCCGCGGGCGCGCGCGTCACGGGCGTGGAGCCGCAGTTTTTCATCGACGCGGGCTACGAGTATGACGCGCTCACGGAGCTCATCGTCACGCCGGACATCGCCGCGCGCAAGGCGAAAATGCTGGAGCTCGGCGACGCCTTCGTCGCCTTCCCCGGCGGCACCGGAACGCTGGAGGAGATCACGGAGATCATGTCCCTCGTCTCCCTCGGCAAGCTGCGCGCCCCCTGCATTCTTTTTAACCGGAACGGGTTTTACGACCACCTCCGCGCCCTCTTGGACCGTATGACCGCCGAAGGGCTGTCCGCACCGGAGCGTCAGCGCGGCATTTATTTCGCCTCCTCGCCGGAGGAAATCAAGGAGATCATCGAAACATGGAACTGAGAGAATACGAAAGCATGACAAGCGCGGAGATGCACGAGGTGGTCCACGCGGTCTATCTGGAGGCGTGCCTTGAAAACGCCGCGCTGTCCTGCCCTGTGCCGAGCGCGCTGCCCACCGAGATCCAGCGCGCCGAGGACGGATTTGTCCGCTATCTGGAGGGCTTTTTCGCAAAGCCGGAAAACCGCTGTTATGTGCTCTGGGGCTCCGAGGGCGCGCCGCTCTGCGCCGCGCGGCTGACGAAGCTGGACGGGTTTTATTACCTTGAGGCGCTGGAGACCGCGCCCGTCCGCCGCGGCTGCGGCTGCGCCACGGAGCTGCTGAACGCCCTCGCCGCCCTGCTCCGCACCCGCGGAGACGTCGAGATCCGCAGCTGCATCCGCACGACGAACGCCGCCTCCCTCGCCGTCCACCGCAAATGCGGCTTCCGCATCGCCGCCGATCCCGGCACGGATTATCTCACCGGGGAAGTCAGCGAGGGGTGCTATGGAATGGTTTATAAAGAGGGCTGATCCAAGCGGAGACGCTCCGATTTTAAAGACCTCCCTGTGCAAGGGAGGCTGTCAGCCGAAGGCTGACTGGAGGGTTGTAAGCTTCCGGAATTGCCAAGCTTGGCGTTTTCGGAAGCTTGGTAACAACCCCTCAGTCGCGCTTCGCGCGCCAGCTCCCCTTGCACAGGGGAGCCTTTAAATTGTGCCGCTTCGCGGCGCTTATTTTGACTCAGCCGTGCCTTCGGCTTCTTCCACTCTGAAAAAAAGCGCCCCTTGGGGCGCTTTTTTTCTGGCAATCTCTCGTCTTGCATGGTATGATGGTCCTGTAGAGGCAAAAACCAAACCGCTAATAAGGGAGGACAACGCATGAAAGCTTGGAAAAAACTGGTCGCGCTGCTGCTCGTCGCGGCGATGGCGCTGCTGCCGCTTGCCGGCTGCGGCAAGGAAAAGGAGGAAGACGCCCCCGTCGCCATCACGGTCATAAACCGCAGCGGCGAGCCGGTCACGGGGATCTACATCACGCCCGTGACGCAGGACGAATGGGGCGAGAACTACGCGGAGGAGACCCTCTGGGACGGCGACAGTCTGGAAGCCGGGCTCGGCTGGTTCCTGCCGGACGACATCGTTGACGGCTTCAACATCCTCGTCTACGACGCGGAGGACGTCCCGCTCTACGACGACGCGGAGGAGGCGGCCTACGCCCTCGCCGACGGCGACTATCTCGTGCTGCTCCCGCCGGAGGGCGACGCGCCGTTCGAGATCACCGCGGACTATGACCCCGCGCGCTACGACCGCGAGGAGGAGCCGTTCGTCGAGGAGTTTGACCTCTCGGCGTTCACCGGCTGCTGGAAATACGACGAGGAGCCGCTTTACTGCATCATCGACGGCGAAAATTACACCTGGACGACGGTGGACCTCTATAACGCGCAGGAGGGTCCCGGCACGGTCGTGGCCGAGGAGGGCGCCGTCTCGCTCTACGGTCCGGACGGCGAATATCGGACGACGCTGACGCTTCAGGACGACGGCACGCTCACCGACAGCGCGGGCGCGTCGCTCTACCGCTTCGCGTGGGACCAGCCCATGCTCCTGCCGACGGCGGCGGACGCGCTGACGGAGACCGCACAGTTCCCGGACGATTTTTCCGGCGTCACGATCGGCTATCCCGCGGCGATGGAATGCCACGAGCTGGACAACATGACGAACACCCTGAGCTTCAACGCCATCATGGAGAGCGGGACGGACGACTACTGGACCAACATTCTCATCGGCTTTATGCCCATCGACGGCTACGATCCCTATATGACGCAGGGTCTCTCCGTCGCGAAGCCCTATATGGAGCACATGCTCGGCGCGTTTTTAGAGAGCATGTACAGCGGCAAGCTGCTGAAAACCATCGCGACGGACTGCCGCGACTGCGGGGATTATTACAGCATCCTCGGCTATGTCTGGATGGACGGCTCCGCCTTCCTCACCGACGCGGGACAGCCCGTCCGCGGCGTCATGGAGGTGCGCTATTACGGTCCGCCGGGCTATGCGCTCGTGGCGATGACCCTCGCGGTCGAGAGCCGCGTGCAGAACTATTTTGAGATCTGCTCCAATATGCTGGACAGTCTCTCCTCCTTCTCCGACTGGACCACCGCGCCGAAGCCCGTCCCGTCCCAGCCGCAGGGCTCCGACCCCGGCGATTACGGCACGGCGTATTACTGGTATGACGAAGACGGCGACATCTGGTACTGGAACGGGCAGGAAAACGAGTTCATCGGCTTCGGCGACAGCGGCTATATCGACGACGACGGTCAGTACTACGAAGCCAACGACGCCGGCTGGGACTACGGCGACTACGGCTGGGGCGACTACATCGACGACTACGACCCGTGGTCCGATCCGGGGGACTACGGCTGGTAAAAAACAATAAGAATACCCCCTGCGCAGATTTCTCTGCGCAGGGGGTATTGTCATGGTTTCGGGTCGATCACTTGATGACGCCGGTGGCTTTTTCGCCGGGCTTTTTCAGGACCTGATTATCGGAGACAAACAGGAGCACGCCGGCGACGATGGCGCAGCCGCAGAAGATCTTGTATGCGTCGCGGTAGCCGCCGAGACTGCTCAGGGCGAACGCCAGAACGGAGGAGTTCAGCACGCGGATCAGGGACATGATGGGATTCATGCCAGCCCAGAGCGCGGGGTAATCGCGGAAGCCGAAGACAGAGCAGGCGTGGCTCTGGGGCAGGTTGCTGATCGCGCCGCCCCAGAAGATGGTGAAGCCGAAGAACAGCCAGTTCGTCAGGCGGCTATAGGGCATAAAGCCGCCGAACGCGGTGCCGATGGCGAAGAACACGGCGAGGACGATACCGCTGCGGCGCGCGCCGATCTTCTGGTCCAGCCAGCCGGAGAAGATGCTGCCGGGGACGGCGAAGAGGGGCATCAGGCTCATAAACTTGACAGCCTGCGGCGGGGTGAGTCCCATGGAGATCTCATACTTCACGAGCTGGGAGACGACGCCGATGTTCACGAGGAACAGCAGGCCGTAAGCGATCGGGAGCAGCCAGAAGTTCTTGTTGCGCAGGCCCTCCTTGACGGTCCAGACCGGCTTGGAGGAGGCGAGGATCTCCTTGCGCTGGAGCATCTCCTCCTCGTCGAAGTCGCCGTTATCGGGCAGAACGCCCATCTGCTCCGGCGTATCGGGGATGAGGAACCAGTTCACAAGACCCATCACGATAGAGAAGATACCGAAGCAGAGCGTCGCGGTGCCCCAGCCGCCCTTGCCGACGAGCCAATTCAGGATATTAAGCGCGACGAGCGCGGCGAGGGACGCGCCGCAGGTCGCCCAGCCCATGATGGAGCCCTTCTTGGTCGGGAAGTAGCTCGTGTAGATCTGGGGAATGCCGATGGCGGCGGTCGTGGAGGTCAGCAGGTAGATGAAGAAGTAGCAGATGACGTAAGCCGCAACGGAGCTGATGTGACCGTACCAGATGAGCGCCAGACCGGAGAGGACCATAACGACGGTGTTCATCTTGCGGGTCTTGAACTTGTGGAACAGGATGCCGATGCCGAGCATCGCAACGGTGGCGATGATACCGGCGACGGAGCAGAGATTGAGCAGCGTGGCGTCGGAAACGCCGATCTGCTCGGCGAGGATGCCGACGGCGGTGTTCTGGGCGGTGGAGGTCCAGAATGCGGCGGCGGTCATGAAGGCGATCAAACCGTAGAGCATGAGGAGCCAACCGTGGACACCGTAGTTAAAATTGGTTTTTGCCCTTGGCTTGTTCTGGGCGGGCTGGGGCTGAGACATACTTGTCACTCCTTTTTCTTTTTACGCGGGGCAGTCTCGGCTGCCCCGCCATGATTCGCAATTACTTCTTTGCCGGGATGATGGGCAGGAGAACGTGGGACTCGCCGAAGTGGATGCTGTGGGCGACGGTCTGCATGAAGGGCATCAGGGAGACGCCGTTTTTCGCGAGCGTGCCGCGCATATCGTCCTGATTGCGGATAACGAGCTCAAGACGGTGGCCCGCCTTGAACACGTTCGCGGTCGGGACCAGCGCAATGTCGTAGCGGTTGACCTCGCCGGGAACGACGGGAACGGGCTCCTGACGGATGTGGAACGGGCGGTGGGGCAGGCTCTTCGCTTCGTCCACGGCGCGGAACTTCGCCTTCAGGTGACCGGAGCTGATCATAAAGCGCTCGCCGCGCTCGTCCACATCGAAGATGTCGGCGATCCAGTTCGTGTCGTCAATGTCGATGGCGGCGTCGAGATGCAGCGCGATCTCGCCCGTGACCTCGGTGTCCTCGGCGAAGGGCTCCGTCGCGTAGCGCAGGCAGTAGACGGTCGGGTCCAGATACGGCGCGGGCTGGGTAAAGCTCTCCGGAGCGCTGTCGGCGCTCGGCGCGGTGGTGGAAAGTCCGCCGCCGGGCTGGAGGAAATACTTGGTGTACTGCGTGCGGGCAAGGGGCCACTCGTTTTCAAAGCGCCACTTGTTCTCGCCCATGACGAAGAGCTTGACGCGCGGCTCGTCCGCAATGCCGTTGTCCTCGCCCTTGACCCAGTAGTCGAACCAGCGCAGCGCCTCGTCGTGATACCAGCAGTACGGGCGCGCCGGGAAGAGCGGCGGGTAGACGATCAGCTTCTTCTGCTCGTCGGGGACGTCCGCCTTGCGGAACGCCTCAAAGGTGCCCCACTCGTAAAGGCGGTTATTCCAGCAGGTGCCGATATACATCGGGACGCGGATCTTGTCGAAGCCGCTCTCGACCGGGAAGGGGTGCTTGAAATAGAAGAGGTCGTCGAGCAGATAGGGAGAGCTGCCGGGGTAGCGCACTTCGGGGTAATACTTCAGGTTATACTTGATGTCCGGGTCTTCGAGCAGCTCCGCCTGCTTTGCCTTCAGCTCCTCCGGCGGCAGCGTGCGCACCGCGTTCGCGAGCAGGCGCGGCTCCGGCTGGTGATAGGACACCGGCGGCTGCTGGTCATAGGCGTGGGCGCCGTGATGGACGTTATAGAGCAGGGGGTCATAGATACCGGTGAAGTTCTCTGCGGCGAAGGGCTCCGGCGCCTCGTCCGGGCGCAGCGCAACGAGGTGCGGCGCGGGCTCCTGCCCCGCCTTGAGCTGGGCGCGGGAGTAAGACGAGGGACCCATCATCACGACCTTGCCGGTGCACCACGGCTGCGCCGCGATCCACTCGACGGTGTCGTAGATGTCCTTCGGGTCATGCAGCGTCGCGTCGCCGAGGTTGACGCCCTCGCTGTTGCCGAGTCCGCGGGGCTCCGCGATGACGTGGATATAGCCGCGCGGCACGGTGTAAGTAAAGTCGCAGCCCTCAAGACTGCCGTTCCAGAACGGGGTGTCCAGATACTTCTGCGGGGTCTTGTTCATCCACGCGACGATATCCTGACTGTCCTTGCCCCACTCGCCCCAGCAGAGGATGACCGGGAAGGGACCTTCGGCGTCCGGCGCGTAAACGTCGATGGCGACATGCACGCCGTCGCGCATCGGGACCATCACGTCCTTGGTAACCTTGATCTCATACTTCGGCTCCGGCAGCTCGCTCTTCACGATCTGGGGGTAGCCGTCGAAGAACTTGCCCTCCACGTCCGTGCCGCAAGGGACCTTGGTCGCCTCCGGGACGTAATTCGGGATGTGAGCGTGGATGGCATTGCCGTCATACACGCTCGTGCGGTTGTTGCTTTCGTTAGACATGGTGCGTTTCCCTCTTTTCCAGTGCTGTCGGTGAAATTACAGATGGTCGATGACGTCCTGCGCGGTGGTCACGAGCGCCAGCGAGGGAGCCATTTCTTCCAGAACGACCTTGGTCACGAGCTCGTCGATGTCCGGCTTCTCGCCCGGCTTGCGCGGCATATAGACGGCGGAGGTGTCGCTCGGAATGATGCAGTTATACCAGAGGTCGCCCGCCTGCACCGCGGTGTGGTAAACGACGGAGTTCAGGGCGAAGCCGCAGATGACGAGGGTCTCCACGCCCTGCGCACGCAGAACGGCGTCCAGACCGGAGTTGGTGAAGCCGGCGAGCAGCCAGTTATAAAGCACCGGCTCGTCCGGGCGGCGCTCCATTTCGGGCATGACCTCAAGGCCCTTGACGAGATCCTCGTTCTCGAACATGACCTCCGGGTTATAGTGCTCGCGGTTTTTGTCCATCAGGTAGCCGTACTTCGGCAGCTTGCCGAAGGGGTTCGGGATGGCGTTCACGAACACGACGGGCAGTCCCTTGGCGCGGAAAGCGTCGGCGAGCTTCTTGCTGTTTTCAAACATGCCGGAGGCGATGCACGCCTTCTTCGCGGGCTCATACCAGCCTTGGATCCAAGTGCCCTTGCCGATGATGCCCTCCTGATAGTGCAGCAGCACGAGTGCGGGCTTGCCTTCCATTTTCCATTCTTTCATGTTTCGGTTCGCTCCTTTTGTAAAAAATTTTTATTTTCGATGGTCCTTTCGCCGCAAAAGCGGCTTGACTCCGGATTTCATGGTCATTATACTATTTGCATCGGGAACTTCAAGCATCACATCTTGATATCGTGTTGCGAATCCGACACAATGTTGATATATGTTGGAATGCGTGGGAACTTTAGCGGATTTATACGATTTTGCTTAATTTATTTTGTGCAGTATAACAGGAGAACGTATGGAAAAAGCAGGAAACCGGCGGACAAGGATGACGAAGCAGCTGCTCAAGCAGAGCCTTCTGGAGCTGCTGGAGCAGAAAAAGATCAATGCGATCACGGTCAAGGAGATCTGCGAGCGGGCGGATGTCAATCGCTCGACGTTTTACGCCTATTATTCCAGCCCCTACGACCTTTTCGACTCGATGAAGCAGGACATCATCGCCGAGAGCCGCGCCCTGCTCGTCTGCGAGCTGCGGCTGACGCCGGAGCAGCGCATGCGCTTTCTGCTTGAGCGCCACCTGCGCTATTTGAGCGAGCACCTGCGCGAGTTTCAGGCGTATTCCTCCGACACGGGCGAGGACTTCAGCCTGCCGCTTCAGGTCATGGCGGACATGATGGGACCCTACCTCGACTATCTGCGCGGCAAATACCCCGCCGCCGCGGGGGAAAACGAGTCGCTGCGCACCTTCTGCATCTACGGCGGCATCGGCATCATCAAGCGCTGGGTCAGCCGCGCGATGATCGACCCGATCGACACCGTCGCCCAGCGCGTCCTGCGCCACATTGAGGCGGCTTACCGCGGTCAGTGGTAAGGAAGCGGAGCATCTTTTTTAGGAAATCGGAAGATTCTTCTTGATATCATGCGGAAAATGCGCTAAGATATCCCCTGAGAGGGGTGAGGCGCTGGCATGGCTGACGCGATCAACAAGGGATATCTGCTGGAAAATTTCCGGCTTTTCCACCTGCGGGACCGCCGCGCGCAGAAGATGGCGCCGCATTACCATGAGTTCGACAAGATCGTGGTGCTCTGCGCCGGCGCGGTGGATTACACCGTCGAGGGCGTGAGCTACCGGATGCAGCCGGGCGACGTGCTCTTCGTCCGCCATCACGACATCCACCGCCCGGAGATCTCGCCGGAGAGCGACTATGAGCGCATCGTGCTCTGGATCACGCCGGAGTTTTTGGAGCGCAGCAGCGTGGACGGCGCATGGCTCGAAAGCTGCTTCGATCTCGCGTCCCAGCGGCGCAGCTGCCTCTTCCGCCCCGCGGCGGAGGAGCTCGCAAGGCTGAAAAAAACGCTCTCCAGCTTGGAGAGCGCGCTCAATGACGGCGAGGAGTTCGGGGCAAGCATTCTGGTAAACAGCTTCTTTTTGCAGCTGATGGTGGAGCTCAACCGCGCCGTCCGCAGCGGCGGCGGGGAGACCGCGCGCAGCCTCGATCCCAAGATCGACGCCGCGCTTTATTACATCAACACCCACCTCGTCGAGCCGATGACCGTCGACACGCTGGCGGGCATGTGTTACCTCAGCCGCTTCTATTTCATGCGCCGCTTCAAGGACGCGACGGGCTACACCGTCCACAGCTACATTCAGCAAAAGCGCCTTGCCGCCGCCGCCGAGCGGCTGGAGACCGGCGCGGGCGTCACCGAGACCGCCATGGAGCTCGGCTTCGCCGAATACACCTCCTTCCTCCGCGCCTTCCGAAAAGCCTACGGCGTCACGCCGAGCGATTACCTCCGGAAAAAGCGCGGGATGGAAAGCGAGTTTCAGGAGTGAAAAAAACGGGAGACCACCGAAAAGGGCGGTCTCCCGTTTTTTGATAGGCTGAAGCTCAGGGCAGAAAAAATCCTCCCCCCTGAGCTTATTTTCATGCCTTGTTTTTCTTCCTTTTCCGTTTTCTCCTCACGAGCAGCAGCACTGTGACCAGCGCGGCGAGGAGCGCGGCTCCGGCGGCGGCGTAGAGGGGCCAGAGGGGGCGGCGGGTCAGGGTCAGGGCGAGGTCGGCGTCGCCTTCGAGGTCGAAGACAAGATAACGCCCCACCTCGTCGCCGCTGCGCTTTTGCCAGAGCGCGCCGCTGCGGGTCCAGACGCTGAGCGTCTCTCCCCTGCCGGTCTCCGGCAGATAAACGCGGACAGTGTGGCTCGCCGCGCCGTCGTCCGGGATGCGGAGGGTCCAGCTTTCGAGCACCTCGCCGTGGTCCGGGGCGTCCGGCTGCGCACTGAGCGAGAGCGCGTCGCCGCGGCGGAAGCTGCCCTCAACGAGCAGCGCCGGGCGTCCGTCCGCCGTCTCGCCCGCGGCGAGCGCGGTGACGTAGGGCTCATAGATCGCCTCGACGCGCGTATCGAAGCGGAGATCCGTGAGGTCCGTGCGGTCCCAGCGGACGTAATGGTCCTCCCGCTCCGGCGCGTCGGGGTAGATCTCGGCACCGAAGGACTGGCCGTAGCGGAAGAAGCGGGAATAGAGCGTCTCGCCGTCGGCGAGGAAGCTGAGCGTCAGCTTGCGGAACTCGTCCGGGACGCTCTCGTCCGCGACGAGCGCGGAGTAAGAGACGGATTCGGCTTTCCCGGCATAGCTCACGCGGTCCACGCCCGCGAGAGAGCCGGAGACGAAGCGGTTGCCGCTGTAATCGTCCGTGATCTCCCCGGCGATCGCGCCCGCGAGCTGGGTCGCCTCGCCGATCTCGATCATCGAGGCGCAGTCCGTGACGCGCGCGCCGGAGCCGACGATGCCGCCGACGTATTTTCCGCCGGAGAGCGTACACTTTGCCCAGCTGCCGCGGATGGCGGAGAGCGAGAGCCCGCAGACGCCGCCGACATAGTCGCCGCTTTCGCTCGCCGTGTCGCCGTAGCCGCCGCAGTTCAAGATAATGCCGAGGTCCATGCGCCCAGCTACGGAGCCGGCGGCGCTGTATTTCGCGGTGACAGAGCCGTAATTGGCGCAGTCGAGCAAGATCGCGCGGGTCTGGTAAGTATAGTTCGTCGCGCCGCCGCTGTCCGGCAGGAGGTCGTCCTCCGGGTCGAGGTCATATTCCGTCGCCATCGCGCCGGCGACGCCGCCGACGTTGCGGTCCGCGGTCACGGAGCCGTAATTGACGCATTCGAGCACCTTGCCGCGCGCGGCGCTTTTGAGCTCTTCCTCGGAGACGTCCTGAAAGATATCGTCATAGTCGATGTCCCCCGCCTCGCCGAGCAGACGCAGGAAGCAGTTCATCACGCGCATAAAGCGGCTGTTCACCTCGCGCAGATCGGCGAGGAGCGTGTCGGCGGAGCCGGAGAGCTCGCCGTTTAAGGACTCCAGCGAGCCGCTGAGCCCCGTGAGCGCGGCATTCAGGGCGTTCGAGGTGGCGTCATATTCGTCGCCGAGGGGCGTGAAGGTGATGGGCTCCTCCTCGGAAAGGTCGTGCGCCCACTCGTCCGCTTTTTTGAGCGCGTCGGCGAAGTCCTTCGCCGCGTTTTCGGCGGACTCCAGCACGCCGCCCAGCTCATCGGCGGCGTCGCCGAGCATACGGTTCACCTCGCGCATCGCGTCCAGCGCGCGGCGCAGCGCGCCGACGGCGGTCGTGAGGTCCTTCGCCGCATCGGAAAAGTCGCCGCTCGCATTTTTGAGGTGCTCCGCGACCTTTTTGAGCGTTTCGAGGTCGCGGTCGAGCATCCCGTCGAAGTCCGGGTCCTCCGCGATGTCGTTCAGGTCGCGGACGACGTCGGAAAAGGCGTCGAGCGTCAGGCGCAGGGTGCGCTCTACCTCGTCGCGCGTCTCCTTGGAGACCGTGCCGGTCTGCTCATACTCATCCATCGCGGCGGTGAGCGCGGCGTTCAGCTCCTCCTGCGCGGCGAGCAGGACCTTGAGGTCCGCGCGCAGCTGCGTCGTGTCCGGGAGCTCGATGTCGTTCTGCATCAGCTCGAACGCCGCCTCCAGCTCGTCCGCGCCCTGCTCCATCTTCTTGCCCGCCGATTCCAGCGAGGCGCACATGGAGGAAAGCTCGGAGAGGATGACGTCGTTATAAACGTCGATACCGTCCAGCGCGTCCAGCGCCTCGCGCGTGCGGCTGATGAGCGCGGAAAGCTCGTCCGCACCGGCGCTCACCGAGTCCGCGATGGGGACCGCCTTGTCGATATAGCGATCGATCATCAGCGACAGCGCGTTCACGGAGCCGATGTTCGCGTCCGCAAAGTCGCTGAGCTGACCGTTTAAGTCGTATGCGCTCTCGCGCGCGGAGTCGGCATAGCCGCTGATCTCCGTGATGCGGGCGGAGACGGTGTCGTTCGCGCCCTGCGCGTCGTTCAGCGTTTGGTCGAGGATGTCTTCAAGCGCATTCAGCTCCGTCTGGAGCTCTTCGAGCCCGTCCGCGGAGAGCAGCAGCGTGATATCCGGCGCCATCTGGCCCACGACGCCGCCGACGTCCTTGCGCCCCTGCACCGCGCCGTGGTTCAGGCATGCCGCCATGTAGCCGTTCTGCCGTCCGGCGACGCCGCCGACGTTATAGCCGACGTGGGGGTAGCCGACGGAGCCGTAATTTGTGCAGCCCTGCAAAATGCCGGTGGAATAGCCGCAGACGCCGCCGGTATCGTTCGTAACGGGGTTTTCCGAGCCGGTGGACTCCTGCTGGGTCAGCAGACTGACGACCGTGCTCTCAAGGTCTGCGAGCTCCGCGGCGAGGAGGTCCTCCTCGCTGACGGTGGTGTTTACGCTCGCGTGGCTCCCGCATTTGAGCAGCGTTCCGGCGTTCGACCCGGCGACGCCGCCGGTCGACTGCGTGCCGCGCACGACGCCGGAGACGGTGCTGCCGGAGATCGTGCCGCCCGCGCCGTTGCTGCCGGCGATGCCGCCGACCTGCTCCGCGGCGCTGACGACGCCGGAGAAGCTGCAATTATCGATCGTGCCGAGGTTTTCGCCCGCGATGCCCCCGACGCGGCTCTGGGTCCCGCCGGGGATCACCTCGCCCTCCACGCGGAGGTTTTTGACCTCCGCGCCCGCACCGATGCGGCTGAAAAGTCCGAGATCGGAGGCGCTGCGCGTGATGCGCAGACCGTAGATGCGGTAGCCTCTGCCGTCGAAGCTGCCGAGGAAAACGGGGACGGAGATATCCTCCCCCGCCGCGTCGATGTCCGCGGTCAGGATGACGCGCAGCCCGGCGCTGTAGCTGTCGGAGGTGCAGGCATCGGCAAAGGCGCGGAGGTCCTCCAGCGAGCCGATGCGCACCTCGCCCTCCGCGGCGAAGACCGCCGGGCAGAGCGCCAGCAGGAAGCAGAGCGCGAGCAGCGCTGCCGCGGCGCGGGTTTTAAGCTTTTTCGTCCACATCGACTGCCGCCTCCTTTCCGTCGTCCTCCCCGGCAACGCTGCCGGAGAGCAGATTCAGATTCACGTCGCCGTCCACGCTGCCGCGCAGATAGCCGCTGACCGCGCCATGGATCGTGCCGCTCACGATGCCATTCACATAAACGCGCCCGCTCGTCTCCGCGCGGCGGATGACCTTCGGCACGGAGAAGCTCGTCTTGTCCACGGCGCCGCCGCCGATGAGCAAGATCTGGGGCAGGACGAACATGACAAGGAACATGGAGATGATCGTGCCGCGGCCGAGGCACTGACCGATACCGGCGATGGTCGGCTCGCTCGTCAGCTGCCCGATGAGCACGCCCGCCGTGGTCAGGATGGAGCCGGAGGTCAGCACGGTCGGGAACGCGAAGTTCAGCGTTTCGATCATCGCCTCGCGGTGGGGCATCGTGTCCTTCAGCTCCTCATAGCGGCTCGCGATGACGATGGCGTAGTCGATGTTCGCGCCCATCTGGATGGAGCTCACGACGAGGTAGCTCATAAAGAAGAGCGGCGAATCTGTGATCGTCGGGATGGAGAAGTTGATCCAGATACTGCCCTGAATGACCAAGATCAGCAGGATCGGCATGCCGGCGGAGTTGAACGTAAAGAGCAGGACGACGAGGACGATCAGGATCGACACGATGCTGACGACCATATTGTCGCGCGAGAAGGACTTTTCAAAGTCGTACTCATTCGTGGAGTTGCCCGCGATATAGACGGTGCCGTCCGGGTAATAGCGCTGGGCGACGGCGCGCAGTGTGTCGATAAAGGCATAAGTCTCGTCGCCGCTCGTCGGAAGCGTCAGGTAGACGAGGGCGCGGTCATACTCCGCGCCGGAGAGCTGCGCCTTCGCCGCGCGCATCTGGACCTCCGCGTCGCGGAGGGTCTCGGTCTGCTCGTCGTCAAGCGTGACGAGCCCGGAGTCCACCTGCTCGCAGACGAAGAGGAACATGTCGATGAGCGGCACGCGGTAGCCCGCGATGTTTCCGGCAAGCTTGCCGTAATCGGACTGGTCCGCGGCGTAAGCGGCGTAAGCGATCTGGGCGACCTCATAGTCGAGCCCGGCGAGCTCCGCGAACTGGCGCGGCGTCAGCCGGTCGGCAAGCATGTAGCCGTCCATCGCCTCGACGTTGACGAGGCCCATGGTGTAGTCCACGCCGTCGAGACTCTCCATCTCGCGCAGCATGACGGACTCCGTTTCATAGTCGCCCGCAGGGAAGACGACGGCGGTCATGTTCGGCGAGCCGTAAGTATCGTTGATGAGATTCTCCGCGATCTGCGTCTCGTTGAGCTTCGGGGTCGTGAGGCTCGAATAGCCGTAAGCGTAAGGGCAGAGGGAGGAGAAATGATAGCCCAGCACCGCGATGACGAGGAAGATGACCGGCATGACATAGCGCGTGGCGTAGTCGATCTTTCCGACGAAGGGGATTTTCGGCACAAAGTTGCGGTGCTGCGATTTTTCGATGAAGGGTCCGAAGAGCACGAGCAGACCGGGCATCACGATAAAGACGGAAAGCAGCGCATAGAGGATGGCTTTGATGAGGCAGATACCCATATCGGGACCGATCTTGAACTGCATAAAGATCATCGCGGCGAGACCGCCGACCGTCGTGAGCGAGCTCGCGCCGATCTCCGGGATCGCCTTGCTGAGCGCCATGATCGCCGCCTCGCGCACGCCGAGGCTCTGCCTCTCCTCCTTGAAGCGGTTGCAGAGGATAACGGCGTAGTCGAGACTCAGCGCGAGCTGCAAAATGCTCGTGACGGAGTTGGAGACGAAGGAGATCGTGCCGAACAGGAAGTTGCTGCCCTGATTTAAGATCATCGCCGTCACAAAGGTGATGAGCAGCACGGGGACCTCGCCGTAGGTCTGGCTCGTCAGGGTCAGGACCGTCACGACGATGATCGCGACATAGACCATGATCACGCTGATCTCGCTCGCGATGGTGTCCTGAAGCGTGTTGCCGAGTTCCGTGGAGACATAGAGGTCATAGTCCGCGAGCGCCGCCTTGACCGCGTCGAGCGCTTCGAGACAGCGGTCGTCCGTCTCGTCGTATTCAAACGTGACGTCGAAAAGCGCCGAGGCGTCGCAGTAGTGCTCCGCCATCTCGTCGAAGGCGACGCCCTGCACGCCCTTGATCTCCGCGAGGGAGTCGGCAAGCTCCGCCGCCTCGTCATAGGTGACGTTCGCCGCCATGACGCGCGCCGTGCCGTAAGTCGTGAACTGGTCCTCCATGACGTCCAGCGCGAGCTTGGTCTCCGCGTCGTCCGGCAGGAAGGCGGTGAGCTCGTTTTCAACCTTGACCCAATTCCGCGAAAACGCGGAAAAAATGAGCAGGATCACCGTGATGAGGAAAAACAGGTTGCGCCGGTCCACGATGGTCGTCGCAAGCTTTAACATAAAGCTCGGTTTTTCCTGCGTCTGCTGCTCCATAAGCAATTCCTCCTTTCCGCCACCGCCGGTTTTTTTACTTTCGCATGCACAATTTTTCGTCCGCCGATGGCAGGGGATATGGTAAAAGATACTTCCGGGAAATCGAAAAAGCAACGGTCAAACCCGGCGGTTTGTCCGGTTTTTCCCGGCTCAGGGCTCCAGCGTGAAGGTCATCCGCACAGGGTTATGGTCGGAATAGGCAAAGCCGGTATCCACGACCTCCGCGCCCGCGACGGAGACGTTCGGCGTCACGAGGAAGCCGTCCACCGTCACGCGGAACGCCGTCTCCGGGTCGTAGGGCGCGTCCGGCGTGCGGCAGCTCGCCGCGCCGGACGGCGCGATAAGGCTCAGCGCGTCGGGGATGGTGCCCGCCGGGATCTGCTTCGCCCAGTTGTCGCCGTCGCGCCCGGCGACGCCGAAGACCTCGGCGGAGTTGCCGAGCAGGTCCTTGTTGAAGTCGCCGCCCGCGACGCACCAGTTGCCCTTTTCATACTCCGCGGTCATGTCGGCGCAGAGCAGCTTCAGCTGCTCCGTCGCGATCGTGCCGTCGGAGGTGTAAGCCGAGAGGTGGAGATTATAGAGCACGAGCTCTCCCTCCCCGTCCGCGAGCGGGATGCGCTGCACGCTGTAGCAGCGGTCGAGGTCCACGAGCTTCATAAAGCCGCTCTCGATCGGCAGCTCCACGCGTTCCGCCGCCGCGATGGGCGCGGAGGAGAAGGTCATCAGCCCCGCGCGGGACGCGCCGTGCGGCTGGGTCAGCGGGTAAAAGAGGAAGGGCGAATCATAATTCTGGGCAAAGGTGTAAGCAAAGCCGTCCCCGACGCCGCCCACGATATAGGGCCGCTCGTCGACCTGATAGGTGCGCGTCGCTCCGATATCGACCTCCTGAATGAGGTAAAAATCCGCCTCCTGCGCGCGCAGCGTGTCCGCGATGTCGCCGAGGTTTCGCTCCAAGCGCTCCGGGGACTCCGCCCACGACTGCGTACCGCCGTCCATGAAGAAGTCATAGTCCTCCGTGTAAGCGCCGAAACCGATGTTCCACGACAAAATGCCGTAAGGCACCCCGGTCCCGACCGTGCCCGCCGCCTCGCCGTCGGGCGCAAGCGTCTGGTCCCCGATGCGGTGGTAATCCAGAAACACATAGGCGACATAGCCCCCGACCAGCACAATAAGCGCCAGCAGCACGATCAAAACGATCTTCAGAACCTTTTTCATAGCAAGCCCTCCGCATAATGCAGCTTTTTCTCCGATTTTACCATGGAATCCGGGAAAAGAAAAGAGTCTTGCGGGTGGCAGGAAGGCGAAAGAGGGGCTGATAAAACCGACGTGCGCCATAAAACAAGAATCAATGCCGCGAAGCGGCACCACTTTAAAGGCTCCCCTGTGTAAGGGGGAGCTGGCAGCGCGAAGCGCTGACTGAGGGACTGTCATGCAGGCTCGGACTCGCGCCAAGGTCAAACGGCCGCGGTGGAGCCGGCAAGGTGAGCAAAAATCTCAGCTTTCCGCAGCAGTCCCTCCGTCTGCCGCTTCGCGGCAGCCACCTCCCCTTACACAGGGGAGGCATAGAGTCAACGCCCCGCGGCGCGCGAAAATGCGCGCCGCGGGGCGTTTCGTTTCTTATTTTGTCAGCTCACCGCGGAGGTCGGTCTCCATCAAGCGGCGGACCTCTGCCGGATCGCAGTTTCTGGAGAACAGATAACGCAGCTTGGTGACGGCGGCTTCTACGGTCATGTCGTAGCCGGAGAGCGCGCCGGCGGCGCGGAGGGCGCTGCTCGTCTCGTAAGCGCCGAGGCGGACGCTGCCGCGCAGACACTGGGTGCAGACGGTGATGACCGTGCCGTTCGCGGCTGCCTTGCGGATGAGCGGCAGCAGCTCCGCGTCATACTGCGGCAGATTGCCGACGCCGAACGCCTCCAGCACGAGCCCGCGCAGTTGCTCCGTCATAATGCCCTCAAAGAGCTTGAACTGGATGCCGGGAAAGATCTTCAGCACGGCGATGGGCAGATCGTCCCGCAGCTGCGTGACGCGCAGTGTCTCCCCGGCGGGGCGGATGAGCTCCGTGCGGCAGCGGATGTCGACCCCCGCGGCGGCGAGGGCGGGAAAATTCGGCGAGTCAAAGGCGCGGAGCTCATCGGAGGAGAGCTTCGTTGCGCGGTTGCCGCGCAGGAGCTGACCCGCGAAATAAAGGCAGACCTCCGGCACGGCGCCCTCGCCCGCGATGAGCAGCGAGGTGATGAGATTCTCCCGCGCGTCCGACCGCGCCGCGCCGATGGGGATCTGGGACCCGGTCAGCACAACGGGCTTCGCGAGCCCATCGAGCATAAACGAGAGCGCCGAGGCGGTGTAAGCCATCGTGTCCGTCCCGTGGAGCACGACGAAGCCGTCATAGTCGTCATAGTGCGCGGCGATGACGGCGGCGATGTGGTTCCACTCCGGCACGGAGACGTTGCTGGAATCGCAGAGCGTGTCGAATTCGAGCAGCTCCCACGCGGGCATGACCGCGGAATAGAGCTCGCCGAGATTTTCGAGCACGCGGCGGAGATAGCCCTTCTTCGGCGCGAAGCCCCGCGCCGTCTCCACCATGCCGATGGTCCCGCCGGTATAGATGATGCAGACCCGTTTTTGCATGCCAAAAACTCCCTTTCGGAAAGGCGCTCCCCCGTTTTCGGGGGAGCGCCGGTTTTTAATGTATTGTGAAGCCCAGCGAAGCGGGTCTCATTTGATTATTTTTGATTATTTCGTGCCGAAAATTCTGTCGCCCGCGTCGCCGAGGCCGGGGACGATGTAGCCGTTTTCGTTGAGCTTTTCATCGAGCGCACCGGCGTAAATATTGACGTCGGGGTGCTTTTTCTGGAGGTAAGCAATGCCCTCCGGGGCGGCGACGAGCACCATCAGCTTGATATGCTTGCAGCCGCGCTTTTTCATCTCGTCGATGGCTTCGCAGGCGCTGCCGCCGGTGGCGAGCATCGGATCCACGATGAGCACGTCGCGCTCGGCGACGTCCTTCGGCATCTTGCAGAAATAGGGGTGCGGCTCCAGCGTCTCCTCGTCGCGGTACATGCCGATATGTCCCACGCGGGCGGAGGGGACCATGCGCAGCACACCGTCCACAAGACCGAGACCGGCGCGCAGAATGGGAACGACGACGAACTTGCGTCCCGCGAGCGTGGGCGCGTCCATCCCGCAGATCGGGGTCTCGATGTGCTTGGTGGTCAGGGGCAGGTCGCGCGTTGCCTCGTAGGTGATCAGCATACCGATCTCGCTGACGAGCTCGCGGAAGTCCTTGACGCTGGTGTTCTTGTCGCGCATGATGGTAAGCTTGTGGGCGACCAGCGGGTGGTCCATGATAAACACGCTCATTTTCTCGTTCTCCTTTGTTCTTTTGAAATTCCTTGGTTTTTATGCCTTTGCATTTTCCCTCGCTTGGCGTTCGCGCTCGGCTTGGGAGAGACGGAGGTAGACCGGGAGCAGCTCCGCGGCGCTTTTCGGGGAAAGTCCCTCCGCGGCGCGGCAGACGCCCCATGCGCACTGCATACGGACCTCCTCCGGCGCTAAAACGGCGGGCAGGCCGTCTTCCATCAGATGATTATAACACAGCTCCGCGCCGTCGCCAAGCACAAAAATGGTTTTTTCCGAATTTTTCAGTTCCGCGGCAAGCTCTGCGAGCGAGATCGCGCGGTCCGGTGTCAGCCGCGCGGGGCGTCCGCCCTCAAATCGGAAAAGCGCGTTGTAGATCTGGCTGCGCCGCGCGTCCATCGCGCAGCAGATGAGGCTGCCCTCCGGCGCGCCGGAACCGTTCCACGCCATCGCCTCCAGCGTGGAGACGCCGATCGCCGGCTTTTCCGCGCCCCAGCAGAGCCCCTTCGCCGTGGAAACGCCGATGCGGATCCCCGTGAACGAGCCCGGTCCGCGCGAGACGGCGACGGCGTCGATGTCCCGGAGCGTCAGCCCCGTCTCCGCCAGAAGCTGCTCCGCCATGGGCAGCAGCGTCCGGCTGTGGGTCAGCCCGGCGCACTGATATTTCTGCCCCAGCAGCACTCCGTCGCGCGCAAGCGCCGCGGACGCCGCCTTTGCGGAGGATTCCAGTCCAAGAATGAGCATGGTTTTTTACTCCCCTTCCCCGATCGTGATCTTTCTTTCCTCGTCGCCGAGCTTTTCGATGCGGACGGTGATCTCGTCGCCCTCAAAGGCATCCGCGACGTTTTCGCTCCACTCCACGGCACAGACACCGCCGCGGCGGAGATAATCCTCCCAGCCGATGTCGAACAGCTCGTCCGACGAGGCGAGGCGGTACATATCGAAATGATAGAGCTCGCGCGCGCCGAGATATTCGTTCACGATCGTGAACGTCGGGCTGCTGACGCGGGCGGTGATGCCCATCCCGCGCGCCATGCCGCGCACGAACGCCGTCTTCCCCGCGCCGAGGTCGCCGTAAAGGGCGACGACCGCGCCGTCCGGCAGCATCCTCGCGAGCTCCGCGCCCGCCTGCTCCGTTTCCGCTTCGTTTTTCGTGTAAATCGTCATGCCTCTGTTTCTCCCGCAAATTTTCTTCCTGCTATTATAACGCGAATTTCCGATTGCGTAAAGTCTTTAAATATGATACAATGCCATGGTTCAATAAAAAAAGCATCGGAGGTGACGCCGCTATCAAAAAACTGCTCCCGTTTCTGAAGGAATTTCTGCGCCGGGCGGACATGCTGCTGTTCGCGCTGTGCCTGACCTGCTCCGTCTTCGGCCTTGTCGTCATCTCAAGCGCCACCGCCACGAGCAAGGAGGGCAGCGCCCACTATATTCTCATCCAGACCGTCGCCATTCTGATCGGCATTGCGCTCTACGTCGTGCTGACCGTGCTCGATCTGGACGTCATTGCGGACAAATGGCCCATTTTAGCGGGCATTTCGCTCGTGCTGCTGCTCGCGCTCATCCCCTTCGGCGTGGACGACGGCACCGGCAACAAAAGCTGGATCCGCTTCCTCGGCGTCGGCATCCAGCCGAGCGAGATTGTCAAGGTCATCTTCACCGTGCTGATGGCAAAGCATATCAGCTACCTGAAGGAATATAAAAGCCTCAACCACGTCTTTTCCGTGGCGCAGCTCGCGGTCCACTTTTTTCTGCCCTTCGCCCTCATCGTCATCATCTCCGGCGACCTCGGCAGCGCGCTGATCTTTTTCTTCCTCTTCGTCGTGATGCTCTTCGCCGCGGGGCTGAAATTCTACTGGTTCGTCCTCGGCGCGGCGGCGATGGCAGGGATCATCCCCCTCGCGTGGCAGTATCTGCTGAAGGACTATCAGAAAGCGCGCATTCTCGCGCCTTACACGACAAACGTCACCAATTATGACGACGTTATCTGGCAGGCGAAGCAGAGCAAGCTCGCCCTCGCGAGCGGTCAGCTCACCGGCACGGGGCTTTTCAACGGTCCCCAGACCCAGAGTCAGGCGGTCCCCGAACAGCAGACGGACTTCATCTTCGCCGTCATCGGCGAGGAGCTCGGCATGATCGGCTGCTGCGTCGTCATCGCGCTGCTGCTCGCGATCATCATCCGCTGCGTGAAGGTCGGGCTGCGGTCGAAAAACTCCATGAGCTGCCTCGTCTGCCTCGGCGTGGCATCCACCTTTCTGTTCCAGACCTTCATCAACATCGGCATGTGCATGGGGCTCACGCCCGTCATCGGGCTGACCCTCCCGTTTTTCAGCTACGGCGGCTCGTCCATGTTCTCCCTCTTCGCCGCCGCGGGGCTCGTTTCCGGCGTAAAATTCCGACCAAAGCCGGAAAGATTTCATAGGTATGGATAAACCTTCATATTATTACAACCAATCACTCCGTTTCATTCCGAAACGGAGTGATTTTTTGTGCATTTGGGACAAATTCCGCGGAAAAAGATTTGCGTGCGCGGGGCTGGGAATCCGCGGCGCGGCGCGCTATAATATTTTTATCCTTTGATCGGAGGCGTCCTCTATGATTTCTGACTTTTCCCACGTCCTCTCCCCCATCCGGCTGGGGAACACTTGGTTCCGCAACCGCATTTTCGCCGCCCCCGCCTCGCTGCCGGATTACAGCAACGAAGCCGGCATGACGGACCGGCAGAAGGCGTTTTACGCGCTGCGCGCCCGCGGCGGCGCGGCGTCCGTCGCGACCGGGGACGGCATCATCCACTTCGAGACCGGCTTTCTGCATCCCTACAAGCTCCGCCTCGACGACCCGGAGATCTATCCCGCGCTGGGAGATATGGCGCGCTCCGTGCGTCAGTTCGGCGCGGTGCCGACGCTGGAGCTCAGCCACGGCGGAAAGTTCGCGAATGTCGCGAATTTCATCGGCAACATGCAGACCGGGCGCAGGGCATACGGTCCCGTTCACGAGACCGCCCCCGGCGGGGAGGAGATTTTTGAAATGCCCGCGGAGATGATCGTCCGCGTCGCGGAGTCTTACGGCGCGGCGGCGCGGCGCGCGAAGGAGGCGGGCTTCGGCATGATCTTGGTCCACGCGGGCCACGGCTGGCTGCTCCAGCAGTTCATGAGTCCGCGCACGAACCGGCGCACGGACGAGTTCGGCGGCAGCTTTGAAAACCGCATGCGCTTCACCCAGCTCGTGCTGGACGAGGTGCGGCGCGCCGTCGGTCCCGGCTTCCCCATCGAGTTCCGGATGAGCGGCGCGGAGTTCACGGACGGCGGCTACGACCTCGATTACGGCATCCGCATCGCCAAGGCGGTCGAGGGAAAAGTCGACCTCATCCACGTCTCCGCCGGCGTTCACGACAACCCGCACACCTTTATCATCACCCACCCGCCCATGTTCCGCGAGCATGGCTGCAACGTCTATCTTGCGGAGGCGATAAAAAAAGCCGTCCGCGTCCCCGTCGCGACGATCGGCGGGCTCACGGATCCTGAGATGCTCGAAGAGATCGTCGCGAGCGGCAAAGCCGACGTTGTGGAGCTCAGCCGCCAGCTGATGGCGGACCCTTATCTCCCGCGCAAGATGGCGGAGGGGCGGACGGACGACATCACCCACTGCATCCGCTGCTTCCACTGCATGGACCAGCTGCGCCACCGCCGCACGATGCGCTGCGCGCTGAACCCCCATATCGGCAGAGAGGACGTCGGCGAAGCGCCCGCCGCGCCGCGGCGCAAGACCGTGCTCATCGCCGGCGGCGGTCCCGCAGGCATGGAGGCTGCCCTCGCCGCGCACGCGCGCGGCCACCGCGTCACGCTCTTTGAAGCCGGGGACGCCCTCGGCGGTCAGACGCTCTGCGAGCGCTATGTGCCCTTCAAGTTCGACATGTACCGCTTCGGCGAGACCCTCGCGCGGCGCGTGCGCGAGGCAGGCATCGACGTGCGGCTTTCCACGCCGCTGACGCCGGAGCTCGCGCGCTCGATGCAGCCCGACACAATCGTCGCGGCGCTCGGCGCGGAGCCGGTGCGCCCGCCCATCCCCGGCGCGGACGGGGCGAACATCCGCTTCTGCACGGACCTTAAAAACGCCGACCCCGGCATCGGCGCGCGCGTCGTCATCATCGGCGGCGGGCTCGTCGGCGTGGAGAGCGCGGTCCACTTTGCGCAGGAGGGCAAGCGCGTCACGCTGCTCGAAATGGCGGACGACATCGCGCGCGACGCCGCGTGGCCCCACCGTCTCGCACTGACGGAGCAGCTCGAAACGCTCGGCGTCGCCGTGCGTACCGGCTGCGCCGCGCAGGAGATCACCGCCGAGGGCGTCCGCGCCGGCGGGGAGTTTTTCCCGGCGGACACCGTGTTCCTCGCCGCCGGGCTCCGCCCCCGCGCGGAGGCAGCAGAGGCGCTGCGAAGCTGCGCGCCGGAGTTTTACCGCATCGGCGACTGTCTAAAGCCGGATGTGCTCTTTGGCGCAACGAGCGGAGGGTTTTTCGCTGGGCGCGAGATCTGAGGGATTTCAATATTGAATGCGCCTT
>CAVJGI010000009.1:0-36396 GCA_963649145.1 Ruminococcus bicirculans (ex Wegman et al. 2014) | reverse complement strand
CCAGCCGAACTTGCGGGGGTTGCACTTGGTTGACTTTCTGCCGCCTTTAAAATCTGCGGCGCGCATCTTGTTTTTGATAAGCTAAGCCCTGCCCGGTTTCGGGCAGGGCTTGGTTTTTATTTTACGATGACTTTGAAGTAGTTTTTCTTGCCGCGGCGGAGGATGAGACCGTTTGCGAAGTCTTCGGGGGTGTAGGCGGCGGCGGGGTCTGTTACCTTCTGGTCGGCGGCGGAGACGCCGCCCTGCTGGACGTTGCGGCGGGCGTCGCCGCGGGAGGGGCAGAGCCCGGTTTTGACGAGAAGGGTCAGGATATCGACCTTGCCGTCCGTGAAGTCGTCCGCCGTGAGCTCCGCGGTCGGCATGTTCTCGCTGCTGCCGGTGCCGCTGAAGAGGGCGCGGGCGCTCTCCTGCGCCTTTTTCGCTTCCTCCTCGCCGTGGACCATGCTGGTAAGCTCAAAGGCGAGGATCTCCTTCGCGCGGTTGAGCTCGCTGCCCTCCCATTTCGCCATCTCGTCGATCTGGTCGAGGGGCAGGAAGGTCAGCATGCGGATACATTTCATGACGTCCGCGTCGTCGACGTTGCGCCAGTACTGGTAGAAGTCGAAGGGGCTCGTTTTGTTCGGGTCGAGCCAGATGGCGTTGCCGGCGGTCTTGCCCATCTTTTTGCCCTGCGAGTCGGTCAGGAGGGTGATCGTCATGGCATAGGCGTCCTTGCCGAGCTTGCGGCGGATGAGCTCCGTGCCGCCGAGCATGTTGCTCCACTGGTCGTCGCCGCCGAACTGCATGTTGCAGCCTACGGTCTGGAACATGTGGTAAAAGTCGTAGCTCTGCATGATCATGTAGTTGAACTCCAAGAAGCTGAGGCCCTTTTCGAGGCGCTGCTTATAGCACTCGGCGCGGAGCATGTTGTTGACGGAGAAGCATGCGCCGACCTCGCGCAGAAGCTCGACGTAGTTGAGCTTCAAGAGCCAGTCTGCGTTATTGAGCATCATCGCCTTGCCCTCGCCGAACTCGATGAAGCGCTCCATCTGGCGCTTGAAGCACTCGGCGTTATGGTCGATGTCCTCCTTCGTCAGCATTTTGCGCATGTCGGTTCTGCCGGAGGGGTCGCCGATCATGGTCGTGCCGCCGCCGATGAGGGCGATGGGGCGGTTGCCCGCCATCTGGAGGCGCTTCATCAGCGTCAGCGCCATGAAGTGGCCGGCGGTCAGGCTGTCCGCCGTGCAGTCAAAGCCGATGTAAAACGTCGCTTTGCCGTTATTGATGACGTCGCGGATCTCCGCCTCGTCCGTCACCTGCGCGATGAGTCCGCGCGCCTGAAGCTCTTCGTAGATACCCATTTTTCTGATAGTTCCTCTCGTTATGTGATAAAAATTTTGTCAGTCGATCCGGAGCGTCTCGCCGTAAGCGAGGACGCGGAGGTCGGTTTCGCAGTGGAGCAGGGCGGGCAGCGCGTCGCCGAGGTAGGCGAGGACGGGGTAGCCCGCGGTGTCGCTGCGGTAGTGCATCGGGACGGTGATGCGGGGGCGGAGCGCGTCGATGACGGCGGCCGCCTCCGGCGCGTCGATCGTGTAATAGCCGCCGATGGGGACGAGCAGGACGTCCGGCGCGGCGAGCGCCGCGGTCTCCTCCGCCGTCAGGGGTCTGCCGAGGTCGCCGAGGTGGACGAGCGTTTTGTCGCCGAAGGTGAAGCGGCGGATGATGCTCTCGCCGCGGCGGGCGCCGCCGTGGTGGTCGTGGGGGACGGTGAGCTCCGTGAGGGTGAAGCGCGGCGCGCCGCCGTCGCGCAGCGTGACGAGGTCTGCGGCGTTATGGTCGTCGTGACCGTGGCTGCAATAGACAAATTCCGCCTCCGTGCGGAGCGGGGAATAGCCGGGGACGCTGCCGTCGGCATAGGGGTCGAGCACGATGCGCTGCTCGCCGTAAGTCAGGCGGAAGCAGGCGTGTCCGAGGTATTCCACTGTCAGGTTAGGCATGGATCGTTCCTCCGTTTCATCATTTAAAACTATAAAGCGCCCTCTGCCTTCCGGTCATGGAAAGCAGAGGGCGTTCTTTCTTAACGCGGTACCACCTCTGGGGGCGCCGGTCCCTCGCGGGACGCGGCCTTGGCAGGTGCCGTGGGGCATCTGCGCGCGGTAACGGGCGCTGACCGTGCGCGCTTAGTGGGCCTCCTTAGGACCGTTCGGCGCGCCTGCTCCGCGGCGTAATTCGAATCATCCGGCGCTCCGGACCCCTTTCACCAGCCGGGGTCTCTCTGCTTTTCCTGCGCGCAGCTCTACTTCGTCCGCGTTCCGACGCATTTTTCATGGGACCATTTTACCCGATGGGCGGGCGCTTGTCAAGCCCTCTTTGCTCAGCGGATGCGGCGGCACTCCAAGTAATAGCGCTTATCCTCGGCGTGTCCGATGGAGAAGCTTTTGCGGGGGAAGGGCCCGCTCTGCTCGACGGAGGGGAAAAGCTCGCTTTTTTCCATGCGGGGGAGGAGCAGGGCGGCGCAGCCGGGGCGGCTGCCGAGAGCGAGCGCGGTGTCGTCGCCGTGGATATAGTCGATCTCGCCGCCGCGCATGTCCATATAGTGGCGGCAGGCGTCCTCCGCGGTGTCGATCACCTGCCCGATGGTGAGTCCGCCGACGCGGACGGTCCACTCGCCCTCCGGCGTTGCGAGGCGGAGCGTGTGGCTGTTCATATGGGCGCGGGAGACGGCGGAGAAGGCGGCGGAGACGCTTGCGTAAAACTCCGCGGGGCGGGTATGGAAAATCACGCGGTGGATTGGCTCGAAGGTCACGGCGGGGTCGTGGATATTGACGAGCTCCACGAGGGAGAAGCGGGCGGGGTGGGTCTCGCGCTCGGTCTCGCTCAGGGTCGGCTTCAGGGCTTCCCAGCAGCGCTTGGCGGTGGCGAGGGAGTGGTTCCCGTCGCCCATGGCGAAGAGGACGGGGGGCTTTTCGCCGCTGCGTTTTGCGGCGGAGGCGGCGAGGGCGGCAAGGGCGGCGTCTACGCCGTCGGCGTCCGCGCCGGTGACGCGCCAGCCGCGGATATGGCCGCCGCCGGCGGAGAGGTCAAAGTCGTAGAGCGGCTCCAGCGCGCTGCGCTTTGCCGCGAGGGGGGCGAGGACGCGGTCGGTCTCATCGTCGATGAAGACCATGGTGTGGGGCATTTCGAGTGCCGCGCCCTCGCGGACGCGGACGCGCGCGGGGAGGCGGGAGGCGACGGTGCCCTCCGTGGCGCGGACGGGGCTCGCGGAATCGGGGGAGAAGTCGTAGTCCTCCAGATCGAGCGCACCGACGATGCCGCGGCGGGTCGCGCCGCTTTGGAGCGTGCGCTCGACGTAGACAAAGCTCTCCGGCAGGGCGCGGAAGACGCCCTCGGCGAGGTAACGGTCCATTTCGGCGTTGATGCGCGCCGCTTCGGTCAGGGGGTCGCGCTCGGCGAGGTAAGCCTCCGGGAGCATGAGGTGCAGCGCGCTCGGCACACCGGCGCACTCGCGCTCGCGCGCAGCCCAATATTCCGGCTGGGCGGTGAACTGGTCGCAGGCGACGACGCTCCATTTTTCCATGTCGACGCCCTGCGGGATCAGAATTTCCGTCCGGCGAAAGGTCTGGTTCATAGCTGGGGTCCTCCTTTTTGGGGGTAAGTTTTTCGTTTTTTCTATCATAGCAAAAATACCGAAAAGACGCAACGATGAAAAATTTTTTCGGGGTTTTTAAATTTTGGTTGCATCGGTTGCTGCAATTTTCGGGCGGTGCTGGGGGTGTAGGGTTGTGAGGTGATTTTGGTTTGGACGGGGGAATTTCTCGTGAGGAGATCCTGAAGGAGCTTGCGGAGCTGGCGTTCGGGCGCTGCAACGATGCGGCGCGGCTCGCGCTGATGGGGAAGGATGCACTGAAGAAGATCGGGCGGCTGGACCTTCGCGGCGTGACGGCGCTGCATGTGAACGAAAAGGGCGGCTTTGACCTAAAGCTGCTCGACCGGACGAAGGCGATCGAGCTTCTGCTCGCAGCGCTGCGCGAGAGCGAGGGCGGCATGGGAACGGAGAAGGCGGAGCCGGGCGCGGCGCTCGCCGCGGCGATCGAGCGCGCGGCGGAGCGGCTCGGCGGGGCGGAGGAGGACGGGAAGGCGTGACGTTTCACGACTTTTCGGAGAAGCAGCTCGCGGCGATGCTCTGGTGGAGCGGGGGCTCGCCCTATTGGGAGCGGGAGGCGGTCATCTGCGACGGGGCGGTGCGCAGCGGGAAGACGGTCTGCATGGGGCTGGGGTTCTTCCTCTGGGCGATGACGCGCTTTTCCGGAGAGCGCTTCGCGCTCTGCGGGCGGTCGCTCCAGTCGCTGCGGCGGAACGTTGCGGAGGTGCTGCTCCCCGTGCTTGCGGAGGCGGGGATGACGGTGAGCGAGCGGGTGAGCGCGGCGGAGGTGCGCGTCAGCTGGCGCGGGCACAGCAACCGCTTTTCGCTTTTTGGCGCGGCGGATGGGCGCGCGGCGGGGGCGATCCAAGGGCTGACGCTCGCGGGGGTGCTCTTCGACGAGGCGGCGCTTTTGCCGCGGGAATTTGTGGAGCAGGCCTGCGCGCGCTGCTCGGTCGCGGGGAGCCGGTTCTGGTTCAACTGCAATCCGGAGGGGCCGCAGCACTGGTTTTACCGCGAGTGGATATTGCGCGCGGAGGAGCGGCGGGCGCTTTATCTGCACTTCCGGATGGAGGACAATCCGGGGCTGGACGCGGACGTTGCGGCGCGGTATCGGCGGATGTTTTCGGGCGTGTTTTTCCGGCGCTTTATTCTCGGCGAGTGGGTGGCGGCGCAGGGGCTGGTGTATGACTTTTTCGACGGCAGCTTCGTTGCCGACGCGCCGCCGGAGAGCGAGATCGGGCGCTGGGCGGTTTCCTGCGACTACGGGACGGCGAATCCGGCTTCGTTCGGGCTCTGGGGCGAGCGGGGCGGTGTGTGGTACCGGGTGCGCGAATATTATTTCGACTCCCGGCGCGAAGGACGGCAGAAGACGGACGCGGAGTATGCCGCCGATCTCGCGGCGCTCGTGGGGGAGCGGAAGGTGTTCTGCGTCGTGGTGGACCCCAGCGCGGCGAGCTTTATCGAGCTGCTGCGGCGCCAAGGGTGGCCGGTGGTGAAGGCGAAAAACGATGTTCTGGACGGGATCCGGCAGACGGCGGCGGCGCTCAAGGAGCGGCGGGTCTGTATCTGCTCCGGCTGCGCGGACACGCTGCGGGAGATGGGGCTTTACTGCTGGGCCGGGGTCGGCACGGAGCAGGTGCGCAAGGAGCATGACCACGCGATGGACGATCTGCGGTATTTTGTTTCGACGGTCGCGGAGCGGCGGGACGGGGACTTTGCCGCGGCTGCGATCCGGCGATGAGACTGATATTTGAAACGGAGGAAAAGGAATGGGCTTGAGAAAAAGCAGGGCGGGCACAGCCGCCGCCGGGGTCCAAGTGCGGCGCGGCGGGGCGCATCCCTTCGGGGTGCTGGACGGCTATGTTCCGCTTGGCGGCGGGAATGCGCGCTGCTATCACGCGATCCGCGAGGCGCTGCCGCTCGTGGATGCGGCGGTGGCGAAGCTGGTACGGCTCACGGGCGGGTTTTCCGCGGCTTGTCCGCGAAATATGGCGGCGGAGCGCGGGCTGCGGCAGTTTATCGAGACGGTGAACGTCGGGCGCGGGCAGCGGGGCTTGCAGGCGTTTCTGGACCGCTATCTGGACAGCCTTCTGACGAACGGGCAGGCGGTCGGCGAGATCGTGACGCGCGGCGACAGGGAGATTGCGGCGGTGCTCTGCGGCAATGTTGCCGACGTTCGGGTGCGCGAGGGGGCTTCGCCGCTGGAGTTTCAGCTTTGCAGCGCGGAGGGGGCGGAGGCGGCGCCGTTTCCGCGGCAGGAGCTGCTGCTCTTTACGCCGTTTATGCCGGAGGCGGAGAGCCCCTACGGCGTTTCGCTGCTGCGCAGCATGCCCTATCTCGCGAAGGTGCTGCTTACGATCTATGAGAGCATGGAGAGCAATTTTGAGCGCAGCGGAAACCAGCGCTATGCGCTGACCTATCATCCGGGCGGCGATGTGCTCGACCGCGCGAGCGCGGCGGAGCGGGTGCAGAAGATCGCGAGCGAGTGGAGCACGGCGATGCAGAGCACGCGCGGCGGTCAGGTGAAGGATTTTGTGGCGCTCGGCGATCTGGACATCAAGACCATCGGCGCGGACGGGGGATTCCCGGAGACGGAGACGGCGGTGAGGCTGCTGCTGGAGCAGCTCGTCAGCCGGACGGGGCTGCCGCCGTTTCTGCTGGGGCTGAGCTGGAGCTCGACGGAGCGCATGAGCGCGCAGCAGGCGGACGTTATGACGAGCGAGATCTGGGGCATCCGGCGCTCGCTGACGCCGGTGCTGGAGCGGGTCTGCGGGCTCTGGATGGCGATGCATGGCTATGCGGAGGAGTTCGAGATCGTTTGGAACGACGTCAATTTGCAGGACGAGCTGGACGAGGCAAAGGCGCGCTGGTATGACGCGCAGACGGAGCAGCTCGAAAAAAGCGGGGAGGAGAAGAGGGCATGATGATCTTAAAGGCAGGCCGCGCGCAGACCGGGGGCGCGGCGGACGAGGCGGCGATGGCGGAGATCCGGCGCTTTGCGCGCGGGGAGCTCAATGCGGCGGACGTTTATACGTTTCCGCTCATTCTCTGCGACAACGAGGTGGACCGCGAGGGCGAGAGCTTTGACCGCGGGACGCTCGGCGAGCTCGCAGAAATGTTTGTCGGAAAGACCGGCATCTGCGACCATGACTGGCGCAGCGGCAATCAGGTGGCGCGCATTTTCCGCACGGAGGTCATTTCCGAGCCGGGACGAAAGACCGCGGCGGGCGAGGACTATTTCGCGCTGAAGGCTTGGGCGTATATGCTGCGCAGCGAGGCGAACGCCGCGCTCATCGCGGACATCGAGGCGGGGATCAAGAAGGAGGTCAGCGTCGGCTGCGCGGTGCGCGAGAGCGTTTGCAGCATCTGCGGCGCGCCGGCGGGCAGCGGCTGCGGGCACGCGGTGGGCGAGCACTACGGCGGGAAGCTCTGCTACGTGAGGCTCTGCGGTGCGGCGGACGCTTATGAGTGGAGCTTTGTGGCGGTGCCGGCGCAGCGCGGCGCGGGCGTTACCAAGGCGCTCGGCGGCGGGCAGGGGCTCGCGGGCTTTATCGAGGGCGAGGGGCGCTGCTTCTCCGCGGAGTTCGGCGCTTTGCAGAAGGAGGCGGCGCTCGGCCGCCGCTATCTCGGCGAGCTGCGCGCGGAGGTGAAGCGGCTTGCGCTCATCTGCGGGCGCGATCTGCACGATGCGCTCGCGCCGGGGCTGGAGGCGATGGACGCCGAGGCGCTCGGCGCGATGAAGGCGGCGCTTTCTCTGCGCGCGGCAGAGCGCGTTTCGCCGGTGGTGCAGCTGCCGGGGGTGCGCGAGGTCGTGCGTTTTGACGGGGATGCGTATTTGGTGTGATGGTTTTCAGTGGATGGGGTCCTTCGGGGCTGCATTATATATTTTTTGGAAGGAGACGGAGAAAAATGAAGGTTTGTTTTGATGGGATCGGCGGCGATCTGGTCACGTTTTGCAGCGATGGGGCTGTGAAGGGGCAGGTCGTCAAGGTCACGGCGGCGGGCACGGTGGGGGCTTGCGCGGCGGGCAACACCGTGGACGGTGTTGCGGTGATCGTCGACGGCGGCTATGCCGGTGTTCGTCTGCGCGGCTTTGCGACCGTGGCTTGCAACGACGAGACGCTGCCGGCGGTGGGGCATGCCGTGCTCGCTGCGGACGGCGACGGCGGCGTTAAGGTCGTTACGAGCGGCGGCAGAGACTATCTTGTCGCGGACCGCGACACCGCTGCCGGTACGCTTACGATTCTGCTTTGATTGAAAGGAGAGGGAGGAACAAATATGACTTACAAATTCAACGACATCAAGCTGGACAAGGGCATGTATGCCGCCTCCGGCAAGAGCTTTACGCAGGTCCTTGAGGAGCTGGACCCCAGCGAGGGCTATCAGGGCACGCCCTATGAGGGCCTCGACGCCTTTCAGCGCCAGCTCAAGCGCTTCGACATCCGCGTGCGCGGCGCGGGCAGCGACGCGGTGGAGAAGTTTTTCAACACGGTCGACTCCGCCGTGCTGTTTCCGGAGTATGTTTCCCGCAGCGTGAAAGCCGGTATGGAGGAGGGCGACATTCTCAGCTCCATCACGGCGACGGTCACGCACTTTGAGGGGATGGATTACCGCAGCATCTATTCCAGTCCGAGCGAGGACGACAAGCGTCTGAAGCATGTTGCCGAGGGCGCTGCCATTCCGACGACCGAGGTGCGCGCGAGCAGCAATCTTGTGAAGCTCCAGAAGCGCGGTCGCATGCTCGTGGCTTCCTATGAGGCCATCCGCTTCCAGCGACTCGATCTTTTCTCCGTAATGCTGCGTCAGATCGGCAGGGAGATCATGCGCATGCATCTGGAGGACGCCATCGAGGTGCTGGAAAAGGGCGACGGCAACAGCAACGCCGCGGCGGTGTTCACCGTCGGCGACAGCACGATCGGCGGCGAGAGCGGCAAGCTCAGCTACGGCGAGCTGGTGGCGTTCTGGAACCAGTTTGACCCGTACACGATGAACACGCTGCTTGTTTCTCCGGACGTGATGGTCAAGCTGCTCAAGTGCAGCGAGTTCCAGAATCCGCTTGCGGGTCTCAATTTTCAGGGCAGCGGCGAGCCGGGTAGCCCGCTCGGTGCGAAGCTCATCCGCACCGCGGCGCTCGGCAGCGGCAAGATCATCGGTCTCGACCGCGGCTATGCGCTGGAGATGGTCAGTGCCGGGGACGTCAGCGTGGAGTATGACCGTCTGATCGACCGCCAGCTCGAGCGCGCGGCGATCACGAGCATTTCCGGCTTTGCGAAGCTTTATGCCGAGGCGAGCAAGGTCCTGAAGGTCTGAGTTTTTTTCAAAGGCGAAGCGTGCGCCCCGGCGGGGTGCCGGGGCGCGGGAAAGGGGAGAGAGGATGGACGGTAAGGAAAACGGTGCGGTGATCTCGCTTGCGGCGAAGATGGCCGGGACCGCGGAGGACGACGCGGTGCTCACCGCGATGTGCAACGCGGCGGCGGAGGAGCTTGTCTCGCGGCTGCGCGCCGGGGTGAGCCGCGAGGCGCTGGGCGCGGTGTTCGACACGGCGGCGGGTGTTCTGGCGCTCTCAATGTACTGCGCGGTGGGCGAGACGGAGCGCATCCGGAGCTATCGCGCGGGGAATGTTTCCGCAGAGCTGAGCGGCAGCGCGCCCGATCCGGAGGCGCTGCGCGCGGCGGCGGAGCGGATGCTCTCCGGCGCGCTCGCCGACCGCGGCTTTGACGTGATGGGGGTGCGCGGATGAGGACGGTGTTTGCCTCGCCCTTTGCGCGCGACGTTACGGTCGTGTATGGCGGGAAGCGCGTTTCGGCGCGGGCGTTTTTGCAGCCGCTGGCGCTGACCGAGCCGGTCGGACCGGAAATCACCCCGGCGGGGGTGGTCGATATGCGGCGCTATCTCGCGATCGTCGAACCGGTTGCGCTGGGGCGCGGGGCGGAGATTCAGACGGCGGGCGCGGTCTACCGCGTTCTGCGCTGCAATGACTTTGGCGGGCATGTGGAGTGCGTGCTCGCGATGGAAGCGGGGGACGGCGATGCTTGAGAAGCTGGCGGAGAGCGCGGCAGAGCTGCTGCGCGAGGCGGGGCTTCCCGCTTATCGGGCGTTTCCGCGCGAGGCGGTCGAGCGCGGCGGGGCGTTTATCGCGGTCGGCATTCGCCGCGCGAGCGGGCGCGGCGCGGGCTTTGCGCGCTATCTCGGCGTGGAGCCGGACGCGGAGCGCGGCGGGCGCGAGGTGTATGGGCTGCGCTGCGATGTGGAGCTTGCGCTGGACATCTATGCGCCGATGAGCGCCGAAAACGGCGCGGCGGAGTGCGGGCAGCTGTTTGATGCTGCGGCGGCGGCGCTCGGTGCGGCGGAGGGGCTTTCCGTGCGCGAGCTGCGCTGCGGTGAGGCGGCGCCGGATGCGCGGCTTGGAATGTTTGTGCTGCTCGGGGCGGCGGACTGCGCTGCGCTGCTGGTCGACGAGAGCGGCGGAGACGGCGACGGAAAGACGTTTACGGATTTTGTTCTGAAGGGGGAACTGAAACGATGAGCAACTATGAAAGACCGGGCGTTTATACCTCGTATGAGGCGTCCGGCGGGCTGCGCGGCGGCAGCAGCGGCGGTGCGGTCGGTCTTGCCGCGGCTGCAACGAGCGGAAAAGCCGGAGAGGTGAAGCTCCTTACGAGCTATGCCGAGGCGGTCAGCGCCTTCGGCGGCGGCGATCTTGTGGCGCTCGTGAAGCTGCTGCTGGAAAACGGCGCGCCGGAGGTCTATGCCTGCGCGGTGGCGAGCAGCGACTATGATACGGCGTTTTCCGCGCTGATGGGCGCGGAGGCGGTGCGGTATATGGTCTGCGACAGCCGCAGCGCGGCGGTGCATGCCAAGCTCTCGGCGGCGATCGCCGGGGCGGACGAGCAGAGCAAGTATCGCATCGGCATTGTGGAGAGCGGCGAGACGGCGCGCGACAAGCTTGTCAGCGCCGCGGCGGTGCTGAACAGCGAACGCATGGTGCTGGTCAGCCATCATGAGACGGACGGCGTTCCGGGCGCGGTGGCGGCGGCGGTCTGCGGTGCGGTCGCGGGCGAGAGCGACCCGGCGGTGCCGCTCGGCGGCGCGGTGCTCAGCGGGCTCGGCGAGATCGGCGGGAATTTTTCCGACAGCGATCTGGAGCTGCTGCTGCGCGGCGGCGTCACGGCGCTGGAGACGGTGGGCGGCGCGGTCAGCGTTGTGCGCGGCGTGACGACCCGGACGAAGACGGCGGGCGCCGCTGACGACACCTGGCATGATCTCGGCACGATTTTGATCGTGGACGAGGTGATCCCCGGCATCCGCGACGCGCTGCGCGCCGGGTTTGCGCGCGCGAAGAACACGGCGCAGACGCGCGGGGCGATCCGCACGCGCGTGGTCATTGAGCTGGAGAGCTATCAGCAGCGCGAGATCATCGACGGCTACAGCGACGTTCGCGCCGAAGCCGACGAGAGCGACGGCAGCGTCTGCGCCGTGAGCTTCTGCTTCGGCGTGGCGCACGGGCTCAGCCGCGTGGAGCTGAAGGCGAATATAACAATATAAAAAATTCGATCAAGAGGCGGAGCCTCTTGATCGAAGGGGTTGCAGCCCACTGCAGCGCACTCGCCTTCGGCGAGCACGTTTGTGGGCTGAGCGGTGTTTTTCGGCAGGTACACGCCCTGCCGAAAAACGGATTTAACTTTTTTCGCGCCTGCGGGCGCGAAATTCTGCGAAGCTTTTTTGGATGGGAGGAGAATTTTAGATGGCCAAGTTTTTACCGGACAGCAGCGACATTTATCTGGAGGCGAACGGGAAGAAGGTCGCGGTGGTGCAGAGCTATCATGCGGCGGCGAAGAAGACGGAGCGGAGCGTGGAGGCCTTCGGCGAGAGCGAGCCGGTGGCGACGCTTGTCGGGCAGCCGACCTATTCGCTGGAGCTGACGCGCCTTTACGCGACGGAGAGCGCCATTTCCGACGGCATTGATTTTCACACGCTGAGCGACTTTTCGCTCGTGATCGTGAAGCCGGACAGACGCATCGTCTACACCGGCTGCAACTGGAGCAGCATTCATGAAAACGGCAGCGTCGGCGATCTTGTGGCGGAGAAGATCACGCTCGTCGCGGCGCACCGCGTGGAGACCGCGGCTTGACGGCGGAGCGGCTGGTGGAGGCGCTGCGCGGCGATGCGCTCGCGCGGCTGCGCTGGTGCGTGGCGCGGCGGCTGGGGCTTTGTCCGGCGTCGCTGCGTGTGAGGCTCTGGCGGAGGCGCGATGTGCTGCGCTGGGCCTGCCTGCTGCTGCTTGAGGGCGAGGCGGCGGAGGGCGGAGAAAGCGAGCGTGCAAATCCGCACTTTGATATGGCGCGGTTTCGCGCGCTGGGAGGAGGCTTTCGGACGTGACGGATTTTGATACGATCGCCGGGGCGCTGCGCGGGGAGGCGCTGCGCGAGACGGCGGCGGCGCTCTTTGCGGCGCTTTCCGGTTCGGCGGACGGCGCGGCGGCTGCGGGCTTTGGCGGAGAGGACGCGGAGACGGCGCGGGGCGGTCTTGGTCTTGCGCCGGACGGCGCTGCGGCGCGGCGCGAGGTCGGCGCGGAGCGCTTTGCGGCGGAGGGCGTCCCGGCGGAGGCGGCGGAGACGGCGGAGGTCCGGCGCGGAGTGGCGGCGGAGCTTAGCGGCTTCGGCGGCGCGGTGTACGGCGCGGCGGTCGGGGGCTCCGGCGGCGGGGCGGCGCGGCGCGAGGTGCGCTCCCGCACGGCGGGGGCGGCGCGGGGCGAGGGCTTCGGCGCGGAGGCGCTCAGCGAGGCGGTCCGGCGCGACAGCCGGCGCTATGACCGGAGACTGGAGTAAAGGAAAAGGAGGGGGCATGCTTATGGCGGCGAAGCTTTCGCCGATGCGCTTCAAGGGCTATGTCTGGCCGCACAATCCGCGCGTTTACGGGATCGAATACCGGCGCGAGGTGCGGGAGAGGGCGGTGCCCTTCGGACTTTATGTTTTGCAGAATATGGGCCGCAGGCACCGCGTGCTGCGCGGCGAGGGCGAATTTTGCGGCGCGGGGGCGTATGCCGAGTTCAAGAAGCTCGCGTCGGTGTTTTATGAGAACACGCCGGGGCTGCTGGTGCATCCGCTCTGGGACACGGCGACGGCGTATTTCGTCGCGCTGGAGCTGGAGCAGGAGCCGACGGAGAACTATGTGCGCTATTCCTTCGAGTTCTGGGAGTGCTTTGAGGGCTATCGCACGTCGCTGAAGGCGGTCGGTGCGGCGGCGCAGTCCGGCGCGGCGGAGTATGTCGTCGCGGCGGGGGACAGCATCTGGTCCATCGCGGCGGCGCAGGGGATGGATGCCGCGGCGCTTCTGGCGCTCAATCCCGATTTGCGTAATGCAAATCTCCTTGCCGCGGGGACACGGCTGCGACTGAGGTGAGGCGGGAATGGAAGGACGTGTTTACGATGTGGCGGGGCAGGGCTGGGACCTGCCCGTGCTGCTGCGCTGGGACGTTTCGCACGGGTTCTGCTCGCCCTGCGACTGCTTTGAGGTGGAGTTTTTATACGAGCCGGAGATGCTGGAGACGCTCCGCGCGGCGTGCCGGTTTTCGGCGTTTCATGAGGGGCGGACGGTGTTTCGCGGCGTGGTGGACGAGGTGGAGCTCACCGCGGACGATTCGGGGCGCTCCGCCGTGGTGCGCGGGCGCGGGATGCAGGCGCTGCTGCTGGACAGCGAGGCGGAGAGCGCGGACTATTCCGGCGCGGATCTGGACTTTATTTTGCAGCGGCATGTGCGCGCGCTCGGCGTTGCGGAGATCGAGCGCGGGGCGCTCGCGGGCTCCGCGGCGGCGTTTTCCGTTTCGAGCGGGGAGAGCCACTGGAGCGTTCTGAGCCGCTTTGCGGAGTTTTGTCTCGGCGTGCGGCCGCGGTTTTCGCCGGAGGGCGTGCTGGTGCTCGACGGCGGGGACTCCGGGCGGCGCTTTCAGCTGGACGGGGCGGCGGCGCCCGGCGCGCAGCGGCTTACGATCGACCGCTACGGTGTGCTGAGTGCGGCGGTCGTGAAAAACCGGGTGCTGCGCACGAGCGTGACCGTGGAGAACGAGGCGTTTCAGGCGCTCGGCGGGCAGTGCGTGCGCGTTCTGAACGTTCCGCGGCACACGGGCTTCGACGCGATGCGCCACACGGGGGCTTACCGCATTGCGAAAAGCCGCGAGGAGTTTTTCCGGCTGCGCGTGGAGCTGCCGGGGCTGTTCGCCGCGTTTCCGGGCGACCGCGCCGCGGTCACGGGCTCGGTGCTCGGCGTCAGCGGGGAGATGCTGGTCTGGAGCAGCTGCTGCTTTGCGGACGCTGAGCGCGCCGGGACGGTGCTGGAGCTGCGGCAGCTCTGAGCGTAAAGGAGGTTTTTGGGAGATATGTGGTTAGCGGAACGCGCCGCGGGGAGCGGCGGGATGGGCGTGCGCGCCGGGATCGGCACGGTGACTTCCGGCGGGGAGACGCCGGCGGTGCTGCTCGGCGGGGAGGCACGCGGACTTGGGCTGCTCGCGCCGCGCGGCGTGGGCTGGCGTCCGGCGGAGGGCACGCAGGTGCTGGTGCTGGAGACGGACGACGGCGAGCGCTTCGTGCTCGGCGAGGTGGACGGCGGCGGGGTTTTCCGCTCGCTCGGAAGCGGGGAGGTCGCGCTGCGCTGCGGCGGGAACTGGCTGAAGGTCGGCAAGGACGGCATCAGCGCCGAGGGCGAGCTGCATTTGGACGGCGACGTTTATATCACGGGGCGGCTTTTTGTGAACGGCGTCGCCGTCGGGACGGAAGGAGCGTGACGAGGACAGATGGAGCTGAAGATCTGGGACGGGCAGTATGTTCTGGGCGCGTCCGGCGCGCTGCTGGGCAAGGCGGTCTATCGCGCGCGGCTCGCGGCGGTCGTGATGGGCGTTCCGGGCGTTGAAAACTGCGTGCTGAGCGCGCCTGCGGCGGATCTTGCCGCGGCGGAGGGCGTTCTGCCCGTGCTCGGCACCCTGACGGTGACGGCGGCGGGAGGCGATGGCGCGTGAGGTACGGCGAGGAGCTGAAGAAGCTTTTGCAGCCGCTGGGGATCTATGATTTGGGCGGCGCGTCCGGCGCGGAGCTGGAGGCTGTGGGCGGCGAGCTCGACCGCGTTTATGCCGCGCTCGTGGACGCCGAGCGCGAGGCGATCCCGCTGACGGCGGAGGGCGAGGGGCTTGCGGCGTGGGAGGCGCTGCTGCCCTTCGTGCCGGCGTATCAGACGACGGACGACCGCCGCCGCGCGATCGCGGCGCTGCTGCGCATCGACGGGCGGAGCTTTACGGTGGACGCCATCAACGACACGCTCGCCGGCTGCGGCATCCGCGCGCGGGCGGAGGAGACGGGGAAGGCGATGACGGTGCGCATCACGTTTCCCTATAACCGCGGCGAGCCGGACGGACTTTCGGCGATCCAGGCGCGCATTGCGGAGATACTGCCCTGCCATCTTGCGGCGGAGTATCAGTTTCTTTACGTCACATGGGAGGAGCTCGAGGCGCTTTTCCCGACTTGGGAGGCGCTGGAGGACGGCGCGGCGAGCTGGCTGGAGCTGGAGCGGAGCGGAGGCGAGGCGGTATGACGGAGTGGACGGTGGTGAGCGTCATCGTCGTGCTGGTCGGCTTCGTGATCTCGCTCGTGAAGCCGCTCATCAGTCTGAGCAGCGCGCTGACGCGGCTGACGGACGCCGTCGGCGTTCTGGAGCGGGAGCTGAAGAGCATCGCCGGGAAAAACAGCGAGGCGCACGCGCGGCTCTGGGGCAGGGAAGCGGAGCAGGACCAGATCTTGCAGGAGCATGAGGTGCGGCTCATAATGTTAGAAAAGAAACCATAAAAAAAGCCCCGCCACGGTCCCTTTTCAGGGCGCGGCGGGGCTTTTGGTTTTTTTTCAGGGGAGCGCGGGGCGGCGGTCGAGGAGGACCTTGCCGAAGCAGCAGAGGGTGATGCCGGACGAGGCGGGGACGGAGACGTCCGCGTCGGCGCGGTCGCGGTTGAGGCTCAGGAGGTAGACGTTGCCGAAGTTATCGCGGCAGTACTGCTTGCACTTCATGTCGCCGTCGACGAAGAACATGCCGACATCGCCGTTTTCCACGCGGTCGCGGCGGACTAAAACGGTGTCGCCGTCGTGGATGACGGGCTCCATGCTGTCGCCGTCGATGCGGACGGCGAAGTCCGCGGTGCAGTCGGCGGGGACGGCGTAGTCCTCGTAATCCTCGCCGAGCGCGGGGGAGGCGTAACCGGCGGCGGCGGGGGTCAGGTAGAGCGGGATGACGCGCCCGGCGGGGCGCTCGCGCTGCTGCGCCTCGCGGCGCATGCGCTCGGTCTCGGCGTTTACGATGAGCTCGACCATTTCGTTGCCGTGGGCGTCGAGCTTGCGGCAGCGCGTCAGCAGGCTCCACTCCGCGCTCGTCGGCATGTCCGGCGCGGCGGAGGACGCGGGGCAGAAGATCTCCACCGGGACGCCGAGCTCGTTGCAGATGCGCAGGAGCACGTCGAAGTCGATCCGCATATTGTCGCGCTGGATGATGCTGTAGAGCGTCTGCGGCGGGACGCCGACGGCGCGCGCGAGCTTGCCGACGGTGATGCCGCGCTCCGCGAGGAGCTGCTTCAGAGTGCTGCCGATCATAAGCTGTGCCTCCCAAAAGTCATTGTTTTCTGGCTACAGGATAACACGATATTACGTAAAGGTCAATAGAAAATTATGAAAAATCATAATTTAGGCTTGACAAATTATGAAATATCATATATTATCATACCAGTGATTACGAGAAATCATACAGCGAAGGCAAAAAAACCTGCCGTCCCATTCGGGGCGGCAGGGAGGGGAGGCGGAGGCTTTGCGTTTCAGCTGTGCAGGAGCTCGCCGTTCCGACGGCGGGTAGAGGCGACGACCATGCCGGTCAGCGCGAAGAGCGCGAGGGCGTTCGGGAGGACCATGAGGTTATTGAACATGTCGGTCAGCTCCCAGACGAGGTCGTTGCCCGTGACGGTGCCGAGGAAGACGAAGATGAGCGCGATGAGCGTGTAGACGACGGTGCAGGCGCGGGGATGCTTTCTGCCGAAGAGGTAGAGGGCGTTGATCTTGCCGAAGAGGTTCCAGCTCAGGACCGTGGAGAAGGCGAAGAAGAACAGGCACACGGCGACGAAGATCGCGCCGAAGCGCGCGCCGAAGACGGTGCCGAAGGCGGTCTGGGCGAGGTTGGCTTTGCCGAGCGTAGTGCTTGCGGCGGCGGCGCCGCATTCGGCGAGGGGGCCGTCCGGCGTGTAGAGCGTGGAGATGATGACGAGGGCGTTCAGCGTCAGGACCACGAAGGTGTCGATGAAGACGCCGATCATCGCGACGACGCCCTGCTCGTGGGGGTCTTTGACGTTCGCCTGCGCGTGGGCGTGGGGCGTGGAGCCCATGCCGGCTTCGTTGGAAAACAGGCCGCGCTTCGCGCCCTGACTGACGGCAGCCATGAGCGCCGCGCCGAACGCGCCGCCGAGGATCGCCTGCGGCTGGAAGGCGTAACGGAAGATCATGGCGAAGGTCGCGGGGATATAGCGGATGCGGGCGCAGAGGACGACGAGCGCGCCGGCGAGGAAGAGCACCGCCATGACCGGCACGAGCTTTTCCGTCACGGAGGCGAGGCGCTGGACGCCGCCGAGGAAGATGACGGCGCAGATCACGACGAGGACGATGCCGACGATCCACGCGGGGATGCCGAAGGCGCTTTCCATCGTGGAGCCGATGGAGTTGGACTGGACCATGCAGCCCATAAAGCCGAGGGCGAGGATGATCGCGACGGCGAAGAAGCCGGCGAGGAAGCGCCCGAAGGAGCCTTGGAAGGCGCGGCGGATATAGTAGACGGGTCCGCCGTGGTAGCTGCCGTCCGGCCCGGCGACGCGGGTCTTGATCGCGAGCGTCGCCTCGGCGTAGATCGTCGCCATGCCGAAGAAGGCGATGACCCACATCCAGAAGATCGCGCCGGGGCCGCCGGTCAGGATCGCGCCGGAGGCGCCGACGATGTTGCCGGTGCCGACCTGCGCGGCGATGGCGGCGGTGAGCGCCTGAAACGAGCTCATGCCGCGCTCCTGACGCCCGCCGCGGAGACGGACGTTGGCGAAAACGCGGCGCATCCCCTCGCCGAAACAGCGGACTTGGACGAAGCGGGTGCGGATGGAGTACCAGAGTCCGACGGCGATGAGCGCGATGACGAGAATGTAGCTGCTGAGGTAAGTGTTGACGGCGCTGACGATGCGCAGAAGCGTTTCCTGCATGGTTTGGGTCCCTCCTGATCTTTCTTTTTCGCGAAAAAAGCGGAGCCGCTGCGGTCTGGCAGCGGCTCCGGAGAAAAAGGTCGGTTCGGGAAAAAATCGGAGGTCCGGTTTTTTCCGCTCTGTCCTTTTGCCTGAGAGATTCGGCTTTTCCTTGGAAAGCCTTGCACCTTCGGCACTCAATTCAATGAGATTCTCCAGAGTTCCCTCCGCGGGCAGTCTTTCGGGATGGAAATTCTGCACGCCTCGACGGGAAATATTTGATTGACAAGATGGAGGATAACACAAGATGGAGAAAAAAGCAAGCTTTTTTTCGCGTGTGGCGGAAAAATGTTTTTCACCGGCGGACGAGCGCCTTTTCGCGCCACGGCCCGAAGAGGAAGCGGAGCGTGCCGATGACGGTGCAGGGGATCCAGTCAAAGAGCAGGCCGTAAGCCACAGCGAGGGTGCCGAGGTCGGTGCGGTAGGCGAGGAAATAGGTCGCGGCGGTGCGCAGGATGAGGCAGAAAACGGTGATGCTCGTGGCGGCGAGGACGTCGCCCGCGCCGCGGTAAGTTCCGGAGACCGCCATATAAAAGCCGAAGATCGGGAGCGCGAGCCCGCAGATGCGGATATAGGGCGCGCCGAGGGCGCAGACCTCGCCGCCGACGCCGAAGAGACCGACGATCGGCTCGGCGAGGAGGAAGGCGGGGATGCCGAGGAGCAGTCCGAGGGCGAAGCACATGCCCGCGGATTCCCACGCGCCGTGGCGGGCGCGCTCCGGCTTGCCCGCGCCGAGGTTCTGGCCGGCGAAGGTGGAGGTGGAGTTATTGAACGCGCCGCAGGGGGCGGTCAGGATGGCGTAAGCGCGGTTCGCGGCGGTCATGCCGGCGATGAAGTCGTTGCCGAAGCTGTTGATGACGCGCTGGATGGCGAGCGTTCCGCAGGTGACGACGATCTGCTGCACGGTCGTGGGGACGCCGAGGCGGATGCACAGGCGCGCCTTGTCGCCGTGGAAGCGCAGCTCGCGCAGGCGGAAGCGGAGCAGCGCGTGGCGGCGCTGCATATAGACGAGGCTGACGACGGCGGAGAGCGCCTGCGCGATGTTCGTCGCCCATGCCGCGCCCGCGACGCCCCAGTGGAAGACCGCGACAAAGAGCAGGTCCAGCCCGACGTTCGTCACGGCGGCGATGAGCAGGAAATAGAGCGTGGAGCTGCTGTCGCCCACGCTGCGGAGCGTGAAGGAGACGATGTTATAGGCAAAGGAGAAGAGCAGACCCACGCAGTAGATCTGGAAATAGCTGACCGCCGCGTCCAGAAAGGAGTCCGGCACGAGGAGGAAGCTGCGGAGCACGGGGCGGGCGACGGCGATGCCGATCGCGGTGAAGGCGACGCCGAGTCCGAGCATCAGCAGAAGGGTCGTCGAGACCGTTTCCCGCAGCGCCTCATGCTGCTGCGCGCCGAAATACTGGCTCATCAGGATTCCCGCGCCGACGGACATGCCGAAGGCGAGCGCGATGAAAAACGCGGTCAGGGGACCGCAGGTGCCGACGGCGGAGAGCGCGTCCTGCCCGACGAAGTTGCCGACGATGATGCCGTCGACGATGTTATAGAGCTGCTGGAGGACGTTCGCCGCCATCAGCGGGAGGGTGAAGCGGAGAATGCTTTTCCACTCCGCCCCTTCGGTCATATTAATCTTCAAATGGATACCTCCTGAGGGCATAAAGGTGCCGGACCCGGAAGATCGGAAGCGTGTGTTTCCAGCCGGGCCCGGCGGAGAGAAAGGAATGGGGTGTTTGCGGTGCGTTTCGCCGAGAAAGGAGTGAAACCGGCGAAACCGCTAAGGAAAGGAGTTAAAAATGAAAAAATTCTGTGCGCTTTGCTGTTTCCATGAGCATCATACCGCATTTCCTCGTCTCTGTCAAGTACTACGTTGGAGAAAATTTCCGAAAAAAACCGGGAACGGAGCGTTGGCTCCGTTCCCGGCGGGGTGCAGGGGATGGGGATTATCCGGCGGTGCGCTGGCTGATGCCGCGGATGGCGGTCAGGACCCAGTCGTGTTCGCCGCTCTGGAGGACCGTGCCGCAGTACGGGCAGCGGGCGCTGGCGTTGACATCCAGCGGCGCGCCGCAGTTCGGGCAGGTGATGTGCTTCACGCCGTCCTCCGCCTCGGCGGTGGTGCTGTCGGCGCTGCGGGAGAGATCCCACTCGTAAGTCATGAACTTCTCCTTATCCTGACTGCCGGAGACGACCTTGCCGTTTGCATCGGTCGTGTAGTCCACGATGCGGGTGCGCAGCTGGGCGGTGATGACGTCGCTGCTGCCGACGCGGCGGAAGCCGAGCAGGTCGGTGCCGAGGACGGCGATCCGCTCAACGTGGTTCGTGCGTCCGGCGCGCTTCATCTGGCTGAGCTGGCGCTCCATCTGGGTGAAGAGCGCGTCAGAGAAGTAAGGCCGCAGGGACTCGATATTGCCGTCGGTCCAGCAGTTTTGCATCTGGACGTAGAGGTTGGAGATCTTCTCCTTCATAGCGGCTTCGTCGAAGTCCGGATCGAGGGTGAGGTAATTCTTCATAGGCAACAGGCTGCTGCGGTCCACGGGCGTCGCGCCGGGGGCGACGGGACGGCGGGTGGTGCCGGGCTTTTTCTTCTTGCCGGCGTTCACGGCAATGATGACGATGATGATAATGATGACGGCGATGGTGGTGAACGGTCCGCCGTCGCCGCCGTCGGACGAGGAGCTACCCCAGTCGGACGAGCTGCTGCTCCAATCGGACGAGCCGCCCCAGTCGGAGCTTCCGCCGTAATCGGAGTCACCGGAAAATCCGCCGAAATCTGCGATGGACCCCGCTGCGAGCGCGAACACAAGGACGGTGCAGAGCAGCAGGAGAATCAGAGTGCGCGGGAATTTGGGTTTCATTTGGAACGGCCCCCTCCTTTTATTTCTCTTTTCACCAGTATATTAAATGAAACCGCGGAAAAACGCAACAGCATCTTTCCGCGGCGGGGAAAATTTTTCGATTTTTTTCGCTCAGAGCCGGATATCGCCCTCATAAAGCCGCGGGAAGCTGCGGCGGTCGAGCCGGTAGAGGAGGACATAGAGCACCGCGCCGATGAGGGCGCAGAGGGTGAAGATCGTCCAGACGAGGCGGTAATTGCTGTCCGTGGCGGTGAGGATGAAGCTGATGAGGAACTGGGTCAGGGCGTGGAACAGCGTCCCGATGACGCTGGAGATGCCGCCGATGCGTCCGCGGTGGGAGACGGGGATGCGGCGCGAGCGGTAAGGGTTGACGCCCAGCACGGTGACGACCTCGCCGAGCGTGAAGACGAGCATGCCGGCGAAAAGCAGCGGCACGGGCGGGTCAAAGGCGAAGAGCGTGATGCCCGCGATAAACAGCAGCAGTCCTGCTGTCGCCTTCGGGATCTCCGTATAGCGGCGGAGCAGGAAGGTCAGCACCGGGGTGAAGAGGATGACGACGAGACCGTTCAGGGAGTTCAGATAGCCGTAGATCGTCGCGCCGTAAGCGCCCATATCGCCCTTGAGCTGGAGCGGGAGCAGCACGCCGGTGACGGAGCTCGGCAGGCTCGCGAGGCAGCCGACGAGCATCATCATCGCGACGGCGGGACGCGCGCGCAGCACCTGAAGCACGGAGACGGACTCCGCCATCGGCTGCTCATACTCGCCGAGGACGGCGGGATCGTCCTCCGCCTCGTGGGTGACGGCGTTTTTCGGGTGGACGAAGAAGGCGATGAGGAGCGTGGAGAAGAGTATCGCGCTGCCGTTTAAGAAAAAGGCGAGGGCGAGGTGGTTTTCAAAGAGCACGCCGGAGACGCTCGCGCCGACGATATAGCCGAGGTTGAAGCCGAGGTAGGAGAGGGAATAGGCGCGGTCGCGCTGGGCGGAGGTGGAGAAATCCGCGACGAGCGCGTCGTAAGCCGGGCTCTCGATCGTCTGGAACAGTCCGGCGAAGAAGATGAGCGCCGCGGTCAGAAAGCTGACGGGCAATATCGCCGCAAGACCGTAAAACACGAAGGTCGCGACGTCGAAGACGATGATGATGCGCTTGCGCGAAAAGCGGTCCGCGAGCTTGCCGCCGAGGATCGCGGCGGGGAGGCTCAGGAGCGTTGCGGCGGCGATGAGCAGCGTGGCGTCTCCATCCGTCATGCCGAGGCGGGTCGTCAGGAAGAAGGTCAGCATCGGCCAGACGAACGAGCCCATCGCCGTCACGAGTCTGCCGAAGAAGAGAACGTAGCTCTCGCGCTTTAAGCCGCGGTATTGGGTGATGAGGTGGGTCATATCGGCAAAATGCCTCCTTTCTCGCTGCGTCAGAGGTAAAAAGAGAGGTCTGCAAGCAGTGCTCACAGACCTCTGGTGGAGCAGAGCAGAGCTTAAACGAACAATTCGCCGCGTTATTCTCTACCGCGTCAACAGCGGAATTCAATGCAATTTGTATGGTGTTTTTGTTTCCAGAAAAGCTGAACACAATTCGGAGAAGATCGTCGTCATATACATACGCCGCCAGCAGGAAAGTATCGAACAGGCGCGCTTGGTACTTCTTGTCGTGGATATCTCCCTTGCGGAACATTTCAAGCCCGGAGATAATATCCTCTCTGCTTACCGTCACGATATCAGCCCTGGCCGCTGCAATTTTCGCCTTGATGGAGGAGCGTTCGGCCTCCAATTCTACTAACCGCGATTTTGTCGTCTCCGTGATGATCCCCTGCTCAATGGCAGCCATGATGTTCTTAATACCGCGCTCTGCTCCGGCAAGCTGATCTTCGAGTACACCGACCTTGCTCTCAGCTTCTTTCTTTTCGTTATAGGCGATAGTGCTGTCTGCGATCCACTCAATGATTTCATCTTTCAGCGCATAATCTTTGATGGCTTGAGCGACCTGCAGCTCGATTTCATCCCTGCGCACATTCTTTTTCTCGCAGGTTTTTTCCGTGCGGCGCTTCTGGCAGACGTAGTAGTAATGCAGATTGCCGGAGCGGCCGGTGCCGGAGATACCGGTCATGGGGCTTTTGCAATGGCCGCAGAACAGCTTGCCGGTGAGCAGATAGTCACCGTTGACGCGATGACGCCCTTGTGGATTCTTCTTCGTGGTGATCACCTCCTGGACCTTGAAGTAGAGTTCGTCGCTGATGATCCTCGGGATGCCGCCCTCTTTGCGGACATCGCCGTAGATATAAATACCGCGGTACCGCTCGTTGGACAGGATTTTCTGAAAGCTCGACCGCCCCCACGGACGACCGTATGAGGTTTTGATGCCCCGGGCATTTAGGCTGCTCATGATATCCACGAACGCCTCGCCGCAGGAAACGCGCGTGAAAATCTCCCGAATGACTGCTGCCTTCGGCTCGTCGATGGCATAGTGCAGCGTCTCGTCTGCTTTATAGCCGTAGGGCAAGTGACCGTTCGCCACCATACAGTTCGCAGCGTTGTCGTACAGACCGCGCTTGATGTCCTCGGCCATGTTCTCGGAGTAGAACTGATTGACGTTCATCATCGAGCGGGCAGCGAAACGGCCTGCAGCCGTATCATCAAAGTCCTCCTCCACATACAGAACGCGAACGCCCAATTCCTGAAGCTTGGCTTCGTTGATCAGGGCCTCCAGCATATTGCGCCCCATGCGGTTAGACTTCCACGCAATCACATAGCGGAACTTCCCTTTTGCAGCGTCGGCCATCATGCGCTGGAAGTCTCGGCGCTTATCGGTGCGGCCGGAGACGGCGCGGTCGGCATAGGTATCGACGATCCTGATGCCGTACTCCGTCGCCAGCTCATAGCCCTTCTCAAACTGCTGCTCAACGGAGATATCCTTCTGGTTGTGGCTGCTGTACCGGCCGTAGAGAATGCCGGGTTCTTCGATCTCCAGCTTTTTTCCCCGCTTCGGCTTCGCCGGGTGCGATGCGATTTTTTTAGGCACAGCGCCACCTCCTTCTAACGATAGATTTGCAGTAGTAGATATTCAGAATTCAGAAACAGATTACAGTACAGTCTCAGATACAGATACAGGTACAGAGACAGTGCGCGCACGATCGCGCGCACACGCACGCGCGCACGCGAGGTATCGGTACGGTATGGATACGGTATAGATACGGTATAGATACCATATCTACAAATCTACAAAGCATTAGCTCAAGCTATCAATTCGTGCATTGATAGCATCGACAAGAACGTTTATTTCATCCTGAGTAAGTATGCTGTCATAATCAGAGTAATCTATCCCTTCTTCCGCTTTTTCACGGTAGTAATAATACTGGGTCGATGTTGCCGTTAGATCTTTCTCTGGTGATACAATCATCTGTAGACTGATTTCAAAATCGTCCAAATGCTCCCGTTGCACGTCCTCGGTATAAAACATAAAGTAAATGTGTTCGCCATTGTAAATTGTTTTGAGCTGAGATAGGCGCTCGCTGGATAGGCTGTTGTTCGGACTTGACAGATATGCGTTAACTTCGAATTCTGCCTGCATATCTCCCAAATCTCTTTTCAACATCCAGTATATATCGTCATCCGAGATATTGTCTCTGTCTATAGTCGCAACGCAATAGCCAGTATAACCGTGATCGGCATAGACCTCGCAAAATGAAACGGCAGACAGAGCGATCGTCGTATCTTTATAGGCTATATCTCCGGGCAGGGAGGTTATCGTAATCGCATCCGATCGTTTCGGCGTAGAACTACACCCAGCAAAAACCGAGGCACAAAAGGCAAACAGAAAAAGCCAGACCCACCTTCTTTTTGTTAAAGATTTTCTTGATTCACTGTATCGTCTGTACTTAGTCACAAAAACGCCTCCTTTTTTCTCAAACTCCCGCTCCTACACCATAACACGGCGCGAAGTCAGTCGAAAGTGATAATATATCTTTTCAAAGCGAAACTGCATAATTTTTGATAGAATAACGATGCCATAGATGGCAATTTTGCAAAGAAAGGAGTCCGGGCATGGGACACGATTACCAATCAGAAGCAGCAACAAGAGGCATATTAAAAACGCTGCTCGCTGCCGAGCTGTTTTCAAAGCTCTCCGAAAAGCAGCAGGATATGATTATCAGCCAGCTAAAAGCCCTTTTATCACATTGATGACGACATCTTGCTTTTCCGGAGTCAGCAGCTCGAATAGTTCAATATACTCTTTGGTGCGCCCATCGCTCGTCTCAGCGATGGGCGTTACGCTTCTTTCCATGCTGACATCGTACCCCATAAGCCAAGCCTCGGAAACGCCGAGCGCGAGGCCGAGGATCGTGAGCTTGTCCTGCCCCGGAAGCGTTTTCCCCGAGACATACTGGCTCAAATCGTTTTTGTTGAGCTTTACGCCAAACCGTTTGCAATAAGGCTCTGCAGCGTGAAGAATATCGACCTGGCGCATCTTTTTGATGTCCATGATTTGCTTCAGGCGCTGAGACGTGTTGTATTCTTTCATCGGTTTGTCCTCCCATTGCAGATGCCACCATTATAAAGCGCATTGAATTAAAGTTCAATAGCGAAAAGAAAAAAAGTTCAACTTTTTTGAAAAAAGGTGTTGCAAATCTACAAGGCGTATGGTATTCTAACGACAGGTTCAACGGAATTGAACTTTTGAACAATCGGAAAGGAGGATAAAAATGGCGTACGATTATAGCAAGCTCTTGGGCCGCATTACCGAGAAATTCGGAACGCAGGCGCGCTTTTCCGGCGCAATGGGGATGTCTGAACGCAGCCTTTCTCTGAAGCTCAACAGCAAAGTGCCGTTTAAGCAGCCGGAGATTTCTAAGGCCTGTTCTCTGCTGGAGATTGGTGTATCGGACATTCCTGCTTATTTTTTTACCCTTGTAGTTCAATGATATTGAACTTCTGGGAGAAAGGAGGCTTCAATGCAGGCTACGCGACTTGCGCCAACCGAAGAGGGCGAGCTGGTAAGTGAAATACATATCAACACGGCAGACATTCCCGAATTTGTACGGGACAACCTCGCTGCCGCGACGCTGGACCTGATCCACGAAATACTGCGGCAACCTGGCGGGCGCGAGGCGCTGGACGCGAGAACGGCTGCCAGAAAAGCGGCCAAGGCTGCGAAGCGAAAGGAGTGATGAAAATGGCATATTACCGGACTTGCCCCTACTGCGGCAGTAATAACGACCCCGGCGAGGCCTGTGATTGCCGTGCAGAAACGAAAAAAGAGCCCGCCCCGGCGCAACGGGAACGGACTCAGGCAAATGGATACCCGTACACAGTTTACCAGTCGGGTCGAGCCGCGTCAAGAACAAAGGAGGTGCGACCGTGGCTGAAGAGCTGAGAGAGCTGCGTCTTTCCAAGCAGATACCGGCCAAAGATATGGTCGCGGTGGTGCAGGCCATCTACCCCAAGTACGACAAGACCGTTCAGAGCAAATGCGAGAACGGGGACGCCTACGGCGTGAGCCTGCGGCCAGACGCGATGGCAGCGCTCTACGCGCACTTCGCGCCGGAGCTGGCAGATGGCCGCAAGGCAGTCAAAAAGGACGCGCACCGTCTGACCTGTCGTATCTCGGCAAGGCTTGAAACCGCCGACTACGAGGCGTTGCAACGGCTGATAGAGGCTGAGGGCTACGCCACTACGCAGGACTGGCTGACAGCTACCGTCCGCCGCTACATCGCAAAGGCAGGTGATTCCGAATGAACTATGACCTGCCGGATCACCCCGTTATCCAGAACATGGAGCGCACCGGCTACCCGGACGGCAAGGAGCCGATCTTCCCGATCTGCCCCGTCTGCGGCGAAGAGTGCGAGGAAATTTTCAGAGACAGAGATTTGAATATCGTCGGCTGCGATATCTGCACCACGCAGTCAGACGCATGGGAGGAGCCGGAGTGCTTCCCCGGAAAGGAGCATTGATGAAAGGACTGGTTATCACCACAGACAACCTCATGCGGACGGAGGAATACGCCGCCCCATTGCATGAGAGCATCGGAAAGACGGTCGGCGGCTGGATTGAGGTTGTCCACCCGAAGCTGCTGCCCGCCCCGTATTGCATGATTGTCAACGAGGAGGGCCTGTTGCTCGGTCTACCGCTGAACCTGCTCGGGAGCATTCTCTATGAGAGTTTCCGTCACGGAAACCCCATCGTCGGCAATATCGTGCTCTGCAAAGAGGGCTTTGTCGAGGGCGAGCGCGACATCATAGGTCTGGACGATGACGACCTCAAATGCCTCGGCGCGCTGATCTCCGCCGTAAGTGGCGGCGGGGTCAAATGGGAAAGCGAGGCGCAGTAATGGCAAAGTTTTATTTCACCTACGGCACGGAAGGACAGCCGTTTTTCGGCGGCTGGACTGAGGTAGACGCCCCGAATGGCCACGCAGCCTGCGCTGCGTTCCGCGCCTACCACCCCGACAAGACCGAGGGCATCGTGAACTGCTCTAGCATCTACGACGAGGAGCACTTCAAGCTGACCGAAATGTACCGGAAAAGCAATTTCGGCTTCCGGTGCCACGAAATCATCATTCTGCGGCGCGAAGCCGCCACCAACTGAAAGGAGCTATTACCATGATCAGAAACCCGAACGATATCCAGGAGGGCGCAAAGAAGATCCGTATGCTGATCGCCGGTTATCCCGGTATCGGCAAGTCCACGCTGGCACTCTCCGCCCCCAATCCTCTGCACATTGACGTTGACTTCGGTATCGACCGTATCGAGCCGCGCTACCGCAAGCCGTACATCCAGCCCCAGAGCTACGACGAGATCCTCGGCGATCTTACTCCCATCAATCTTCAGGACTTCGACACGCTGGTTTTCGACACCGGCGGCAAGTTGATTTCCTTGATGTCCCTGTGGGCCATCAAGAAAGACCCGAAGTATGGCCAGCGCGACGGCAGTCTCTCCCTCAAAGGCTACGGCTTTGTCGGCAAGGAATTTGTCCGGCTGATGGACTACTGCTTCTATGAGCTGCAGAAGAACATCGTCATCGTGTTCCACGCCACGGAGGAAAAAGACGGTGACAACACCCGCCTCCGCATCAAGGTCGAGGGGCAGACGAAAAACAATGTCTGGGAGCCTATGGACCTGGGCGGCTTCGTGGAGATCTACGGCAACGACCGCACCATCGGCTTCTCCAACTGCGAGCGTTACTTTGCCAAGGGTACGCGCGGCATCTCCGGCATTCGCAAGATCCCCGCGCTCGGCCCGACCAGCCCGAACGATTTTCTGACGAAGCTGTTTGCCGAGTACAACGCCAAGGCCACCGCCGAGGTCGAGCAGAACGCCGCCGATCAGGCGGCATACGAGGCCGCGATGGTCGAGGGTACGGCCATCATCGCCGGCATTGTCGATGCCGATACCGCCAACGCTGCCATGCCGAAATATCAGGCCATCAAGCACGCGCTGACCTCCAGCAAGGAGCTGGGCGTTCTCTGGAACAAGAAGGTCAAGGAATGCGGCCTGTTCTTCGACAAGGTGCTTGGAAGATACACGCTTGCGCCCGAGGAGGCAAAGGAGGCGAAGTAAATGGGACGCTACCTGATGACCCATTCCCTGTTGGCGTCCTGGCTTTACACCATGAAGGAAAACCCGTACGAGGACATGACAACGGAGCGTGATCCGATGGGCGAATTTATGCTGACGCTGCGCAGGGAGCCAACGCCTACCACGGAGGCCATGCAGAACGGCATCAAGTTTGAGGACATGGTGACGAACATCATCAACGGCCGCGCTGATCCCAACGATCCGTGGTATGCCGCCGCAGAAAAGGTCGCCCGGCGCTGCGCCGGAGGCATCCTCCAGTACAAGGCCAAAAAGACCATCGAGGTCGGCGGCGTGAGCTTGCTTCTGTATGGCCGTCTGGACTGCCTGAAAGCCGGGGAGATCATCGACGTCAAATTCACCAAGAACTACGACGTCGGAAAGTTCTTCCCCAGTACGCAGCACCCCACCTACTTCGAGCTGATCCCCGAAGCGCGGCAGTTCACCTATCTTGCCAGCAACGGGAGCGCGGTATGGCCGGAGACCTACCGCCGCGAGGAAACGCCCAGCATCTTCCCTGTCATTTCTGATTTCCTCGACTGGCTGCGCGCGACCGAGCTGATGCCAGTCTACCAGGAGAAGTGGGCGACGCTATGAACGGCAAGCTGAAAGACTGGTCGTTCTCCCGCACCGGAGAAAGCGTCCTGACCATCACCACGCGAGAGAGCTGCAAAAAGCTATGGGACACGCTCGGCGATCAGGAGGTCACATTCTCCATCAAAAAGCGCGTCATTCCCAGAAGCCTCAACGCGAACAACTACGCATGGTCGCTGATCGAGAAGCTGGCCGTCGCGGTGAAGTCGGACAAGGACTCCGTTTATGAGGAAATGCTCCGGCGCTACGGCACCGGTGAGACGTACACCGATGAGGCCGGGAACGAGTGCAAGGTGCTGTTTTCCCTGCGGGAGGGCGTACCGCCCGCGCTGGTGGCGCGGCACTACGCTGAAACCGGCATCGGCTATGTCGAGGGGAAGAAGTTTATTCATTACCGGGCGATCAAAGGTACCAGCGAATACTCCACCAAGGAAATGAGCGTCTTCTTGGACGGCATCATTTCCGAGTGCCAAGAGGTCGGCATCGAAACCGACACCCCCGAGCAGATCGCCAGATACAAGGAGGAGTGGGGACGGTGAGCTACGGTGAAGAACTAATGATTGAAATGCTGATTAACGAAGCGGCAGAAAGAGAAGAACGGCAAAACGATATGTGCCGCCTATATGGGGCTCTCGGTGCGAAGACTTGGATTTCTGCAGACGGAACTACCATCAGCATTCGGAAGATGGACGACCGCCATATTCGCAACTGCATTGCGATGCTTCAGCGAAACCTCCCTTTCTATGATGAATGTCTCGGAGGGATTGCTCAAAAGTACATCGCCTTGTTTGAAAATGAGCTTCAGACACGATATCCACCCAAAGATGCCTCCGAGGGGTTCTTTGGTGAAGAGGAGGACGAATTCATTGCGCAAAGTTTATTGTGACTACTGCGGTCGAGAGACTGAGTATGTCGACAGCAAGGTCATCTACGGCAAGAGCTACGGCAAAATCTATCTCTGCCGAAACTGCATGGCGTATGTCGGCGTGCATAAGGGAACGGATAAGCCCCTTGGCCGCCTCGCCAATGCGGAGCTGCGGAATTGGAAAAAGGCTGCACACGCCGTATTTGATCCTCTGTGGAAGTATGGCCGCTTTCGCGGTCATCGCAACGCGGCCTATGCGTGGCTGGCGCAGAAGATGGGCCTGCCCGTGGAGAAGACCCACATCGGAATGTTCGATGTCGGCCAGTGCCGCAAGGCTATCGAAATCATCGAGAAGGAGACGAAAGGAGACCGTTATGGAAGATACCAAGAAAACCCCCGCCGAGCTGGTCGCTGACCTGATGCTCGATCCCGGCTTTGTCCTCGTTCCGCAGGATCGCTATGAGGAGCTGATCCGCGCCGAAACCGAGCGCAACGTGCTGGAGGTGACCATCAAGGGCGAGAACAGCTACAACGTCGAAAGAGTTTTCAATGCCATTCAGCAGGCGCGAAAAGCGCAGTGGCTGAAAGTGCCGGAGGCGGTAAACGATGCTGAATAAGATCGTTGTTATGGGCCGTCTGACCCGCGACCCGGAATTGCGCCGCACACAGTCCGGCCTTTCCGTGACCAGCTTCTCCGTGGCCTGCGACCGCGATTTCAAAAGCCAGTCCGGGGAAAAGGAAACGGATTTTATCGACGTCGTTGCCTGGCGGAATACCGCCGAATTTGTCTGCAAGTATTTCAGCAAGGGACGCATGGCGGTCGTCGAGGGACGGCTGCAGATCCGCGACTGGCAGGACAATAACGGCAACAAGCGCCGGTCGGCTGAGATCGTGGCCGACAATGTTTACTTCGGGGACTCCAAGCGCGACGGAGACGGCGGCGGATATCAGCAGGGCGGCTACGCGCCACAGGGAGGCTATCCCCAGCAGGGCCAGAGCTACGGCGCGCCGGGCGGCGGCTCCTATGGCGCTGCTCCCGGAGGCTATCCCGCATCGGATTACGGCGGAGACTTTACGGAAATCGGCGAGGACGACGGCGAACTGCCGTTCTGAACAGGCCGCCCGGTTATCCGGGCGGCACCCCGCCAAAGGAGGTGACACACTATGGCGAGCTATCGGAATATCAGCATGGACTTCTGGACGGACAGCAAGGTCGTTGATGATTTCACGCCCGAGGACAGATATATCTACCTGTACTGCATGACCAACCCGCACACCAATCTCTGCGGCTGTTACGAGGTCAGCATCAAGCAGATTGCCAACGAGACGGGGTACAACAACGATTCCGTGGAACGCCTGCTGAAACGCCTGGACGGCGCGCACAACGTCATTCGGTACAGTGCGCAGACCAAAGAGCTGCTGATCCTCAACTGGTGCAGATATAACTGGTCGGCGTCCGAAAAGCTCAACAAGCCTTTGCTGGGCGAGATCCGCAAGGTCAAGAATGACCGCTTCCGCGAGTACCTGGCAGCGCGCTACAACGAGCGCGCCACCGTAACGGCGCAGTATAACGCCGCAGAAGATGACCGGCCCGAGGTTCCCCGTCATAAGCATGGCGCGCACGGCTGGGTACGGCTCACCGAAGAGGAATACGCCCGGCTGATCGACGACCTCGGCGAAGAGGAGCTGACGCGCTGCATCGACTACATAGACGAGTCCGCGCAGCTGAACGGCAATAAGAACAAGTGGCGCGACTGGAATCTTGTCATTCGGAAATGCAGCCGCGAACGCTGGGGCATCCGGGGCGGCAACGGCAGCCGGCCGAGCGCCAGTGGGAACGCCATGGATGACTTGCAGCAGCTCCACCAGATGTACGCCGACGAGGAAGGCCTATGACGCACAAGGAAATGAGCGAGATATTCGCCGTGATGCTCCTTGCCTATCCGAACGCCGAGGTTTTCAAGGGCGGCATCACAAAGCTCGGCCCCACCATCAACCTGTGGGTGACCTGCCTGCCGGAGATCGACTTCTGGACGGGGCAGCAGGCCGTCGTAAAGCTGGTGCGCGAGTGCAAATTCCCGCCGACCATCGCAGAATTCAAGGAAAAAGCCGAAGCTGTGCAGGCCGAAGTGAGGGCGAAGATAGATCGCGCATGGAACCGCATCAGGCTTGAGCCCATGCTTGGCAGGACGATGCAAGAGTTTTATGCCGAGCTGCCCGCGGACTCAAACACGCGCCGCGCCATCGAAATGATCGGTGGTCCTGACCGTCTCATTATCACGATGGAGCATACCTTCGGAGACGGCCACAAGGAAACTGTCGAGCAGTACAACTACGATGAATTCAAGATAGCGTACGAAAAGGCCCTTCGGCAGACGAGCACGCTCAACAGCGGTCAGCGCAAAGCGGTCGGCCCGGGCATGAAGCAGATAGGAGGAAAGACATGACACGAAGAAGAAAAAGGAGGGCTTCGCCGGCGCCGCTTATCTGCCTGCTCGCAGTTTTGGCCTGTATCGTAGCTCTCCGCATCAGCGCCAGCGAGGAAACCGCAGCGTCGGCGCAAATGACCGGCAAGTTAGAAAATCCGGCAACCGCAGCGCCTGTCCAGCTTTTAGAGGCAGAAAAGCCTGAAGCTGAGCAAGTTACCTGCGCAGAGGAACGCCCTGCCCGCGCCGCCCGGTATATCAACATCGAAATGACCGAAGAGGAACGGGACGAGCTGGCCGCGGTCGTATTCCTTGAAGCCGGCAATCAGAGTGCCGAGGGCCAGCAGGCCGTCGTGGAAGTTGTTTTCAACCGCGTGCTGCACTCCGCTTTCCCGGACACAGTGCATGACGTACTGCATCAGGGCGAGGGCAGCAACGTCCCGCAGTTCTCCACCATCTACGCGGTCAGCACCGCGACGCCGACGCAGGCACAGTATGACGCCATCAACGGCGCACTGTACGGAGATACGATCCTTGATGCCGACGTGGTGTTCTTTTCACGAGGCGGGGAGAATGACCGCATATGGGGGCAGATCGGAGATCACATCTTCTGCCGCGAGTACATCTGGAGGTAACGAGTATGACACGAAAGAGATTTCGGAAAGCCTGCGGCATCGTCGCCGCGCTCGGTTTCCTCCTGATCCTCGGGACTGCCGGCGCCAGCGATCAGGACCTTATCCCCATGAGCCAGATAGTCTGGCAAGGGAGCGCAGGACTTGCGATGTTCGGCGGCGGCCTGTGGCTGGGAGGATATCTCTCATGAACGAGAAGAAAGACCCGAAGCGTCAGCTGCTCGGCAAGATAGCAAAAGCCCGCGGTAAGCAGTTTGAGAGCCGCATCGACGATTCCTTTGCCTACTACGCACAGAAAGGCTTCGCGATTATCGAAAAGACGCCGGAGCCGATGCACCCCACAAAAAATCTCGGCAACGGCAAGTTTATCGCCTACTACGAGAAGCAGGCACAGCCGGACTACAAAGGCACCATCAAGGGCGGCAGGACGGTCATGTTCGAGGCGAAATTCACCGCCGCCGACCGGATGGAGCAGAGCCGCGTCCTCCAGAGCCAGCAGGACTATATGGACAGGCATCAGGCGCTCGGCGCTCGCTGCTTTGTCATCGCCGGTTTCAGCTCCGGCATGGTCTATTGTGTCCCCTGGGATGTCTGGAAGACCATGAAGGACCACTTCGGCCGCAAGTATGTGACGGAGGCCGACTTGGATAAATACCGTGTGCAGACGGCGTGGAACGGTACGCTGCTTCTGCTCAACTGAATTGAAAGGAGTTATCACCATGAGCGAAATTTCCATGTATGAAGCCCAAAAGAAGAAGATGCAGGGTCTGTGCGACGAGCACGATCTTGTCTATCGCTTCGAGAAGGACAGATACCCGATCGTATTCACCATCAAGCCGGTGCAGGGCATGGACGCGCAGATCTCCATGCTGGAGAACGTCGAGGAGGTCGGCTACCGCAGCCCCGACGCCTCCATGTCCTGGATCTTCGAGGACGGCGGTCTGGACACGAAGGTAACGGGCGGCACCTTCACCATCAGCAAGACGCTTCGCACCAAGATCGAGTCCATTCTGGTGAAGATGATCACCTACTGGCAGCAGTATTTCTTCCGCGATGTGCTGGAGAAGAACGCATTGCGCAGCGGCCTCATGCCGGTCATCGACGAGGATGAGGCGGACGATATCGACGAGGAGCCGGAGGACGAGGAGGATATGCAGGACGAGGACGGCCCCGAGGTTGACCTGGACGACCCCGATATTCAGCAGGCCATTACCATTGTTCGGGCTGAGAACAAAGCGACTGTAGGGCTGTTGCAACGCCGTATGAGCGTCGGCTACGCCAAGGCCGCGCGCCTGCTTGACGCACTGGAAGAGTTGGGTGTCGTCGGGCCGTTCAACGGTGCGGATGCCCGCGAAGTGCTCCCCGCCGACGAACCTGACGATGAAGAAGGCGGTGAGGAATGATGCCGACCGTGAACGCCAGCAAGCACACCGCGCACGACCTGCAGCTTGCCGGTCAGATGCGCCGCGAGGATTACAAGGCGATCAAGCACATGGACAAGGCAACGCTTGCGGCCTACCTCAGCCGCGTATGGAAGCGCGGGTATGACGCCGGATATCAAGCCGCCGTCAAGTCGGCCGCTCCGCAGCTGCGCGAAGCCGCAGAACTGAAAGCGGCGGACAAGGAGGGCTAAGTCATGGGAAACGCCCTGCGGCACGTCAGAGGGGAAAGTCAGAAGAATGTTGTCCGCCTCATAGAGGGGCTGAGCGGAAAGTATTCCCGCTGGGACATCTGGCAGGACTTCATCATTATGTCGGCTATCGCAATCGCCAATACGATGGGAGGCCCGCAGGTCAAGGCCAGAGAGGAAATATACCGCAGCCGCGCAGAGAAGTATTCCGCCAAGGAGCTGGAAGTTTTTGCGGATATGCTGCTTGAGGTCGTAGCCGAATTGGAGCGCGACCCGGAGCAGGACTTCCTCGGTGAGCTGTTTATGGCGCTCGGCCTCGGCAATGAATGGAAAGGACAGTTCTTCACTCCGTACGATGTCTGCAGGGCGATATCCGCGATGACCTATGCGCCTGATATGACAGCGCGGATAGAAAAGCAGGGTTGGATATCCGTGAGCGACCCCGCCTGTGGCGCTGGGGCGCTGCTGATTGCATTTGCCAACGAGTGCCGGAGGCAGCATATCAACTATCAGACCTCGGTGCTGTTCGTGGCGCAGGACATAGATTTCCTCGCCGGGTGTATGTGCTACATCCAACTGAGCCTGCTCGGCTGCCCTGGATATGTCGTCATTGACGACTCCATCGTGCGGCCGTCCACCAGCTATGACGCCCGCGGCCTGTTGCCGAAGGATGGCCCGCAGGTCTGGTACACGCCGATGTATTACCGCGATGTTTGGCACTACCGCCGTATCGGGGCGCAAATGGATCTCCTGTTTCGGAACGCGGCAGAGCAGGCACCGGCAGAACCGCCGGTGTCTGCCGCGCCGCCGGAACAGTCTCAACCGCTGGCGGAAACGAAAACCGGCCAGCTCACTCTATTTTGATGGGAGGGAACGGGATGCGGCAGCAGCCGCCCCTCGGGAGCCGGACATGGAAGCCCGAGGAGGAAGATTATTTGATGGAAAAGTGGGGGCAGATCTCTGTTCCGGCCATCGCAAAGAAGCTCAATCGTACGCCGAACGCCATTAGAGTCAGAGCGCAGCGCCTCGGTCTGGGTGCGGTTCTGATGGCCGGTGAGTATGTCACGCTAAATCAACTCCTGCTGGCGGTGAACGGAGGAAGCAGCTCCTACGGCTACAAGATGAAAAGCTGGGTCGAAAACCGCGGCTTGCCCGTCCACACGAAAAAGGTCAACCGCTGCAGCTTTCGTGTAGTCTACATTGAGGAATTCTGGGCGTGGGCCGAGCAGTACCGCAGCTTCATCGACTTCTCCAAGATGGAGCCGCTGGCGCTGGGCGAAGAGCCTGACTGGGTAGCCGAGCAGCGCAAGAAAGACTTTGAGGCATACGCCATTCAGAGGAAAGACCCGTGGGGCGAGGACGAGGACTCCCGGCTGAAGATGCTGCTCAGTAAGCACAGGTACTCATGGGCGGAAATTTCCGAGATGATGCATCGTTCTCACGGTGCGATCGCACGCCGCTGCCGCGATCTCGGCATCAAGGATCGCCCCGTTGCGATGGAGCTGACCGGCAAGCGCGGAACATGGACCAGCGAGGATTTTGAGATACTGGCTGACGGCATCCGCCACGGCGACAGCTACGCTGCCATAGGCAAGGCGGTCGGGCGCTCTGAAAAATGCGTCCGCTCCAAGGTCTACAACGACTATCTGACCGAGAACGCCGACAAGGTGCGGAAAATGCTTGGTGATGGCGCGTGGGGACATGGCGCGCCGGAAATGGACGTCCGGCACGGCTTCTATATCTCCCGCACCCGCCAGCAGGTCAAGCGCGACCTATCCACGCTGGTAGCGGTCCTCCGCAAGCGCATGAACGATCTCGGCTATGACCCCTACTGGCAGCGCTTTATGTGCATGAATTGGGACGACATCGGTGGATGCTCCGCAGGGTGTACGGACTGCGACAGCTGCACAGCGTTCC
>CAVJGI010000008.1:0-37943 GCA_963649145.1 Ruminococcus bicirculans (ex Wegman et al. 2014) | reverse complement strand
CACAGGGAGGCCTTTAAATTGTGCGGCTTCGCCGCGTTGATAAGACTTTTTTGACGACCTCAAAGCCCGCACAGCAGAATGCTGTGCGGGCTTTTTATTGCTTGGCTGTTTTCTCGTTTACGCCATATCCTTGATCGCTGCCTGTGCAGCGCTCAGGCGGGCGATGGGGACGCGGAAGGGGGAGCAGGAGACGTAATCGAGGCCCACGCGGTGGAAGAACTCCACGCTGCTGGGGTCGCCGCCGTGCTCGCCGCAGACGCCGAGGTGCAGCTCCGGATTCGCCGCGCGGCCGAGCTTCGCCGCCATGTCGACGAGCTTGCCGACGCCGATTTGGTCGATCTTGGCGAAGGGGTCGTTTTCGTAGATCTTCTTGTCGTAATATGCGCCGAGGAACTTTCCGGCGTCGTCGCGGCTGAAGCCGAAGGTCATCTGGGTCAGGTCGTTCGTGCCGAAGGAGAAGAAGTCCGCCTCCTTCGCGATGGCGTCCGCCGTCAGCGCGGCGCGCGGGATCTCGATCATGGTGCCGACCTTATACTGCATCCGGCTACCCGCCTCCGCGATGAGCTTGTCGGCGGTCTCGGTAACGACGCTCTTGACATAGCGGAGCTCCTTGACCTCGCCGACGAGCGGGATCATGATCTCTGGCACGATGTTCCACTCCGGGTGGCGCGCGCTGACGCGCAGCGCCGCCTTGATGACGGCGCGGGTCTGCATCGCGGCGATCTCCGGGAAGGTGACGGCGAGGCGGCATCCGCGGTGGCCCATCATCGGGTTGAACTCGTGCAGGGACGCGATGATCGCCTTGATCTCGTCCACGGTCTTGCCCATATCGCGCGCGAGCTTTTCGATGTCCGCCTCTTCGGTCGGAACGAACTCATGGAGCGGGGGATCGAGGAAGCGGACGGTCATCGGTCTGCCCTCAAGCGCCTCGTACATACCCTCAAAGTCGCTCTGCTGCATCGGTTCAAGCTTCGCGAGCGCCTTCTCGCGCTGCTCCACGGTGTCCGAGCAGATCATCTGGCGGATGGCGGGGATACGCTCAGCGTCGAAGAACATGTGCTCCGTGCGGCACAGACCAATGCCCTCAGCACCGAACTTGACCGCCTGCGCCGCGTCGTGCGGCGTGTCCGCGTTCGTGCGGACACCGAGGCGGCGGTATTTGTCCGCCCAGCCCATCACGCGGCCGAACTCGCCGCCGATGGCGGCGTCCACGGTCGGGACCGCGCCGTCATAGATCTTGCCGGTGGAGCCGTCGATGCTGAGCCAGTCGCCCTCATGGTAAGTCTTGCCCGCGAGGGTGAAGCGCTTATGCTCCTCGTCCATATTGATCTCGCCGCAGCCGGAGACGCAGCACTTGCCCATGCCGCGCGCGACGACGGCGGCGTGGCTCGTCATGCCGCCGCGGACGGTCAGGATGCCCTGCGCCGCCTTCATGCCCTCGATATCCTCCGGGGAGGTCTCAAGCCGGACGAGCACGACCTTCTCGCCGCGCTCCTTCCACGCCTTGGCGTCCTCGGCGGTGAACACGATCTTGCCGCAGGCGGCGCCGGGAGAGGCGGCGAGCGCCTGTCCGATGACGGGCGTGCTCTTCAGCGCGGATGCGTCGAACTGCGGGTGGAGCAGCGCGTCGAGAGAGCGCGGCTCGATCATCGCGACCGCCTGCTTTTCGTCGATCGCGCCCTCGTCCACGAGGTCACAGGCGATCTTGAGCGCCGCGGCGGGCGTGCGCTTTCCGTTGCGGGTCTGGAGCATGTAGAGCTTGCGGTTTTCCACCGTGAACTCCATGTCCTGCATATCGTGGTAGTGCGCCTCCAGCGTCTTGCAGACCTGCTCAAACTGGGCGAAGGCTTCGGGGAACTTCTCCGCCATCTCCGCGATGGGCATCGGGGTGCGCACGCCGGCGACGACGTCCTCGCCCTGCGCGTTGGTCAGGAACTCGCCGAAGAGCTTCTTCTCGCCCGTGGCGGGGTTGCGCGTGAAGGCGACGCCGGTGCCGCAGTCATCGCCCATGTTGCCGAACGCCATGGACTGCACGTTGACGGCGGTGCCCCAAGAATAGGGGATGTCGTTATCGCGGCGGTAAACGTTTGCGCGCGGGTTGTCCCAAGAGCGGAAGACCGCCTTGATCGCGCCCATCAGCTGCTCGGTCGGGTCGGTCGGGAAATCCTCGCCGAGCTTCGCCTTATACTCCGCCTTGAACTGGCCCGCGAGCGTGCACAGGTCGTCCGCGGTGAGCTCGACGTCCTGCTTGACACCCTTCTCCGCCTTCATCGCGTCGATGAGCTGCTCGAAATACTTCTTGCCGACCTCCATCACGACGTCGGAATACATCTGGATAAAGCGGCGGTAGCAGTCCCACGCCCAGCGGGGGTTGCCGCTCTTGCGGGACAGGACCTCGACGACGTCCTCGTTAAGACCGAGGTTCAGGATCGTGTCCATCATGCCCGGCATGGACGCGCGCGCGCCGGAGCGCACGGAGACGAGCAGCGGGTTTTCCTTATCGCCGAAGCGCTTGCCCGTGATGGTCTCCAGCTTCGCGATATACTCCATGATCTCCTGCGCGATCTCCGGGGCGATCTCCCTGCCGTCCTCATAGTAGCGGGTGCACGCCTCGGTCGTGATCGTGAAGCCCTGCGGCACCGGCAGACCGATGTTCGTCATCTCGGCAAGGTTCGCGCCCTTGCCGCCCAGCAGCTCGCGCATATTCGCGTTGCCCTCGGAGAACAGATAAACGTATTTTTTCACAGCAAAACATCCTTTCAGAGTGTATTAAGACAAAATTCAAGACGCAGATAAGTTTCAGCTTGCCTCTTTTTCTACCCTATTATACCAAGTTTTTCCGAAAAAACAATAGAATAGTCCAAACGTATGTAACGTTTGGACTATTCACTAATTTTTATATAAATTTTTTGTGGATTTTTACGGAACCGCGCCGTCATTTTCCGACGCAGAAGCGCTCGAAGATGCGGGCGGTGATGTCCTCGCGGACGGTTCTGCCGCTGAGCTCGCCGAGGGCGTTCATTGCCTCCTCCAGCCCGGTGAGCGCGGCGTCCGGCGCGACGCCCGCGGCGAGGGCTTCCTCCGCGGCGCAGAGCGCGTCCAGCGCGCGGCGCACCGCGTCCGTCTGGCGCGTATTTGTCAATATCTCGCCCGCGGGGACGTCCGGCGCGGGATAGAGCACGGCGACCGCGGCGGCGAGGGTGTCGAGTCCCTCGCCGGTCCGCGCACTGAGCGAGAGAACGCCGTCGGCGCGCAGACCGCCGAAGTCCGGCTCCGCCGGCGCGGGGGCGAGATCCGATTTCGTGAACACGACGAGGATATGCTCCGCCCCCTGCGCGGCGCGCAGCGTCGCCCAATCGCGCGTCTCCTCCCCCGTCGGGTCGGCGAGCACGAGCGCGAGCGCGGCGTCCGCAGCCGCGGCGCGGGCGCGCTCCACGCCGACGCGCTCCACGGCGTCAGCCGTTTCGCGCAGCCCCGCCGTGTCCGTCAGGCGCAGGAGCACACCGCCGAGACGGACGCGCTCGGTGATCGTGTCGCGCGTCGTGCCGGGGATGTCGGTGACGATGGCGCGATCATAGCCCAGCAGGGCGTTCAGAAGGCTGCTCTTGCCCGCGTTCGGTCTGCCCAGAATGACGGCGGGCACGCCGCCGGTCAGAACGCTGCCGCGCTGCGCCGTGTCCAGCAGGGCGCGGAGCGTCCGCTCCTGTGCGCGCAGGGTGTCCGCATACTGCGCGAGCTCGAAGGGCTCCACGCCCTCTTCGGGATAGTCGACCGCCGCCTGAAAGTGGCTCAGAATGTCGCGCAGGGCGTCGTAGACCGCGTCCGTGCGGCGGCGGATCGCGCCGCCGAGCTGTCCCGCGGCGTTTTTCGCCGCCTCGTCCGTCTCCGCATGGATGAGGTCGATGACCGCCTCCGCCTGCGTCAAGTCCATGCGGCCGTTCAGAAACGCGCGCTTCGTGAACTCGCCGGGTCCCGCCTGCCGCGCACCGGCGGCGAAAAGCGCCTCCAGTCCCGCGCGCAGCACGGTGGGCGAGCCGTGGCATTGCAGCTCCGCCGTGTCCTCGCCCGTATAGCTCCGCGGTCCGCGGGAAACGGTGGCGAGGCAGAGGTCCAGCACCGCCCCGTCCGCGCCGCGGAGCGCACCGTAAACGAGCAGACGGTCCCGCCGCTCCGCCATCGGCGCGCCCTGCGCCGGGGTGAACACGCGCTCCAAAACGCGCAGCGTGTCCGGTCCCGAAATGCGGATGATCCCGATCCCGGAGAGCATGTTCCCGGTAGAGATGGCGGCGATGGTGTCCATTTTTTGTTCCTCCTGTCAAATCAAAAAGGCGGACGGGCGCTGCCCGTCCGCCTTATCTTTTTTATAGCGTTTTCCGCGCGTCCGGGTCGAACATGCGGTTCACGATCGCGGCGATCTCGGCGCGGGTGACGGTGTTTTCCGGTCCGAAGGAGCCATCGGCATAGCCGAGAAGGATCCCGGCGCGGTAAAAGGCGTAGATCTCCTTCGCGCCCTCGTCCGTCATTGCGATGTCCGGGATCGCGCCGTCGGCGACGGCGTTGCGCACGGTGTATTCCTTTGCGGGCAGCGCGCGGTAGAAAAGCGCGACAAATTCGCGGCGGGTCACGGCGGCGTCCCAGCCCGCCGGTTCATCGGCGAGGACGCCCTTTTTCAGCGCATAGTCGGCGTAGCTGCGGTACCAGTCGCCCTCGCCCGGTGCGAGCGTGACCGCGCCGGTATGGTAAAGCTCATGCATACACGCCGCGAGCTTCACCGCCTGCGCCCATGTCAGCGTCCCCTGCGGGGCGTAAGTGTCCGCGCTCATGCCGTTCACGAGCCCGCGGCCGCAGGCGCTCACGACGTCGGCATAAAACCAGTCGCCGCGGAGCACGTCGGCAAAGGCGCTGCCCGTTCCCTTTTCGGCGGCGGAGGAGACATAGACGATGCTCGGCGCGGTGAAATCGAGCCAGAGCTCGCTCTCCTCGCAGACGATGCAGCGGGTGTTCAGCGCGGCGGAGCCGGCGCGCACCTCCGTGCCGTGGACGGTGTCCACCGCGCAGCCGCTCCCGGCGTAGAGCTTCGCCGCGCCGGAGATGAGCAGGAACTCCTGCCCCTCGGTCAGGCGCAGGCTCTCCCCCGCGAGCATCTCGCGCGCGGCGACGGGCTTTTCCGCGGTCTTGGCGCGCTCGATCGCCTCCCCCGTCACGCTGGAGAAGGCGCTGCGCACCTTCGCGCGGAAGGTGTCCGCCAGATAGCTCAGCGTCACGAGCGGATCGTCGCTCCCGCCCGCGGCGGCGAGGGCGGCGGTCGCGAGCCCGGCGAGCAGCACGAGCGCGAGCGCGAACGTAAGAAGGCGTTTTTTCATAGAGGGCTCACTCCCGGTCGGAGAGGTAATAGCTCAGCGCGAGCAGCGAATCGGAAAAGTGGATGTTCTCGATGACGACGCTGCTCCTGCCGGGGTCGACCTCGCGGTCCGTGAAGTTCCAGATCGCCTTCACGCCCGCGCCGATGAGCTGGTCCGTGATCGTCTGGGCGCGGTCGCGGTCGACGGAGAGGATCGCCATGTCGATGCCGTGCTCGCGGACGAAATCCTCCAGCGTCTCCGACGAGAGGATGGGCACCCCGGCGATCTCCGTCCCGACGAGCTCAGGCCGGATATCGAACGCGCTCACGAGGCGGAAGCCGAAGCGGTGGAAATCGAAATTTTCGATCAGGGACTGACCGATACGGCCCGTGCCGACGAGCACGCCGGTATAGTCGCGGTCCATGCCGAGAATACGGGCGATCTCCTGCCGCAACGCGGCGACGTTGTAGCCGTAGCCCTGCTGTCCGAACTCGCCGAAGCAGGAGAAGTCCTGCCGGATCTGGGACGGGGTGAGCCCCATCTGGCGGCCGAGCTCGCCGGAGGAGATGCGCTCCGTGTCCGCCGCGAGCAGCTCGTCGAGCTTCCGCAGGTAGCGCGGCAGGCGGCGGATGACGTTGTTGGAGACATAATTTTTCTTCATGGGAAAAATCAACCCTTCCTTTCCCGAAAAAGCTCATGTTAACTCGTATTATACCATTTCCCCCGCACCTTTGCAAGCCGCCCGCGAATTTTTTTGCGTTTGCGCCGCCGGAGCGAGAGCAAACTACTTGTAAAATCCCCACGGCTTTGCTATACTATAGGAAAAGAAAGACAACTTGATCAGGAGGACAGCGTTTTTTATGCTGGAACTGAAGAATATCTGTTATGAGGTCTCCTCCCCGGAGGGGACGAACAAGATCCTGAAGAACATCAGCCTGACGGCGCCGGACGGCGAGCTGCTCGTGCTCACCGGTCCGAACGGCGGCGGCAAGACGACGCTCGCGAAGGTCATCATGGGCCTCGTGCAGCCGACAGGCGGCAGCATTTTCTGGAACGGCGAGGACGTGACGGAGCTCTCCATCACGGAGCGCGCCCGCCGCGGCATCAGCTACGGCTTTCAGCAGCCGCCGCGCTTCAAGGGCATCAAGGTCGGCGACCTGCTCTCCATCGCGAGCGGCAAGAAGCTGCTGACGCGCTCGGAGGCGTGCTCTTATCTGACGCAGGTCGGGCTCTGCGCCGCGGACTATATCGACCGCGAGGTGGACACGAGTCTCTCCGGCGGCGAGGTCAAGCGCATCGAGATCGCGACCATTCTGGCGCGCGGCACGGGGCTTATGATCCTCGACGAGCCGGAGGCGGGCATCGACCTCTGGAGCTTTTCCCGCCTGACGGAGACCTTCGGCGCGCTGCACGAAAAGCGCGAGCACACGATGATCATCATCTCCCATCAGGAGCGCATCATCACCCTTGCCGACGAGATCGCCGTCATCTCCGCCGGAGAGATCACGAAGCACGGCGAAGCGGCGGAGGTCTATCCCTCCATCATGGCGGGCACGGTCTCCGCGTGCCCGGCGCTTCAGTGAGCGGAAAAGGAGGAAACGGAGCACTATGAGCGACAAACTGACCGCGGTGGATGAGTCACTGCTTGAGACCATCGCCGACATGCCCGGCGGCAAGACCACGGGCGCATACAACATCCGCAAGGACTCCGGCTGCGCCAGCCGCGCCACGACGGAGAACATCGACATCCGCTCCAAGACGGACAAGCCCGGCATCGACATCATCATCAAGCCCGGCACGAAAAACGAGATCTGCCACATCCCGGTCATCATCACGAAGACGGGACTTTCCGATCTGGTCTACAACGACTTTTACATCGGCGAGGGCAGCGACGTCACCATCATCGCCGGCTGCGGCATCCATAACTGCGGCGGCGAGGAGAGTCGTCATGACGGCGTTCACACCTTCTATATCGGCAAGGGCGCGCGCGTCGCGTATGTGGAAAAGCACTACGGCGAGGGCAGCGGCGAGGGCAGGAACGTCATGAACCCCACGACCGTCGCCTATCTTGAAGAGGGCGCGTTCATGAAGATGGACACGAGCCAGATCAAGGGCATCGACTCTACGAAGCGCGAGACGACCATCGTCTGCGGCAAGGACGCCGAGACCGTCGTCACCGAGCGGCTCCAGACCCACGGGAGCCAGCACGCGGAGAGCAACATGGAGATCGTGCTCGACGGCGACGGCAGCCGCGGCAGAGTCATCTCCCGCTCCGTTGCGCAGGAGGACAGCCAGCAGGTCTTTTACCCCAAGATGACGGGCAACGCGCGCTGCTTCGGCCATGTGCAGTGCGACAGCATCATCATGGACCGCGCGAAGATCAGCTCCATCCCGGCACTGACCGCGAACAGCACGGACGCGGAGCTCATCCACGAAGCCGCCATCGGCAAGATCGCGGGCGACCAGCTGCTGAAGCTGGAGACCCTCGGACTCACCGAGGCGGAGGCGGAAGACCGCATCCTGAAGGGCTTTCTCGCATGAAGCGCGTCGATCTGCATGTCCACACCACCGCCTCCGACGGCACCTGCTCGCCGTCGGAGGTGGTTTTCATGGCGCAGAAGCTCGGTCTCGCCGCCGTCGCCGTGACGGACCACGACACCGCCGCCGGTGTCCCGGAGGCGCTCGCCGCCGGGAAAAAAAGCGGTGTGGAGGTCGTGCCCGGCATCGAGGTCAGCGTCGACTGGCGCGGCTACGGCGTGCATATCCTCGGCTATTTCATCGACCCCGCAGCCCCGGCGATGACGGCGCTGCTGGACTGGGTCGTCGCCGAGCGGGAGCGGCGCAACGGCGTCATCGCCGCCGCCCTGCGCGCCGACGGCATTCCGGTGGACCTCGCCGCGCTCGAACAAAAATACCCCGGCGCGGTCATCGGCAGGCCCCACTTCGCCGCCGCGCTCGCGGAGCTGGGGCTCGCAGAGAGCGTCAAGGACGCCTTCGACCGCTATCTCAGCATCGGGCAGAAGTATTTCCGTCCCCGCGAATATATCCCGCTCCAACGCGGGCTGGACGTCATCCGCGCCGCGGGTGGGCTCGCCGTGTTCGCCCACCCGCTGCAATACCGGCTGGGTGACGCCGCGCTGCGCGACCTGACACGGACGCTGACGGACGCCGGCGCGGTCGGGATGGAGTGCCTTTACCACGGCTACACGCCGGAGCAGGTGCAGCGCCTGCGCGCGCTCGCCGCGGAACACGGTCTGCTCGTCACGGGCGGGAGCGATTTCCACGGCACGCGCAAGGAAAACCGCCTCGGCGAGCCGGAGGTGCCCTATTCGCTGCTGGAAGTGCTCCGGGAGGCGCGGACATGACCGCTGCCGACCGCGCCGCGGCGCTGCCAGGCGCGCTTCTGCCGTGGTTCCGCGAAAACGCGCGGGAGCTGCCGTGGCGCGCCGACCGGGAGCCTTATCACGTCTGGCTCTCGGAGATCATGCTCCAGCAGACGCGCGTGGAGGCCGTGCGCGGGTATTACGCGCGCTTTCTCGCGGCGCTGCCGGACATCCGGAGCCTTGCGGATGCTCCGCCGGACCTCTTACTGAAGCTCTGGGAGGGGCTCGGCTATTATTCGCGCGTGCGGAATCTCCAAGCCGCGGCGCAGCGCGTTATGGCGGAGCACGGCGGCATTTTTCCGTCGGACTACGCCGCCATCCGCGCGCTGCCCGGCATCGGGGACTATACCGCGGGGGCGATCGCCTCCATCTGCTTTGAGCAGCCGACCCCGGCGGTGGACGGCAACGTCCTCCGCGTCTGGACGCGGCTGGGCTGCGACGACCGTCCCCCCGCCTCCCCCGCGCTGCGGCGGGATGTGCGCGCGCTGCTCGCGGCGGTCTATCCCGCCGGGCAGTGCGGGGCGTTCACCCAGTCGCTCATGGAGCTCGGCGCCACGGTCTGCGTCCCGAACGGCGCGCCGGACTGCGCCCGCTGCCCCTGCGCCGATGTCTGCCTCAGCCGGGACGGTGCGTGGCGCGATCATCCGGTCAAGGCGGAGAAAAAGCCCCGCCGCCGCGAGGCGCGGACGCTGCTGCTCCTGCGCTGCGGGGAGCGCACCGCGGTGGAAAAGCGCCCGCCGCGCGGACTGCTCGCAGGACTCTGGCAGCTCCCGAATCTGGAGGGTCATCTCTCGCCGGAGGACGCGGTGAACGCAGCCGCGGACTGGGGCGCGGAGCCCGCCGACCTGCTGCGCGAGCGGCGGCACACGCATATTTTCACCCACATCGAGTGGGACATGATCTGCTATGAGCTCCGCTGCCGCGCGGAAAGCCCGCGTTTCCGCTGGGCAAGCTATGCGGAGCTGGAGACCGATGTCGCCCTGCCCACGGCGTTCCGCTGGGCGCTCGACTGAAATAAAGGAGCATTTTGCAATGGAAGAGATCACGATCCGCAGCGCCGCGCTTTCCGACGCGCCGCGTCTGCTGGAAATTTACGGCTGGTATGTGGAGCATACCGCCATCAGCTTTGAATACGAAACGCCCTCCTTGGCGGAGTTCACACAGCGCATCGCGCACACGCTGGAGCGCTACCCCTATCTCGTCGCCGAGCGCGGCGGGCGCGTCCTCGGCTACGCTTACGCCGGTCCCTTCGTCGGGCGGCGCGCTTATGACTGGGCGAGCGCGCTCTCGATCTATCTGGACCGCAGCGCCCGCGGCGGCGGGATCGGCAGACGGCTTTACGAAGCGATGGAGGACACGCTGCGCAAAATGGGTGTCCAGAACCTCTACGCCTGCATCACTTGGACCGACGCCGAGGACGAATACCTCACCCACGCCTCCCCCGCATTCCACAGCGCCCTCGGCTTCACCCTCGCGGGCACGTTTCAAAAATGCGGCTATAAATTCGGCCGCTGGTACGATATGATCTGGATGGAAAAGCTCATCGGCGAACACGACGTCCCCCAGCCGGACATCCGGAGCTGGGCGGAGATCTCAAAGAAATAGACAGATAAAGAAAGGCACTCCCCATGCAAGCGAAAGATTCCGGGCGCGGCGGCGCGCTCAGCGCGCTGCGGTGCGCGTTCCCTTACACGGTCCCGATTCTCGCGGGCTTCTGCTTCCTCGGCGCGAGCTACGGCATTTATATGAAGGTATCGGGCTTTTCCGTCTGGTACCCCCTCATCATGGCGACGGTCATTTACGGCGGCAGTCTGGAGTTCGTCGCCGTCAGTCTGCTGCTCGCGCCCTATGCGCCGCTCCAGACCTTTCTGATGGCGCTGATGATCCAAGCGCGCCACCTGTTTTACGGCATTGCGATGCTGGATAAATTCAAGGGGCTCGGCTGGAAAAAGCCCTACCTCATCTTCGCCATGTGCGACGAGACCTTCAGCATCAACTGCTCGGCGTGGATCCCCGAAGGCGTGGACCGCGGCTGGTTTTATTTCTTCGTCTCGCTCCTCGACCAGATCTACTGGGTCGGCGGCGCGGTGCTCGGCGCGCTGCTGGGCAGTCTCATCCGCTTCGACACGACGGGTCTCGATTTTGTCATGACCGCGATGTTCGTCGTGATCTTCCTCGAACAGTGGCTGAAGGAAAAGCACCACACAAGCGAGTGGATCGGGCTCGCCGCCTCCGTCGCGTGCCTGCTCGTGTTCGGACCGGATAATTTCCTCATCCCGACGATGATCTGCATCCTCGCGGCGCTGACCGCGCTGCGCCGCCCGATCGGGCGGCAGCTGGAAGGAGGCGGGGAGAAATGACCGAAATGACCCTTTTCCAGCAGGCGGTCACCATCGCGATGTGCGTGCTCGCCACGGTGCTGACGCGCTTTCTGCCCTTCCTCATCTTCAGCGCCAAGCGCCCGACACCGAAGTATATCCAGTACCTCGGCAAAGTCCTCCCCGGCGCGATCTTCGCCATGCTCGTGGTCTACTGCCTGAAAAACGTCTCCTTCGTGACTTACAGCTTCGGCATTCCGGAGCTCCTCGGCATCGGCATCACCGTCGCGCTCCACCTCTGGAAGCGCCAGATGCTCCTCTCCATCGCGGGAGGGACCGTTGCGTATATGCTGCTCGTACAACTCATTTTCTGAAAAAATCCAGCCCCCGCCGGTCCCGGCGGGGGCTGAATTTTTTATCTTCTCAATTCATCCGGCTTCTTATAAAAGATCCTTCCGACCGCCATGAAGATCAGGAACACGACGAGGTAGGACCAGACAAGGCTGCCGTAGGAGTGGACGCAGCAGTAGCACATAAAGACGCAGGCGAGCGTTCCGACGATGGGCAGCACGAAGCGCTGGAAGAAATTGAACTCCTTTTCGCGGAAGATAAGGTTCAGGAAGATCGGAATATAGAGCGCGTACTGGGTGACGATGACGATCTCGTCCGCCTCCCAGCCGAGGAGCCACGCGGGGTTCCCGGTGACGCCCGTGACGAGGGGACCGTTAAAGAAGAGGATGGCGGTCTGGAAATACCAGAACGCGGAGAACATCATGCCGAGCACGCAGCTCTTCATCGGCATGCCGGTGGAGGCGTCCACCTCGCTGACGATGTGCGCCTTGGGTCCCTGCCCGCGGATCGCGACGGAATAGAGCCCGCGCATGCAGCCCATGGTCATGCCGTTCATCGTGCCGAGGCAGGAGATGATGATAAAGACCATAACGATCGTGCCCGCGGCGTTGGAATGGAACAGGCGGGAAAACGCGACGCGCGGCAGGTTGTTGCCCGCTTCAAGGATCTCCGCCGCGGTCATCGTGGCGCTCATGGAGTAGACATAGAGCATATAGATGACAGTGCAGAACAGCGCGCCGCCGATGAGCGCGCGCGGGAGGTCGCGCTTCGGATTATGCAGTTCGGAGTTGATCGTCGTCGCCAAGATCCAGCCCTCATAGGCGAAGGCAAAGGCGCAGACGCCGGCGAGCAGCCCGCCGTCCGTCCCCGCGGTGACGGTGTGGTCCGTGAAGATGGCGACGCCGTTGCCGTTCACGAGCCCGGCGATCGTTCCGCCGATGCCCATCACGACGAGCGGGACGAGCTTGATAACGGTCATGGAGACCTGCAGCTTTCCGGCGAGGCGCGGCGCGAGGGAGTTGATGCCGATGCCCATCATGAGGTAGAGCGCGCCAATGCCGACCGTCACGGTGCCGAAATCGTCGTAGCCGAGAAGCATGGACGTATAGCGCGCGGCGACGAAGGCGAGGGTCGTGGCGATGATGGGGTAATACATCGTGGACATAAACCAGCCCATATAATAGCCGAACTTCGGTCCGAGCGCAGCCTCGGCGTAGTCCACGACGCCGTTGCAGCGGACGTATTTCGTCCCCATCGTCGCGAAGACGCAGGAGCAAACGATGCAGATGAGTCCGACAATGCCGATGACGAGCAGGCTCTTGCCCATGCTGCCGCCCGTGTAGTTCAAAACGTTGACCGCCTTGAAGAACACGCCGGAGCCGATGACGATGCCGACGACCATGGAGATCGCCGTCACGAGCCCGAATTTCTTTTCCAGCTTGTTTTCCATACTTTGTTTCTCTTTCCTTCCCCAAGAAAGTTTTGCTTGTCTAAGTTGTCTAATTTGCAGTTTAACACAGTATTTCGGTAAAACGCAAGAGTTATTTTCCGGGCGGCAGCGGGATATTTCCCGCCGCCGCCCTTGGAGCTTAGTGCGGGTTTACACCATTATACGCCGTCAGCCAGTTTGCGTCCACCGAGCAGGTGGAAATGCAGGTGCTGCACGGTCTGTCCGGCGTCGGGACCGCAGTTCGTGATGACGCGGTAGCCGTTATCGAGCCCCTCCGCCGCGGCGAGGCGCGGGACGAGCTCGAAAACGTGAGCGACAACGGCGCTGTTCGTCGCGTCGACGGCGTTTGCCGAGGGGATATGCGCCTTCGGCAGGATCAGGATATGCGTCGGCGCGAGGGGGTTGATGTCGCGGAAGGCGAGGCAGAGCTCGTCCTCATAGACCTTCGTGCTTGGGATCTCGCCGTCGATGATGGCGCAGAAAAGGCAGTCGTTTTTCATCGGTTCTTCTCCTTTCAGCCGAGCTTTCCGGACACGAAATCGTCCACCTGCGCGAGGGCGTCGTCGACCTTCAGCGGGTCGGTGCCGCCGCCCATGGCGCTCTCCGGCTTGCCGCCGCCCTTGCCGCCGCAGATGGCGCAGACCGTGCGGATGAGGTCGCCCGCCTTGACGCCGCGGGCGACGGCTTCGCTGCCGCAGGAGACGGAGAAGGAGATCTTGCCGTCCTTCGTTCCGGCGAGCACGGCGACGACCGTCGGGTCCTTGCCGCGCAGGGTGTCGCCCATCTGACGCAGGGCGGCGCCGTCCGCGTCGCGCATCGCGGCGGTGACGACGCGCAGGCCCTTCACCTCGTGGGCGCCGAAGAGGATACGGTCGGCTTCGCCGGCTGCCTCGCGCGCCTTGAACTGCTCCACGGCGCGGCGCAGCTCGCGCAGCTCCTCGATCGTCTGGCCCACGCGCTCGCGCAGCGCGGCGGGCTTTGCCTTCAGCGCCGCGGCAGCCTCGAAGAGCATCTCCTGATTGCGTTCGATGGTCTGGAGCGTCACGATACCGGTGGACGCCTCGATGCGGCGCACGCCGGAGGCGACGGAAAACTCGCTGTCGATATGGAACACGCCGACCTTGGCGGTGTTGTCGAGGTGGGTGCCGCCGCAGAGCTCCACGGAGAAGCCGCTGCCCATGTCGACGACGCGCACGATGTCGCCGTACTTCTCGCCGAAGAGCGCGATCGCGCCGCGCTCGCGCGCCTGCGCGATGGGCATCTCCTCGGTCTGGACGTCATAACCGGCGAGGATGGCGCGGTTTACGATCTTGCTGACCTTCGTCAGCTCCTCCGCGCTCATCGCGGAGAAATGGGTGAAGTCGAAGCGGACGCGGTCCGGCTCGACGAGGGAACCCGCCTGATGCACGTGGTCGCCGAGCACGGTGCGCAGTGCCTTGTCGAGCAGGTGGGTCGCGGTATGGGCGCGGGCGATCGCCTGACGGCGGGCGGTGTCGATGCTCGCGGTGACGCTGTCGCCGAGGCGCAGCGCGCCGAGCTCCAGCGTGCCGTAGTGCATATATTTGCCGCCCTTATTCTTCTGCACGTCCGTGACGGCGAACTTCGCGCCGTCCTCAGTCGTGATGACGCCGTGGTCGGCGACCTGACCGCCCATCTCGGCGTAAAACGGCGTGCGGTCGAGCACGACGATGCCCTCCACGCCGGGCATAAGCTGCTCCGCCTGCTCGCCCTCGACCACAAGGGCGACGACCTTCGCCGCACAGCCGGTGAAATTGGTCTTGTCATAGCCGACAAACTCGGTCGCGGGGACCTCCTTGCCGAACTCAACGCCCGCCCAGCCGAGGTCGCCGAGCGCCTTGCGCGCCTCGCGCGCACGGGTCTTCTGCTCCTCCATCTCGCGGCGGTAGCCCTCCTCGTCGACGTCGAGCCCCTCGTCGCGCGCCATCTCGATGGTCAGGTCGATCGGGAAGCCGTAAGTGTCGTAAAGTCGGAAGGCGTCGGCGCCGGAGAAGAGCTTCTCCGCGCGGGCGCGGTGCGCCGCCAGCAGGTCGGCGAAAATTTTCATGCCGCCGTCGATCGTGCGGGCGAAGTTCTCCTCCTCCGTGCGGACGACGCGGGTGATATATTCCTGCTTCTCGCGCACATCGTGATACTCGCCCTCGTTCACGCGGACAACGGTGTCCACGATCTCATAGAGGAAGGGCTCGTTGACGCCGAGGAGCTTGCCATGGCGCGCGGCGCGGCGCAGCAGGCGGCGCAGCACGTAGCCGCGGCCCTCGTTGCTGGGCAGAACGCCGTCGCAGATCATAAACGTGGCGGAGCGGATGTGGTCCGTGATGACGCGGAGCGAAACATCGCGCGCATGGCTCTCGCCGTAGTGCGCGCCGGTCAGCTCGCTGACGCGGTTCGTGATGTGCATCACGGTGTCCACATCGAAGATGCTGTCCACGCACTGGCTGACCATGGCGAGACGCTCCAAGCCCATGCCGGTGTCGATGTTCTTCTGCTTGAGCTCGGTGTAGTTGCCGTGGCCGTCGTTATCGAACTGGGAGAAGACGTTGTTCCAGACCTCGACATAGCGGTCGCAATCGCAGCCGACGGTGCAGCCGGGCTTGCCGCAGCCGTATTTTTCGCCGCGGTCGTAGTAAATTTCCGAGCAGGGGCCGCACGGACCGGAGCCGTGCTCCCAGAAGTTGTCCTCCTTGCCGAAGCGGAAGATGCGGTTTTCCGGAATGCCGATCTCGTCGCGCCAGATGGCGAACGCCTCGTCGTCGTCCAGATAGACGGAGGGATAGAGCCGGTCCGGCTCAAGGTCCGCCCACTTCGTGAGGAACTCCCAGCTCCATGCGATGGCTTCATGCTTGAAGTAATCGCCGAAGGAGAAGTTGCCGAGCATCTCGAAATAGGTGCCGTGGCGCGCGGTGTGGCCCACGTTGTCGATGTCGCCGGTGCGGATGCACTTCTGGCAGGTGCAGACGCGGCGGCGCGGGGGCTCCTCCTCGCCCTTGAACCACGCCTTCATCGGCGTCATGCCGGCGTTGATGAGCAGGATGGACTTGTCGTTCTGCGGGATGAGGGAAAAGCTGGGCAAGCGGAGATGGTCCTTGCTCTCGAAAAAGGTCAGGAACTTCTCGCGCAGCTCGTTTAAGCCGTAGCTGGGATGGGACATGGTTTGTTTCCTCCGTTTATCTTCAAATTTTTCTTGCCGGAATAAAAAACGCCCCTGCCAAAAAGCAGGGGCGAAAGATCATACTTTCACGGTACCACCCTGATTGTCCCCAAAAAGGGACATCTCGGAGGTCCTTTACCGGGGACCGGGCGGGAGGCTCCTCGCCTCCGGGCTGGTAAAGTGGCTGCACCGGCGCGGAAATGAGGTGCTCGCAGCAAAAATGCCCCTCTCTCTGAAAAACCCGCGGCACGACGCTCGTTTCGTCATAGCCCACAAATATGCAAACCGGAATTTGTATACTATTCTATCAGCATTTTCGCGTTTGTCAAGGGGAAATTTTCAGGGCGGCGAAAGCGGTTCTGTAGGTGTGAAAAAAACTATGCCCAGCAGCTCACGACAGAGATAGAACCCCATGTAGTATATGGGCAATCATTGATGTTATGGGAATACAGCGCACCCATCCCCCACTTAGATACTACCACAGTCGGTTTTCCACTTGTCGGCAGCGACGAGACAACAGCGGAATGCCACCAAGAAGGATCGTCCGAATCATAGAACACTTTGCTCCCGACTGACACCGTTCCTTCAGAATAGCTTCCGTCAGTCATGTATCGCGTGGGGTCATTAATCCAATATCGGTTAGATGTCGATTGGCTGTGCCATGCATAGGAATGACAGTTATAAGCGGGATTGATTCCGCTTATAATGCGTGCGCTCGTGAAAACAGAAAGATAGCTTTGTGACAAGGCTTCCGTTTCTTCCTCAGATGCGCCCCAGTTATCCCACGTAGCATCTTTGATCGCTGAAACCGAACTCCCCGCCGGCGTTCTCACTGAAGTGACGGTGGCTTGCACAGAGTTCATGTCGTTCCCTGCAATATACCGCAGGAGAGCGTCTGCGCAAATCCGCTTCACATCTGTCGCCCGTATCTGCTCATCCACGGAAGCACTATAGGCGCGCAGCTTATCCACTGCATCATCACGCGCAAGCAGTTCTTCAATTCCTCCAAAATAGCTGGCAACAGACCTAATCCCCGCATCCAATGTGTTAAAAGCAAATATGTTAATCAAAAGCGGGTAGTTCAAAACGGTATCCACCAGTGCTTCTGTTGTCATACTTTCCAGAAGTTGATCCGGAACATGACAGACATTGATTTTTCTCTCCAACGTGTCGTATTCCGCCCACTCCTCCATTCCGGGAACGATTCTGTACTCAAAGGGTTCGCTCAGTGTGTGCTTTCCTGTTTCCGGGATCGCCTCAGTTGCAAAGGCCGCAGTGGATAACAGGATCATCAAGATTGCAAGGATGAGACAAAAAATTCTTTTCTTCATAGCTTCTCCTCTCAAAGTTCGTCCTGTTTGTTTCCTACCTTCCTGCTGGTTGTTGGCATGCCAGTACCATCGTCATTATATCGCATTTCGTTCCATTTGTAAATGCACAAAGAAGACGATTATTAGTCGTCTTCTTTGTGCATTGTGACCGCTTTTTGCGGTCGAGCACGTATTTTTAAGTATAATTTTTCAGATCGCTCCCGCTTGCGGGGACGGGGGCTGCGGCGTTTTGCGCGTCCGCGGCGCCGTATGTGCGGAAATAGTCCAGCAGCGGCGAATAGAGCCAGCCCTTGAGGACGTAGGTGCGCGAGCCTTCGCGGTTCCATGCCGCCGCGGAATCCGTCACGCGGAGCAGGTCGTTTTCAAAAACCTCTGCCGTGAGCGTTTCGCCGAGCGCGAGCGTGATCGGCTCGCCGGACGGCTGGACCTCCTTCTCCGGGTCCAGAAACGCCGTGGAGCTGAAAAAGCTCTCCACAACAGTCTGCGGGAAGGCAAGAAAACGTGTTTCCCCCTCCGCCTGCGCGGAGATCGTTCCGCAGCCGAGGACCGCCTCCTTGAGCGCCGTCTGCGTCAGGCGCGCATTCCGCCGCGGATTCGCCGCCCGGAGCGCCGCCCCGCCCGCGCCGAGCGCCAGAAGCACGCAGAGGACCAGCAGGATCGTTCGTTTTTTCATAGCTTAAAGCTCCTTTCGGCAAAATGGTCCGGATGGTTCCGCCCCCTACAACATCCTCCGTTCCCTCGCGTCCCGCTCCTCCAGTCTCCGGAGGATGCTGAGCCTTCCCGCGGGGGCGGGGAGGGTCATTTGCAGGGGCATCATCGGGTGGCGGGCGCAGTCGATGGGCGCGCCGTCGCCGTCGCGGAGGTCCGCGACGGTGAAGCGGTGGGGCTTTTCGCCGGGGTTCACGAGCTCCAGCGTCTCGCCGACGGAGAAGCGGTTGCGCTCCGTGAGCCGCGCCTCGGTGCCCTCGCAGGACTCCACGACGGCGACGACCTCGGCGTCCGCAAAATACATGCTGTCCGGGTAAAACTGCCCCGGCTCGCCGAAATAGAAGCCGGTGGAATACTCCCGGTGGCTGAATTTATAGCACTCGGCGAGCCAGTCCGGGTCGAAGGGTCTGCCCGCGATGGCGTCGTCCAGCGCGCCGCGGTAAGCGTAAGTGCTCGCGGCGGCGTAATAGGCGCTTTTCATCCTGCCCTCGATCTTGAAGCTCGTGACGCCGGTGTCCAGCAGCTCGCGCAGGTGGGCGATCATGCACATGTCGCGCGAATTGAGGATATGCGTCCCGTTCGGCTCCTCGGTGATCTCGAAATACTGCCCCGGACGGCGCTCCTCCACGAGGTGATATTTCCAGCGGCAGGGCTGGGCACAGACGCCGCCGTTGCCGTCGCGCCCGGTCATGTAGTTGCTCAGCAGGCAGCGGCCGGAGAAGGACACGCACATCGCCCCGTGGACGAACGCCTCGATCTCCAGCTCCGGCGGCGTGTGGGCGCGCAGCGCGGCGATGTCCGCGAGTGACATCTCGCGCGCCAAAATGACCCGCTCCGCGCCGAGGTCGAAGAGCATCTTCGCCGTCTCGGAGTTCACAACGCCGAACTGGGTGCTGACGTGGAGCGCCATGCGCGGCGCATAGCGCTTCGCGAGCGCCATCACGCCGAGGTCGGCGACGATGAGCGCGTCCGCGCCGCTCGCCGCCGCCTGCTCCAGATATTCCGGCAGCTCCGGAAGGCGGGACTCATGCGGCAGGATGTTCGCCGTGATATAGACCCTCGCGCCCTTTTCGTGCGCGAGCGCCACCGCCGCGCGCAGCTCGTCGGGGGCAAAGTTGCCCGCGAAGGCGCGCAGCCCGAACTCCTTGCCGCCGAGATAAACGGCGTCCGCGCCGAAATGCAGCGCCATTTCCAGTTTTTCGCGGTCGCCCGCCGGGGCGAGCAGCTCAGGTTTCCTCATCATAGTTCTGCGTTGCCGTGAAAGCGGCGAAGTCGTTGTAGTTCGTGAAGAAGCGGTGGGTGCCGGTCTCGGCGTCCAGCGCGTAGTAATAATAGCTCGTCTGACTCGGCTTCAGCGCGGCGTTGATGCTCGCCATGCCGGGGTTGCAGATCGGCGTCGGCGGCAGACCGGTATAGAGCCGGGTGTTGTAGGGGCTGTCCTCCGTCAGATATTCCTCCGGGAGGTTGACGCCGCCGGTATAGTCCTGATGGACGTACAGAATCGAGGCGTCCACCGCGAGGGGCATGCCCGTGGCGAGGCGGTTATAGATGACGGACGCGATGACGGCGCGCTCTTCGTCGTTCGCCGCCTCCTTTTCGATGAGGGAGGCGACCGTGACGGCGGCGCGGAAGGTGGTGCCGCGGTTCGCGATCTGGGTCCACATGTCCGCCGTGATGCGGGAGTGGAGCGCGGTCAGGAACTTATTGATAACGGAGCTCGCCTGCTCGCCCTGATAAAAGTCGTAGGTGTTCGGGAAGATGAAGCCCTCAAGACGCTTCGCGTCGCCGGTCTCGGCGTTTTCGAGGAAGCGGAAGGAATAATTGAAGTTCGCCGCCGCGTTATAGAGGTCTTCCTTGGAGCAGATGCCCTCCTCCTCCAGCTTTGTGAAGATCTGGTCCATCGTCATGCCCTCCGGGAAGGTGAGCTTCGTGACGACCATGGACTCCGTGCCGACCTGCATGCGCTTCACGAGCGCGCGGTAATCGAGCTTCGTCGTCAGCACATAGGTGCCGGGGTCGAGCTTCCGGTCCGCGTGGGAGATCTTGGCAAAGAGCTTGAAAAGCCCCTTATACTCGATGATCCCCGCGTCCTTGAGCGCGCGGGCGACATAGTCGATGTCCGCGCTCTTTACGGTGCGCGTGCCGGTGACATTGCCGTCTGCGTCCTTGACCTCCACCTCCTGCTCGGTGAAGATATCCTTCGGGAGGTAAACGGTCGCCGTGACCTCCTCTTTGTTGAGCGCGAGCACGTCGCATGCCGCCATCCAGCCGGCGCATGCCAAAATGACGGAGATGCAGATGATGAAAACGCCGTACATCAGCCCGCCCATGCAGCCGAGCTTTCCGCTCCGGCGGACGCGCACGGGGCGGTAATCGCGCTCTTCGAGCTCGATCTCCTCCCCCTCCGGCTCCCTGCCTGCGGCGGCGTCGCGCAGCTCCTCCGCGGAAAAGCGGCAGGTGCTCTCCTCGTCAAAAATGTCTACGAGCCGGCTGTCCGGCTGCTCGTCGTCCGGCGTGCGGCGCGGGTCGATATCTGCCATGGGGCTCCTCCTTCCGGGCTTCGTGAGTTTTTTTCGCTGTGACCGCCCCGGCGGGCGGCGCATAATATGGTGCAGAGGTCGGGTCCACCGCCCTCCGCGCCAAGGAAAACATAGGCTGCATACATAGCATGATCTGACCGCACTGAGCAAAGCGTATGCAGTCTCTTCCAAGGGCGGTCTCCATGTCAAGGACTTCAGTGCGGAGAAAGGGAAAAAACTATGTGCGGAAACAATAGCTGTCTCTGGATCATCATTATCCTCATCATTCTGTTCTCCTGCGGCGGCTGCGGCGGCATCGGCTGCGGCTGCGACAACGGCTGCGGCTGCAGCAATAACAACAACTGCGGCTGCTGCTGAAAAGCGCAGGAAAAACGAAAAACTGGCAAATGATCCGCGGGACTCCTTCGGGAGTCCCTTTTTTATTCCATCGCCGCTTTTGCCGCGGCGTAGATCTCCTCATGGATGTCCTCCACGCTGCGCGTCCCGCTTTTTATGACGCGCCAGCCGTAGTGCGCTGCGGCGGCGCGCCCGGCGGCGAGGCAGCTTTCGAGATAAGCCGCGTCGCGCTCGTGGATGTCCGCGCTCGTGTTCGTCGCGCGCTCACGCTCCGCCATGCGGGTCTTTGCCGTCTCCACCTCGATGTCCAGATAGACGACGAGGTCCGGCTTCGGCAGCCCCATCAGGGCGAACTCGAAGTGATAGAGCCAGTCGAGATACGCCTGCCGCTCCCCCTCGGGGAGCTTGGAGCCCTGATGACAGGCGTTGGAGGTCGTGTAGCGGTCGCAGAGGACCGTGCCCCCCGCCTCATAATACGCGCCCCAGTCTGTCCGAAACGAGGCGAAACGGTCGACGGCGTAAAATGTGGAGGCGGCGTAAGCGTTGACGTCGCCGGGGCGGGAACCGAAGTCCCCGCGCAGATAGGCGCGGATGAGCGCGCTGCTCTCTTCATTATAGCGCGGGAAGGTCACACGGCGGAAATCCGCGCCCTCGCGCTCCAGACGCTCGCAGAGGCGGCGGTACTGGGTGCTCTTGCCGCTGCCGTCGATCCCTTCGATCACGATAAGCTTTCCTTGCATCATTTTTCCCTCACAAAACACGCCTTCAGCAAAAATTCCGGCAGGACGAGCATGCGCCCGAAGCGCTTCGGCTCCTTCAGAAGCCGGTAGAGCCACTCCAGCCCCGCGCGCTGCCAGCGCTCCGGCGCGCGCTCGGCGACGCCGGCGTAAACATCCAGACTTCCGCCCGCGCCGATCATCAGTCCGGCGTTCAGCTCCGCGGCGTGGCGGTGCATCCACTTTTCCTGCTTCGGCGCGCCGAGGCAGACGAGCAGCAGGTCCGGCGCGACGGCGACGATCTCCGCCACCACGGGGGCGTCGTCCTGAAAATAGCCGTCATGCGTCCCGACGACGCGCAGTCCGGGGAAGCGCGCGGTGAGATTCTCCCCCGCCTTCTCCGCAACGCCGGGCTTCGCGCCCAGCAGATAGACGCTCCGCCCCGCCGCCGCCATCTTTTCCAGCAGCGCAAGCGTGAAGTCGCAGCCGGGGACCTTTTCCTTCAGCGGCGTATGGCGCAGCTTCGCCGCGTAAATGACGCCGATGCCGTCCGGGATAGTCAGCACCGCCCCGGCGACAGCCTCCGCCGCCTCCGGGTCGCGCCGGCACATCATCACGATCTCCGGATTCGGCGTCACGACATAGCCGCCGCGCTGCGCCGTCTGGAGCTCATAAGCCTTTTCCACCGCTTCCTCCATCGTCAGGCTATCGAACCCGACGCCGAGGACCTTGATCTTTTCACTCATAGCTGGGAAAACACCTCCCCGATCTTCCCGCGGACGAGCAGGTCCGCTCTGCCGTCCGCCGGGGTCGCCCCGCGGTTGACGAGCACGAGCTTATGCCCGCAGTAATAGTTGATAAGTCCCGCCGCCGGATAGACGGCAAGGCTCGTTCCGCCGATGATGAGCACGTCCGCTTGGCGGATATAGTGCACGGCGCGGGCGACGACCTCGTCGTCGAGCGCCTCCTCATAAAACACGATGTCCGGGCGGATGACGCCGCCGCAATCGCAGCGGGGCACGCCATCGCCGTCGTTCACAAGTTCAAACGGATAGGGCTTGCCGCAGCGGGAGCAGTAGCAGCGCAGAAGCGTTCCGTGCAGCTCCAGCACGTTCCGGCTCCCCGCCGCCTGATGCAGTCCGTCGATATTCTGGGTGATGACGGCGCGGAGCTTTCCCTCCGCCTCCCACTCGGCGAGCTTCCGGTGCGCGGCGTTCGGCTGCGCGCCGGTGAGACGGAGCTTCGCGTGGTGGAAGCGGTAATATTCCTCCGGATCGCGGTCAAAAAAGCTCCGGCTCAGGATCTCCTCCGGCGGATACTTCCACTCCTGATTATAAAGCCCGTCCGTGCTGCGGAAATCGGGGATGCCGCTCTCCGTCGAGACGCCCGCGCCGCCGAAAAACACGATATTGTCGCTGCCGTCCACGAGCTCGCGGAGCTTCCGGACCTCCTCGGTCATAGACCTCGCCGCCTTTCCTCTTGCATATTCTGACAGAACATTATACAATAGGAGCAGATTTTTTTCAAGCACGGAGGTACAGAAATGGAACAACCGAAGCTTTATCACGGCCGCCCGGCGGACTGCACATCGCGCGACGCGGCGGAAACGGCGTGCTACGACGCGCTTGACGCGCTCGGCATCGACTACGACCGCGCCACCCACGACGCGCTTTTCACAATGGAGGCGCTCGCCCCGGTCGAGGCGCTGCTCGGCTGCGGCGTTGCGAAAAACCTCTTTCTCACGAACCGCCAGCAGACGGACCTCTATCTGCTCATTATGCCCGGCGACAAGCCGTTCAAGACCAAACACCTCTCCGCCCAGCTCGGATGCAGCCGCCTGAGCTTCGGCAGCGAGGAGCTGCTGATGGACGCTCTCGGCGTCACCCACGGCAGCGCCAGCGTGCTCTGCCTGCTGCGCGATAAGGAAAACCGCGTCCGTCTCCTCGGCGACCGCGAGCTCCTCGGCGCGGAAAACTTCGCCTGCCACCCCTGCCGCAACACCAGCACCCTCCGCTTCCCCACCGCGGACCTTACCGGGAAGCTCCTCCCGGCGCTGCACCACGAAATTACGTGGGTCGACCTCCCGCAGGAAACTGAGTAAAAAGAAAAAACGTCCCTGCCGCTTGCGCGGCAGGGACGTTTTTTTCGAGCCTTAATAATAGCGCTTATTCTTGTTCTTGCGTGCTGCCTCGCTCTTTTTGCGGCGGCGAACGCTGGGGCTCTGGTAGTACTCCTTCTTGCGGAGATCCGCCAGAACGCCGGACTTGGCACAGCTGCGCTTGAAGCGCTTGAGCGCGTTGTCCAGAGATTCATTCTCCTTGACGTAGATTTCAGACATTTATTTTTCCCTCCCTCCAAATACGCCTTGCGGCGCGTTCAAGGGCCATGTACTATGGCTTAACAACCGATATTATAAAGGTTTTTGTGCGCTTTGTCAACACTTACTTTGCCGGTTTCAGGATCAAATTGACAAGTTTGTTCTTCACGATGATGTGCTTCACGAGCTCCTGCCCCTCCATCATCTTGGCGATCTTCTCGTTGGCACAGGCGGCGGCGAGGACGGCCTCGTCATCGGTGTCGGCGGCGACCTCCACGGTGGCGCGGAGCTTGCCGTTGACCTGAACGGCGAGGGTCTTTGTGTGCTCAACGGTCTTGCTCTCGTCGAACGCGGGCCACGGCATCTGCATCGCCATCCTGCCGGTCTTGGCGGCGAAGCCGGTCAGCTCCCACATTTCCTCCGCGATGTGCGGGGCGAAGGGGCTCAGCATCAGGATGAGCTGCTCCAGATCGCCGCGGGTGCAGCCGTTGGCGTAAAAATCGTTGACCATGCTCATCAGCGCGGCGATGGCGGTGTTCATTTTGAGGGTGTCGATGTCCTCCGTGACCTTTTTGATCGTGCGGTGGATGCTCGCCTCGTTCTTGGCGGAGACCGCCTCGTCCGGGTCGGCGGCATCCATCAGGTTCCAGCAGCGGTCGAGGAAGCGCTTGCTTCCCTTGACAGCCTCGTTGGACCACGTGACCGCCTTTTCAAAGTCGCCGATGAACATAATGTGCAGGCGCATGGTATCCGCACCGTACTGGGCGACGATGTCGTTCGGGTTCACGACATTGCCGCGGGACTTGCTCATCTTCTCGCCGCCCTCGCCCAAGATCATGCCGTGGCTCGTGCGCTTGGCATAGGGCTCCGGCGTGTGGACAACGCCGATGTCGTAGAGGAACTTGTGCCAGAAGCGGGAGTAGAGCAGGTGGAGCGTCGTGTGCTCCATGCCGCCGTTATACCAGTCCACAGGACCCCAATACCGCTCCGCCTCCTTCGAGACGGCGGCGTCGTCGTCATGCGGGTCCATATAGCGCAGGAAATACCAGCTGGAGCCCGCCCACTGGGGCATGGTGTCCGTCTCGCGCTTCGCGGGACCGCCGCAGCAGGGGCAGGTGGTGTTGACCCAGTCGGTCATCTTGGCGAGCGGGCTCTCGCCGTCGTCCGTCGGCTCATAGCTCTCCACGTTCGGAAGCTCCACGGGGAGCTGGTCCTCCGGCACGGGGACCCAGCCGCACTTTTCGCAGTTCACGAGCGGGATCGGCTCGCCCCAGTAGCGCTGGCGGGAGAAGACCCAGTCGCGCAGCTTATAGTTCACCTGCTCATGACCGAGACCCTTTTCGGTGAGGTAAGCGGTCATGGCGGGGATCGCCTCGCGGACGGTCTTGCCGTCGAGGAAGCCGGAGTTGACCATCACGGCGGTGTCGTCCTTCGCGACGAACGCCTCCTGCGTCACGTCGCCGCCGGCGACGACCTCGATGATGGGAAGCCCGAAGGCTTTCGCGAAATCCCAGTCGCGCTGGTCGTGGCCCGGAACCGCCATGATCGCGCCGGTGCCGTAAGTTGCGAGAACATAGTCGGAGATAAAGATCGGGATCTCCTTGCCGGTGACGGGGTTCACGGCGCGCACGCCGCGCAGCTCCACGCCGGTCTTTTCCTTGTTGAGCTCCGTGCGCTCCAAGTCGCTCTTCGCGGCGGCGGCAGCCTGATACGCCTGCACGTCGGCGGCATTTTCGAGCTTCGGCATCCACTGCTTCACGAGCGCGTGCTCCGGAGAGAGGACCATATAGGTCGCGCCGAAGAGCGTGTCCGGGCGGGTGGTGAAGACGACGATGTCGTCCCCGGTCGTGGCTTTGAACGTCACCTCCGCGCCGGTGGAGCGGCCGATCCAGTTGCGCTGCTGGATCTTGACGCGCTCGATATAGTCCACGCCGTCCAGATCGTCCAGCAGACGCTGGGCGTATTTCGTGATGCGGAGCATCCACTGGCTCTTTTCCTTGCGGATGACCGGCGCGCCGCAGCGCTCGCAGACGCCCTCGACGACCTCCTCGTTCGCGAGGACGCACTTGCAGCTCGTACACCAGTTGACGGGCATCGTCGCTTTGTAGGCGAGGCCGTTTTTATAGAGCTGGAGGAAGATCCACTGGGTCCACTTATAATACTTCGGGTCCGTCGTGTCCACGCAGCGGTCCCAGTCGAAGCCGTAGCCGAGCATCTTGAGCTGGCTCGTGAAGTTCGCGATGTTCTGCTTCGTCACGATGGCGGGGTGGATATGGTTTTTGATGGCGTAATTTTCCGTCGGCAGACCGAAGGCGTCGAAGCCGATGGGGAACAGGACGTTATAGCCCTCCATGCGCTTTTTGCGCGTGATGATGTCCATCGCGGTGAACGGGCGCGGGTGGCCGACGTGGAGCCCCTGCCCGGAGGGATAGGGGAACTCGATGAGACCGTAAAACTTCGGGCGGGGGTCGCCGGTGACGGCGGCGTAGGGCTTGGTCTTCTCCCAGTTTGCCTGCCACTTTTTCTCGATTGCAGCAAAATCGTATTTCATTGGCGTTTTTTACACTTCTCTTTACAAAAAATTTTGTTGTTTCGGTGTGTTTTTTCAGTCGGCGGTCAGGATGCCGTCCAGAGGGATCTCCTCGGCGTCCGCCCAGAGGCGTTCGAGGTTATAAAACTGCCGCGCTTCCTCCATGAACAGGTGGACGACGACGCAGCCGAAGTCCAGCAGGACCCATGTGCCGGAGCGATGGCCCTCGCGGTGGATCTTGTTCTCGCCCAGCTCCTCCAACGCCGCCTCGACCGCGTCGCCGAGGGTCTTGATCTGGGTGGAGCTCGCCGCGGTGCAGATGACGAAATAATCCGCCAGCGTGGTCACGTCCGTCGTATGCAGAAGGCGGATGTCCAGCGCCTTCTTGCCGTCCAGCGCGCGGACCGCGGCCTCCGCGATCTCTTTCGGTGTATGCATATTTCTAAAACTCCTTTGTGAGATATTTTTTATCTATTGTTACCCGTTATAATTATAAAATGTTCCGAGCGGGACCAGCTCGCCGGTCGTGGAGATCGCGCCGTCGCGTCCGAGGGCGCGCAGCACGTCCAGATTCTCCGCCGTCACGTCCGTGTCGTAGGGGTTCAGGCTCTCGTTGATCACGGCGAGCCAGCCGTCCACATCCAGCTCGAAATAGGAGCCGCCGCGGATGGAAACGCCCTTGCCCGGCGCGGTCTGGAAGCGGACATTTTCCTCCTTCATCTGCAAAAACTCGCGGACATAAAACGCGATGTTGTTCGCCGTGAGGTCCGTCTGAACGTCGGACTCGATGATCTGCTGGATCTTGTCGAGATTCGGGATGTTTTTCAGCTTCAGGAGCTGGCTCGCGAGCGCCTTCAGCAGCGACTGCTGGGTGGCGATGCGCCCAAGGTCGCCGTTCGGGTAGCCGCTGCCGTCGTTGCCCATGCGGTAGCGCAGGACCTTCACGGCGTCCTCGCCCAGCAGGAGCTGGGAGCCCTTCGCGATGTGGATATGCAGGTCCTGATCCTCCGCGTCATAGTCCATGTCGCGCGGAACGTAGAAATAAATGCCGCCGATGCAGTCGACAAGCTTTTCCACCACGTCGATATCGAGGATGACGTAATTATCCACCTGAAAGCCGAGCAGGTCGGTCAGGTGCTCCACGAAGCGCTCCGGGTCGCCGCGCTCGCCCACCATGACGGAGTTGAGCTTCTTGACGCCCCAGCTGACGTTCACGAGCGTGTCCTGCGGGATGCTCACGACATCGAGCGTCAGGTTCTCGCTGTCGAGCCTGCCGACGAGCACGACGTCCGTGCTGACGCCGAGCTGGTCATAGGCGGCGACGGCGAAGGTATAGCAGCTCTCCAGCCGCTCCGGTGTGGGCTCCGGCGTCGGCTCCGGGCTGGGCTCCGGGGACTCCGTCGGCGGCGGGGTCGCGATCGGCTCCGTCACCGCGGGGCGGACGATGTTCGGCGTGTTGAGCCCGGCTTCCCCCTGCGCGGGGGGCTTTTCCCAGATGGCATAAGCCAGCGCGAGCAGCAGCAGCGCGAGCAGCACGCAGCCGAGCGCGATGGCGGGGATGCGCAGCCGCCGCCAGAGCTCGCCGCGGAAAAACGCGCGCAGCCGCTCCCCCGCGGCGCTCTGCGTCCCGCCGGGGTCCGGCTTCGGTCTGATTTCGGGCTTCGGCTTATGTTCGGGCGCGCGCTCCGGGCGCGGCCTTGGCTTTCCGCCAAAAAGCTTCATAAAAAGATCAACTCATTCCCTGTTCTGATACCATTGCAGCGCCGCGACGGTGTTTTTGTGCGGCTCCTCCCCGCGGGCGTTCAGGTCGGCAAGGCTCATTTCAAAGCCCAGCACCATTGCGCGGTCGAGATCCTCATAGGCGAGACGCCGGAGCTCCTCCACGCCGGGGAAATCGCGCGTCGGCTCCATATAGTCCGCCATGTAGAGCACCTTTTCGAGCGTCGTCATATCCGGGTGGCCCGTCGTGTGCCAGCGGATGGCTTCGACGACCTCGTCGTCCGAGCCGAACTCAAACTTCGCCACCGCCGCGCCGGTCTTGGCGTGGAGCAGCTTGCCGTTTTCGCGTTCGAGCTCATCGGGTATGATACCATATTTTGCGCAAAGGCGCAACTGCTCCGGCAAAAGCTCCTTTTTCGTGCAGTCGTGCAATATCGCCGCCTCCGCAGCGCGCTCCTCGTCCGCGCCCCAGCGGTGCGCAAGGCGCACGGTTTCCGCCTCGCAGCCCTGCACATGCGGGATGCGGCGCGGGCGGAGCATCGCGTAAGACTGCTCGCGCAGCCACGGAAAATTCACCTTTGCGCCGTAAAGCCGGCGGCGGATGATCTCGGCATAGACCTCCGGGCAGAGCTTGGCGACGCCCTCGCGGTTTTGCAGCGCGGTGCGCAGCTCCGTGGAGGACGCGGGCATGGGCTGGGAGCGGATGAGCTCCGTCTCCGTGCCGAACTGCGCCTTCAGCGCGTCGCGCTGCGCCTCGATCGCGGGCATCTCGCCCGCGGCACGCTGGAACACGGCGATGCGCACGCTGCGCAGAATGTATTCCGCGTCGTACCACGTGTGCAGCGAGCAGTACATGTCCGCGCCCATCAGCAATATAAGCTCCGCCTCCGGCTTCGCCGCGCGCAGATGGCGCAGCGTGTCCGCGGTGTAGCTTTTTCCGCCGCGGCGCAGCTCCAGATCGCTCACGGTGCAGTTCGGCACGGCGGCGAACGCGAGGCGGCAGAGCGCGAGGCGCTCCTCCGGCTCCGGGCTGCCCTCCGCAAGAAGCTTGTGCGGCGGCTGGTGATCGGGGATCACGAGAAACTCGTCCGGCTTTAGCTGCCGCGACGCGGCGAGCGCGGCGGCGAGGTGTCCCTTATGCGGCGGGTTGAAGCTCCCGCCGAAAACGGCAATGGTCATCCCAAGCGTCCCGCCCCTTCGTTATTTCTTCTTCCTGTTCGTCACGAGCTCGATCTTCGGGTCGGTCTCGTTGCGCTTATAGAGCACGAACTTGCTGCCGATGGACTGCACCGCCTCGGCACGGCATGCCTCGGCAAGCGCGGCGGCGGCTTCCGCCGCGGTGAGCATCGAGCTCTCCAGCACGCGGCCCTTGATGAGCTCGCGGGCTTTGAGCGCGTCGCGCACCTGAATGAGCAGATTTTCGTTGATCCCGCCCTTGCCGATGATGATGATCGTGTCCAGCGACGCCGCCATGCCGCGCAGCTGGGCGCGCTGTTTACTTGTCAGCATTGTATTTCTCCAGCTCCTCTCTGAATGCCCGGATCGCCTTCCCGCGGTGGCTCAGGGCGTTTTTCTCCTCCGACGTCAGCTCCGCCATGGTCCGGTCCGTGCCGTCCGGCAGGAACACGGGGTCGTAGCCGAAGCCGTCCGCTCCCCGCGGCGCGGCCGTGATGACGCCAGGGCACGCGCCCTCGGCGCGCAGCACGTCGCCGTTCGGGAAGGTGCAGCAGATGCTGCTCACGAATTTTGCGTGCCGGTCCGCGGCGCCCTCCAGCTTTTTCAGCAGGAAGCGGCATTTTTCCGCGTCGGAATCGTCGTGGTTCCCGGTGAAGCGCGCGGAATAGACGCCGGGCGCGCCGCCCAGCGCGTCGACCATCAGCCCGGAATCGTCCGCCACGGCAGCGCAGCCGCTCGCGGCGGTGACGGCGGAGGCCTTCAGATAGGCGTTCTCCGCAAAGGTCGCGCCCGTCTCGTCCACCTCAAAATCGCAGCCGGCTTCGCGCTGGGAGACGATCTCCACGCCGAGCCCGGCGAGCAGCGCGCGCATTTCCGCGAGCTTTTTCGCGTTGTTGGATGCCAGAATGAGCCTCATTTCAGCAGCTCCTCCGCAAAGGCGGCGGCGTCGAACTCCAGCAGGTCGTCCACGCCCTCGCCGACGCCGATATACTTCACCGGCACGCCGAGCTCCGCGGCGATGGCGAACACGATGCCGCCCTTCGCCGTGCCGTCGAGCTTTGTCAGGACGACGCCGGTGATGTCGGCGCTGTCCTTGAAGCTCTTGGCCTGAAGAAGCCCGTTCTGGCCCGTCGTGGCGTCCAGCACGAGCAGCGTCTCCACGTCCGCGTCCGGCAGCTCGCGGGAGATGATGCGGCGGATCTTCGCGAGCTCGTTCATGAGGTTGGCTTTATTGTGCAGCCGCCCGGCGGTGTCCACGATGATGAGGTCGCGGCCGCGCGCCTTCGCCGCGGCGATGGAGTCGAACACGACGCTCGCCGGGTCGCTGCCCTCCTCGTGGCGGACGATGTCCGTCCCGGCGCGCTCCGCCCAGACGGTAAGCTGCTCCGCCGCCGCCGCGCGGAAGGTGTCCCCCGCCGCGAGGAGGACGCTCCTGCCCTCCGCCGTGAAGCGGGCGGCGAGCTTGCCGATCGTCGTCGTCTTGCCGACGCCGTTGACGCCGACCATCAGAATGACGCTCGGCTTCGTCGTGAGGTGCAGCTCCCGCTCCCCGACATTGAGACGCTCGGCGAGGATCTCGGCAAAGGCGGACTTGACCTCCTCCCCGCCGCGCAGACCGCGCGCCTTGACGACCCTCCGGAGCTCCTCCACGGACTCGACCGCGGTGTCCGCTCCGGCGTCCGCGAGGATCATGGTCTCCTCCAGCTCGTCGAAAAATTCCTCGTTCTCGCCCGTGAAGGACGCGAACATGTTGTTCATGGAAACGGTCATGCTCCGCTTCGTGCGGGCGAGGCCGTTTTTGATCTTGTCAAGAAAGCCCATCGGCAGCTTCTTCTCCTTTTATTTGATAGTCTTCTCCGCTTCCTCCAGATCGACGGAGAGCACGGTGGTGACGCCCTTTTCCTGCATCGTAACGCCGTAGAGCACGTCCGCCTCCTCCATCGTGGCGCGGTGGTGGGTGATGACGATAAACTGGGTCTGCCCCGCCATGGAGCGCATATAGCCGGCGTAACGCTCGACGTTGGCTTCGTCGAGCGCGGCGTCGATCTCGTCCATGATGCAGAACGGCGTCGGCCGTACCTTCATGATCGCGAAATAGAGTGCGATGGCGACGAAGCTCTTTTCGCCGCCGGAGAGCAGCGAGATCGTCGTGACCGCCTTGCCGGGCGGCTGGACGCGGATCTCGATGCCGCAGCCGAGCGGGTCCTCCGGGTCTTCGAGCGTGAGCTGCGCCTTGCCGCCGCCGAACAGCTCCAGAAACACGCTGCGGAAGCGCTCGTCGATGGCGTGGAACTCGCGGACGAAAATTTCCTTCATCTCGCCCGTCACGTCGCTGATGATCTTCAGCAGGTCGCGCCGCGCTTTTTCCACGTCGTCGCGCTGGCCGCGCAGGAAGTCGTAGCGCTCGCTGACGCGGGCATATTCCTCGATCGCGCCGAGGTTCACGGCGCCGAGTCTGCCGATCTCGCGCCGCAGCTCCGCGATGCGCTTCGCCGCCGCGGGCATGTCCTCCACCTGCTGGCGCAGGCCCTGCGCCGCGGTGCGGGAGAGCTCGTAGCTGTCCCAGAGTTTATCGACGATCTGCTTTTCCTCCAGCTCCGCGGAGAGCTTTTTCTGCTCCAGCGCGGCGCGGACGGACTGCAATTCGAGCAGCGCACGGTTTTTGTCCTGACTCTCGCGTTCGCCGCGGGTGCGGCGGCCTTCGAGCTCAATTTTCCGGGCGGAGATCGCCTGCAAAGCCGCCTTGCGCTCGGCTGCCGCGGCGCGCTTTTCCGCCGCGCGGCTGAGCGTCGCGTCCAGCTCCGTCCGGAGCGCGGCGGCGCGGTCGTTCATCTCCGCGATAGCGGCTTGGCGCTGGTCGCTGTCGCCGGAAAGGGCGGCGATCAGCTCCGTCAGGCTGCGGATGGACTGGCCCGCCGTGTCGCGCTCGGCTTCCAGCGAGGCGCTCTCCGCGCGCAGCGATGCCATCGTCTCGGCGAGCTCCGCGCGCCGGCGCTCGAAGTCCTCGCGTCCGGCGGTGCGCTCGCTGATTTCGCGCCGCTGGGCGTCCAGCCGCTTTTCCAGCGCCGCGCGCCGCGCCGCGGTCTCCTCTATGCGCTGCACCGTCTCGCGCTGGGCGGCGGCGAGTCCGCGCTTTTCGTTTTCGAGGTCCTCAAGCGCCTCGTCCACCGTCCGGCGCAGCAGGCGGGTCTGGTCGACCTCCGCCTCCGCGCGGTGGAGCGTCTCGCTCGCGCCGGTGAGCTCCCCGGCGGCGACCTCCATCTCGTATTTTGCGCCGGAGAGCACGCGCTCGGCTTCCGCAAGCGCGGCGGCGCAGTCGCGCTCCGCCGTCTCCAGCTCCTCCGCGCGCGCCCGGAGCTTCTTCAGCTCGTTCGCGCGGGAGAGAAGCCCCGTATTCTTCGCGGCGCTGCCGCCGGTCATGGAGCCGCCGGCGTTGATGAGCTGGCCGTCCAGCGTCACGATGCGCAGGCGGTTGCCGCTCTTTTTGGAAAGCCGCACCGCGTCCGTCAGCGTCTCCGCCACAGCGGTGCCGCTCAGAAGGTTTTCAAAGATCCCGGCATAGCGCGCGTCAAAGCGCACGAGCTTGTCCGCTCTGCCGACGAAGCCCGGCTCGCCCTCCGGCATCTGCTTCGCCGGGTAGGGGCGGATGGTGTCCAGCGGCAGGAAGGTGGCTCTGCCGCCGTCGCTGCGCTTTAAGTGCTCGATCGCCGCCTTGCCGTCGCTCTGGCTGTCCACGACGATGTTCTGCATCGCGCCGCCGAGCGCCGTTTCGATCGCGAGGGCATAGCGCTCGTCCGCGGTGAGCAGCTTCGCCACCGGACCGTGGACGCCGCGGAGCGTTCCGCGGCCCGCCGCCGTCATGACGGACTTGACCGCCCTGCCGAGGCCCTCGTAGTCGCGTTCCAGCTCCGTCAGCATGGCGATGCGCCCCGCGGCGCTCCGGCGCTCCACGGTCAGCGCGCCGCGCTTTTCCGTCAGCTCCCGCACCGCGCTCTCGCGCCCGCTCATCAGCATTTTGTGGCCGTTCACAACGTTCGCGAGCTCGTCCGCGCGCTCCTTCGCCGCGGCAAGCTTTCGCTCCGCTTCGCGCAGCGTCCCGCCGAGCTGGTCGTATTTCTCCTCCGCCGCGGCGATGTCGCCGTCGATGCCGCCGGCGCGCTCGCGCTGCTCGGTCTGCTTGTCGGCGAGCATGGCGAGCGTCGTCGCGCACTGGGTGATCTCGTCGCTGAGGGCGTTTTCCCCGGCGATCAGGCTCGCGAGCCCCGCCTGCGCCGCGTCCGTCTCCGCCGCGTTGCGCTCCGCCGCGGACTGGGTGTCCGCGATCTCCCCGCGCTTTTGCGCCAGCAGCGCCTCGATCTCGGCAAGGCGCGTCTCGCCGGCGCGGACCTGCGCGCGCAGGCTCTCGGTCCTGCCGGACTGCTCCGCCATCTCGCTTTCCATACGGCGGATGTTCTCCGCGTTGTGCTCTAAATTCGCGCGCAGCACCGCCGCGGCGCTGTCGCACTCGGCAGCTTCGCCCTCCGCGGCGCTCTGGCGCTCGCGCTCGCGCTCGCTTTCCATGTCGCACTCACGCATTTTTTCGCTGAGGCTCTCCGCCGCGGCATAGAGCGCATCGAGCTCGCGCTGCGCCGCATCCAGCGACGACTGCGCCTGCTCGTATTCCAGATTCAGCTTCTCCGTCTGCACGCGCAGGCGGTCGAGCGTCTCCATCCAGACGGAGATCTCCAGCCCGCGCTGCTCGTCGCGCAGGAGCAGATATTTCTTCGCGGTCTCCGCCTGCTTTTCGAGCGGTCCGACCTGAAGCTCCAGCTCCGCGATCTTGTCGTTCACGCGCAGGAGGTTGTCCTCCGTGCGTTCGAGCTTGCGCTCGGCCTCCTCCTTGCGGTAGCGGTAGCGCGAAATGCCCGCCGCCTCCTCAAAGATCTCGCGCCGGTCCGTGCTGCGCGCGGAGACGATCTCCGCGATTCTGCCCTGCCCGATGACGCTGTAGCCGTCGCGTCCGAGTCCGGTGTCCATCAAAAGTCCCGTGATGTCCTTCAGGCGCACGCTCTCGCGGTTGAGCGAGTATTCGCTCTCGCCCGTGCGGTAATAGCGGCGGGTGATGACGACCTCCGGCGCGTCGATGGGGAAGAGCCCGGCAGAGTTATCCAGCACGAGGCTGACCTGCGCAAAGCCCATCGGGCTGCGCTTTTCCGTGCCGCCGAAGATGACATCCTCCATCTTGCCGCCGCGGAGCGCCTTGCTCCGCTGCTCGCCCATGACCCAGAGCAGCGCGTCGGAAATATTCGATTTTCCGCTCCCGTTCGGTCCCACGATCGCGGTGATGTCCTTGTCAAAGGTCAGCACCGTCTTGTCCGGAAACGACTTGAAGCCTTGAATTTCAAGTGCTTTTAGGTACATAGGATGGCTCCTATCTTCTTATATCTTCTCAAATCGTTGCGGCGCAAGGGTTTTCTGGTTTCTGTAGATTTCATATCTTCTTATAAATCCTTGTATCTTCTCCGCCGAATGGTGTAAATTTTGGTGTAAAACTGTTTCGGGCTTCATTTTACACCACAAAAACCCTGAACACGTTGCGGCGCAAGGGTTAGGCGATTTTGAACGTGCCGTCGAGAGCTTGCATTGCTTCGGCTTTTTTGTCCTTTAACGCCTTGGTATAAACTTCCATCGTCGTGCGGATATTGCGATGTCCCATGATGTCCTGAAGCACCTTGAGGTTGACTTCGTTTTCGCACATTCTTGTGCAGAATGTGTGTCTGAAAATGTGTGCGCTTATTTTGGGAAGGTAGCATGGCTGCCGGTTTTCCCTGAGCGCCTTCTCGGACTCTTCCTTGTTGTAGGAGGTCGTTATGCCCTGAATGGAGTCGTAAATATAAGCCTGCGTATATACCTGACCGTTGCTGTTCAGGAACACAAAATCGGTATATCCGTCTACGACAAACTCCTTCCAGTTCCCACGCTTTCTTTCGCGTTCTCTCAGCAGGGCTGCTCTGACATCGCTGAGCATCGGGATATCTCTGATGCCGGCTACGGTTTTGGGCGATGATATCCGGTAGTGGTATCCGCTGTTTTCCCCGCTTTTATATATCAGCGTGTGGGTTATGTGGATGACCCCCTCGTCAAAATCGCAGTCGCACCACCGAAGTCCGAGAGCTTCTCCGATTCTTGTGCCGGTCCCAAGCAGAACCGTGAACAGATTTGCAAGCCTGCCGTATTGCTGTGAGGCGTAGACATAGTTTATAAAAGCCGCCTGCTGTTCCACGGTCAAGGGATCTCGGCAGTTGGATGAGATATCCGCCGCCTTCCGGAAGTTTCGAAAAGCGCTGGCTGAGGGGTTGATCCGGATAATGTTGTCCATCACAGCGTTTTCGAGGATCTGGAAGAGAATGGAGTGCGCTTTTTGCGCGGTAGTAGCGCTCAGCCCTTTGTCGCAGACCATAGACTGATAGAGCTTCTGGAGCTCTGTTGACTTGATCTTCCCGACCGCTTTATCGCCGATCACCGGTTTGACATGCTTATTGTAGATGTCGATATAGCAGCACCGCGTGCTTTCTTTCAGATCCTTCCGGATCTCCAGAAACTGGCAGAATAGATCGTTTATCGTAATGTGCTCCGCGTCGTTTGTTTTGATCTTATCGTCAAGATCCTTGAGTATGCGTTTTTCTTTATCTCTGAGTGCCTGTGATTCTCGCTGTCCCTCCTTCAGCTTGTCTGTACTGACCAGTTTCCAGCTATACACGGTCCGCCTTTTACCGGCACTGTCCGTATATCGGAACATGTACTTGCCGTCTGGTCGCTGGACTTCACCGTTGCGCAAGACACGCCCTTTGTTGTCTCTGCGTTTTTCCATTTGATATGACTCCTTTTAACGAAAAGGAATCTGACATAGGTTTAGTCATTATACCATGCCGGAAATCCTTTTTCAAGATTCTAAACCAACTCACACCGGTCTATATATTTTTCAAAGAGCTTTCTTTTGATCTGGGCTCTGTTTCCGTTCCAGAGAACAAAGTCCGCATCCCTGTTCTCTCCGACGATGCGCCTCAGTTTGTTTTCCCCGATGCGGAAATATTTCGCTGCTTCTTCCATCGTTAATGTGTACTGCTCCCATACGGGAACTTCGATCGCGTTCATATAGAGGTCTCCTTTCGCGCGATGATATGGTCATAGGGCTGGCGAATGCCAGCCCTATTTTTTTTGGGGGGGCTCCCCGCTTTATATTGCGCTTCCCGCCGCGGTCTGGTATATCGTAGGTTACTTTTTCAAATTCAGCGATTCTCTGCAATTGTTTCTCCCTTCATCCTTTCTTCTTGCATAGTTTGAATGATGCGGTCGATGGTATGGGCAACCCTGACAAAATCTTCGGCGGTATATCCCTTGGTCGTCATAGCGGCGGTCCCAATGCGGACGCCGGACGCCTGCTGCGGGGGACGGGTCTCGTTCGGCACGCAGTTTTTGTTCAGGGTGGTACCGTGCTTATCCAGCTCGTCCTGCACCTCTTTGCCGGTCAATCCCGTTTCAGTCAGGTCAAGCAGGAACATGTGGTTATCCGTGCCGCCCGTGATCACCTTGTACCCCATTAAGATAAACGCATCGCACATGGCTTTACAGTTTCGCACGACCGCGTGGATGTATTCCTTGAACTCTTCCGTACATGCCTCCTCCGCTGTGACCGCTTTCCCGGCGATGACATTCTGGAGTGCGCCGCCCTGACAGCAGGGGAAAACCGCGCTGTCAACGCGCTTGGCGAGCTCCGGCTTACAGAAGATCAGTCCTCCGCGGGCTCCGCGCAGCGTTTTATGCGTTGTGGTCGTGATGAGGTCGGCAAACCCGAACGGCGTGGGATGGTCGCCCGCCGCAATCAGACCGGCGACGTGCGCCATATCGACCAGATACCAGCACTCGTTTCCGGTTTCCTTTTTGTAGCGGTCGATCACGCCGCGGAACTCGTCATAGCGGAGAGTGCGGCTGTATGCAGACGCGCCGACAACCACGAGCTTCGGTCGGTGGCTATAGAGCTTATTTTTGAAGTCGTACATATCAATAAAGCCGTCCCAGTCCGTTCCATAGTGGGCAAAGCTGAATATCCTGCCGCTGATATTCACCGGCGACCCGTGCGACAAGTGCCCGCCGTTATCCAGACTCATAGCGAGGATGGTATCTCCGGGCTTCAATACGGACAGGTATGCCGCAATATTGGCGTTGGTGCCGCTGTGGGGCTGGACATTTACGTGATAGTCCGTATCAAACACCTTCTGCCACATCTCGCAGCAGTATTCCTCCAGCGCATCGACGTACTGACAGCCGCCGTAATATCTGCCCCTGCTTCCGGACTTCCGAATTGCCGGATATCCCTCGGAATACTTATTGGTCAGGCATGAGCCGACCGCCCGCATAACATTCTCGCTTACGAAGTTCTCGCTGGCGATCAGCTCGACGGTGTCTCTCTGCCGCTGTTCCTCCTCCGCGATCAGCTCGAAAACTCTTGAACTCAAAATCATCTCTCCTGTTACAATATATTTGCCTCGGAAAAAGTGGCAGCCAGCTACGAGCCGAG
>CAVJGI010000007.1:0-39360 GCA_963649145.1 Ruminococcus bicirculans (ex Wegman et al. 2014) | reverse complement strand
TTTGCCTTCTTTCCCCACAGGGGGAAAGAAGGTCGCGTCCCGCGGACGCGAAACATATTCAATTTTGCGCCAAAGGCGCATTCAACTTTAAAAAACCGCCCACGGTCCAAGCCAAGACCGTGGGCGGCGCTGCATAAAAAAACGGTTTTATTCCAGCACATTCTGCCCCGTATAGAGCAGATAGTACCGCCCCTTGAGGGCGAGCAGCTCTTCGTGGGTGCCTTTTTCCTGAATCTGCCCGTGCTCAATGACGACGATGCAGTCGGCATTGCGGACGGTGGAGAGGCGGTGGGCGATGACGAAGACGGTCCTGCCCTCCATCAGCGCGTCCATGCCGCGCTGGATGTGCTGCTCCGTGCGGGTGTCGATGCTGCTCGTCGCCTCGTCGAGCACCATGACCGGTGGGTCGGCGACCGCGGCGCGGGCGATGGCGAGCAGCTGGCGCTGACCTTGGCTGAGGTTGCTGCCGTCGCCGGTGACGAGCGTGTTGTAGCCGTCCGGCAGGCGGCGGATGAAGGAGTGGGCGTTCGCGCTCTTCGCCGCGGCGATGCACTCCTCGTCCGTGGCGTCGAGTCTGCCGTAGCGGATGTTGTCCATGACCGTGCCGGTGAAGAGGTGGGTGTCCTGAAGCACCGCGCCGAGCGACTGGCGCAGGGAGTCCTTGCTGATCTCGCGCACGTCGATGCCGTCATAGGTGATCGAGCCGGCGCTGATCTCGTAAAAGCGGTTGATGAGGTTCGTGATCGTGGTCTTGCCCGCGCCGGTGGAGCCGACGAAGGCGATCTTCTGGCCCGGCTTCGCAAACACGCTGACGTCGCGCAGGACGGGATTTTCGGGGACGTAGCTGAAGTCCACGTGCTGGAGCCTCACGTCGCCGCGCAGGGGGACGAGCGTGCCGTCCGGCTTTTTCCAAGCCCACGCGCGGTGGCCCTCCTGCGGCTCCACGGGCGTCAGCACGACCTTGCCCTCGTCGATCTCCGGCGGGGTGTCCATCACGTCGAAGATGCGCTCCGCGCCCGCGAGGGCGGACATGATGGCGTTGAGCTGCTGGCTGACCTGTTCGAGCGGGCGTCCGATCTGGCGCGCGTAGAGCAGGTAGGCGGCGAAGCCGCCGAGGTCAAAGCCCATGACGAGCGCGAGGAAGCCGCCGACCGCGGCGGTCGCCGCGTAGCCGATGTTGGAGATGTTGGCGCTCAAGGGGATGATCGCGCCGGCGTAATAGTTCGCGTCCGTCGCGGCGGTGCGGTAAGCCTCGTTGAGCTCGGCGAACTCCTCCTTCGCAATCTCCTCGTGGGTGAACGCCTTGACGACCTTGAGCCCCTCGATGACCTCCTGAATGTCGCCGTTGACCTGTCCGAGCGCCGCCTGCTGCTTGCGGTAATAGACGCGGCTGCGGCCGCCGAAGACCTTGAACACGCCGAGCGACGCGGCGAGCGCCAGAAGCGTTACGAGGAACAGGATCGGCGAGGTATAGATCATCACGGCGACGAGCCCGATGAAGGTCAGCCCGGAGGAGAACATGTTGACAAAGCTCTGCTCCATCGCGAGGGCAACGTTGTCCGCGTCGTTCGTGAAGCGGCTCATCAGCTCGCCATGGGTGTGGCGGTCAAAATAGCTGAGCGGCAGGCTCTCCAGCGCGTTGAACAGGTCGCCGCGCAGGTGGTTCGCCGCGTTGTGGGCAAGGCGCGCCATGGTCGCCGCCTGCACATAGGTCGCGGCGGAGCCCAGCAGATAGAGCAGCAGCAGGAAAATGCAGCTGCCGAGCAGCTTCTGCACCTTTTCCGCCGCCGCCGTGTCCGCGACAAGGCCGTTGATGATCGGGCGGAGCATATAGGTTCCGCCGATGGACGCGACGGTGCTGACGATGAGGCAGACCGCGACGAGAATGAGCGGCAGGGGATTTTTCGTCATATACCCGATCAGGCGGCGGATGGTCTTTTTCGCGTCCTTTGGCTTCTGATAGCCGCCGCGCGCGCCGGGACCGCCGGGACCGTTCTGGCTCTGTGCAGCCTTGAATTTCTGCTTCTTTTCGGTCTTCGCTTCGCTCACTGCTCCATCACCCCTTCCTGCTGGGAGTTATAGATCTCCTGATAGATCGCGTTCGTCGCGAGCAGCTCGTCGTGGGTGCCGAGCCCGGCGATGTGGTCGTCGTCGAGGATGACGATCCGGTCCGCGTGACGGACGGAGGAGATGCGCTGGGCGATGATGATGACGGTCGTGCTCTTGAGGTTTTTGCTGAAGCTCTCGCGGATGGCGGCTTCCGTCGCGCTGTCCACGGCGGAGGTGCTGTCGTCGAGGATGAGGATGGACGGATGGCGCAGCATCGCACGCGCGATGCAAAGGCGCTGCTTCTGGCCACCGGAGACGTTGACGCCGCCTTGGTCGATATAGGTGTCGAAGCCGTCCGGAAAGCTCATGATGAAGTCGTAAGCCTGCGCGTTTTTCGCGGCTTGGATCATATCCTCCTCCGTGGCGTTCGGGTCGCCCCAGAGCAGGTTTTCGCGGATCGTGCCGGAGAAGAGGACATTATTCTGGAGCACCATGCCGATGCGCTCGCGCAGCGCCTCGACCGGGTAATCGCGGACGTCCACGCCGTCGACAAGCACAGCGCCGCCGGTCACGTCGTAAAAGCGGGGGATGAGGTTCACGAGCGAGCTCTTGCCGACGCCCGTGCCGCCGACGATGGCGACAAATTCGCCCGGCTCGATCTTGAGGTCAATATGGCGCAGCACGTCGTCGCCGGTGCCGGTCGCGACGTAGCGGAAGCTGACGTCCCGGAACTCTACGCTGCCGCGCGGGGCGGGCAGGGCAGTCTCCGCGGCATGCTCGCCGTCGCGGATGTCGGGCACGGTGTCCAGCACCTCGTTGATGCGCGCGGCGCAGGCGCGGGCGCGCGTGAGCTGGAGCAGCGTGAAGGCGAGCATCATGACGCTCATCAGAACGTTCATAATGTAGCTGATAAACGAGTAGAGCTCGCCGGTCAGCAGCGAGCCGCCGACGACAAATTTGCCGCCGATCCAGAGCGAGAGCACGATGGAGATGTTGAACGCGACCATCATGATCGGCTCCATGAACACCACGCGCGTCACCGCGTTGATCGCCGCGTCGCGCAGCTCGTCGTTGCTCTTTTTGAACTTTTTCTTCTCATAATCCTCGCGCACGAAGGCCTTCACCACACGGATGGCGACGAGGTTTTCCTGCACGGAGTCGTTCAGACCGTCGATCTTTTTCTGGAACAGGTCGAACAGCTTGTGGCAGGTCTTCATCAGGAGCGCGACGGCGAGCGCCATCACGGGCACGACGCAGATGAGGATGAGCGTCAGCTTTCCGTTGATGGAGCAGCAGACGATCAGCGCGGCGATGAGCATAAACGGCGCGCGGATGAGGATGCGCAGACCCATGTTCACCATGCTCTGGATGTTGTTGACGTCGTTCGTGAGGCGCGTGATGAGCGAGGCGCTCGAAAAGCGGTCGATGTCCGCAAAGGAGAACTCCTGCACGCGGTCGAACATCGCCTTGCGCAGATTCGCGCCGAAGCCCTGACTGGACTGGGCGGCGAATTTTACGCTGGCGGCGCCGGCGAGCATACTGCAAACGGCGAGCCCCAGCATGACCGCGCCGACCTTCAGAATGTAAGAAAAGCCGCCGTCCCCCTCGATGCCGGTGTCGATGACGCCGCTCATCAGCTTCGGCAAAATGAGCTCGCACACGACCTCCACGATGACGAGCAGCGGCGCTAAGATCGCCGCTTTTTCGTAGCCGCGGATGTACTTGAAAAGCTTACTCAGCATGCGTTTTTGATCCCTTCTTCCTTTTATGAGTATTAGACAATATTAACTTTCTAATTTTAGGCAATTTGTTTGCCGATGTCAAGGCGTCTTGGGAATTGTTTCCGATTTGTTCACAGAATTTCAACGCATCCCCCACCCGGTTCTAAGCCGCCGGGCGCGGCATATAAATGGGACAAGAGGTGATGCACTTATGACGGAGGACGGATTTGACCGGGCGGCGGGGCTGCTGCCGGAGCGGATGCGCGGTGCGGCGGCGTCGCTGCCGCCTTCGCTGCGGCAGACGGCGGAGGAATTTCGCCTGCGGCGCGGGCGGAGCCCGACGCTGCTCGCTGCCGGTCGCGAGCGGGAGCTTTGCCCGGAAAAGGTGGACGAGCGGGCGCTGCTCGCGGTGCTGGAACGATCGTCCGACGCCTCGATGCACGCGGCGGGGGACGCGCTGCGGCGCGGCTATCTGACGGCGCGGGGAGGTGTCCGCGTCGGCGTCTGCGGCGCGGTCTCGGCGGAGGGCGGCGTTCTGGGGCTGCGGGAGGTGTCGTCCCTTGCGATCCGTATCCCGCGCGCGGTGCGCGGCGCGGCGGCGGAGGTCCTGCCCCGGCTCGGCAGCGGCGGGGTGCTGCTGCTCTCCCCGCCCGGCGGCGGGAAGACGACGCTGCTGCGCGACCTGATCCGATGCCTCTCCGACGGCGGCGAGCGCGTCGGCGTCGCGGACGAGCGCGGGGAGCTCGGCGGCATGTGGAACGGCAAGCTGCAATTCGACCTTGGGCGCAGCACGGACGTGCTCTCCGGCGCGCCGAAGGCGGAGGCGGCGATGATGCTGCTGCGCGGTATGAACTGCGGGACGATCGCGATGGACGAGATCAGCCTCGCCGCGGACGCCGCGGCGGTGGAGCAGCTTGTCGGCTGCGGCGTCCGCGTGCTCGCGACGGTCCACGCCGCCTCGCCCTCGGACCTTGCGCGGCGCGCGCCGCTGCGGGAGCTCCTCGCGCTCGGCGCGTTTGAGAGCGCCGTGACGATCCGCGCCGAGGCGGGGCGGCGGCATTATCGGGTGGACAGGCTGTGACGGCGGCGGGACTGAAACTGCTCGGCGGGCTGCTGCTCGCCGCGGCGGGCGGGCTGCTCGGCTGGCAGCAATGTGCGGAAAAGCACCGGACGGCGCGGCTTTTGCGCGCTCTCGCGGCGGACCTCGGCGTTATGGCGGCGGAGCTTACGGTGCGCCGGGCGCTGCTGCCCCAGATCTTCGAGCGTCTGCGCGACCGCCCGTTTTTCGAACTGCTCTCCGCCGCCTTCGGCACGGAGCCGATGGACGCGCTCTGGGCGCGCGCCGCACGCTCGCTGCCGCTGCCGGAGGGGGACCGGGAGGCGCTCGCGTCCCTCTCCGCCGCCGTCGGACGCTATGACGCCGCGCGGCAGACGGCGGAGATCGAGGCGGTTCGGCTGCGCCTCGCCGCCGACGCGGAGGAGCTTGAGCGCTTTGTCGCCGCCCGCGGGCGCAGCTTCGCCGGGCTCGGCGCATCGCTCGGCGCGATGGCGGCAGTCATTTTGTTTTAGGACTCACCCCACGGATACGGAAGGAAGCTACGAATGGAAGTTGACCTCATTTTCAAGATCGCGGCGGTGGGCATTCTGGTCGCCGTGCTGAATATCCTCCTCTCGCGCTCCGGGCGGGAGGAGCAGGCGCTGATGGTGACGCTCGCGGGGCTCGTCTGCGTGCTGGTGCTCGTCGTCCGGGAGATCAGCGACCTCTTTGCGCTGATCAAGGACCTGTTCGGGCTGTGATGCATGGAGGCGCTGATCAAGATCGCGGCATGCGCCCTGCTCGCGAGCGCGGTGAGCCTTGTTTTAAAGCGGAAAAACCCGGAGCTCGCCGTTCCGCTCGCGGCGGCGGTCTGCTGCGTTTCGCTCGCGGCGCTGACCGGGCTGCTGCGCCCGGTGCTCGCCGTGATGGAAAAGGCGAAGAGCCTCTCCGGGCTCGGCGAGGCGTATTTTCTGCCCGTGACGAAGTGCGTGCTGATCGGCATTCTCGCCAAGACCGCGGCGGACCTCTGCCGCGACAGCGGCCAGAGCGCGCTCGCGGGCGCGGTGGAGCTCGGCGGGGCGGTGGGGGCGATGTTCGTCTCGCTGCCGCTGCTCGAAACGCTGCTCGGTCTGCTGGAGCGGCTGCTGTGAAGCGCGCGCTCTGCTTCGCGCTGCTGGCGCTGCTGCTCGCCGTCCCGGTCCGCGCCGCGGACCTTGCCGGCGGGCTTGGCACGGACACGCTCCGCCGCGCGCTGCCGGAGAGCGCGGCGGAGGCGCTGGAGGGCATCGACGCCGCGGACGCGGAGCTCGACACCGGGCTCGGAAGGCTCTGGAGCTATCTGCGCGCGAAGCTCTCCGGCGCGCTCGCCGAGGTGCTCCGCCCGCTCGCGGCGGTGCTCGCGGTGACGGTGCTGAGCGCGGTGGGCGCGCGCTTTGCGCCCGCGGGCGGCTTCGATTATGTCGGCTTCGGCGGCGCGCTCGCGGTGACGGCGGTCTGCGTCGGCGACGTGAAGAGCGTCGTGTCCCTCGGCGCATCGGCGCTCGGCGACCTGCGGGACCTCTCCGCTGCGCTGCTGCCGACGCTCACCGCAGCCGCGGCAGCCTCCGGTGCGGTGGGCTCCGCCGCCGCGAAATACGCCGCCGCCGCGATGTTCACGGACCTGCTGCTCTCGCTTGCGGAAAACCTTATTTTCCCGCTCATCTGCGCTTACACCGCCGCCGTCGCCGCCGGAGCGGCGCTCGGCACGGACCAGCTCGCCGCGGGAACGCGGCTGCTGCACTGGGGCGCGAAGACCCTGATGCGCGGTCTCGTGCTGGCGTTCACGGCGTATCTCGGCATTACGGGCGTCGTCGCGGGGCAGGCGGACGCCGCGGCGGTCAAGGCCGCGCGCACGGCGATCTCCGCGGCGCTTCCGGTCGTCGGGCGGACGATCGCGGACGTGTCCGATTCGCTCGTCGCCGGGGCGGGCGTGCTGCGGGGCAGCATCGGCGTGTTCGGCGCGCTCGCCGTGGGCGCGGCGGCTGCGCTGCCGGTGCTGCGGCTCGGACTGCGCTGCCTGCTTTTCAAAGCGGCTGCCGCGCTCGCGGGCGTCGTCGCCGCGGGGCGGCTCGGCAGGCTCATCGACGGCATCGGCAACGCCTATGGGCTCATTCTCGGTCTCGTCGGCGCGGCGTCGATCATCGAGCTGCTGGCGGTATTTTCTCTGATGAAGGTGGTGACGGCGTGATCGCATGGCTTCGCACTTGGGTGCTCGGTATGACTGGGGCGGCGCTTTTCTGCGCGGTCGCGACGGCGCTGACGCCGCGGGGCGCGGTGAAGGAGCTCGTAAAGGTCGTCTGCGGCGTCGTGATGGCGGCGGCGCTCGCCGCGCCGCTTTTCTCGCTCCCGCTGCCGGACTATGCCCTCAATCTTGCACGCTGGCGCAGCGAGGGCGCGGCAATCGCGGCGGAGGGTGAGTCGCTCGGCGGCGAGATGAGCCGCCCGGTCATAGAGGCGGAGTATGCCGCATATATATTGGACAAAGCCGCGGCGCTCGGCGCCGCCGTCACCGGCGCGACGGTCTCCGTCCGCTGGACGACGGAGGGCGTCTGGGTCCCGGTCGCGGCGGAGGTGCGCGGGCTGTTTAGCGCCCCGCTCGCCGCGGCGATCGAGGCGGAGCTCGGCATTGCACGGGAGGAGATAAGGTGGGTCGATGAAAACGCTTGATCTCGGCGCGGCGGCAAAGGCGCTCGCGAAGAACAAATATGTGCTCGCCGTGCTGGTGCTCGGTCTCGTGCTCCTGCTGCTGCCGCGCGCGTCGGGAACGGACGCAGCCGCGACCGGCGCCGGCGCGCCGCTGGAGGCGAGCGGCATCCCGCTCGATACGGAGAGCAGCCGCCTCGAAGCGCTGCTTTCGCGCATCAACGGCGTCGGCGACGCGGCGGTGCTGCTTTCGGAAAGGGGGGCGGTCGTGGTCTGCGCCGGGGCGGATAACGCTCAGGTGCGCCTTGCGGTGACAAACGCGGTCTCGGCTTACACCGGGCTGGGCAGCGATAAGATCACGGTGATGAAAATGAAGTAAAAAAATGATGCGGGAGGCTATCGAAAGTGAAGAAAAATCTCAAACGGAACATCGTGATGGCGGCTGTGCTGCTCTTTGTTTGCGCGGCGGTCTACCTGAACTGGACCTACAATAAGCGCGCCGGGGAAGCGGACCCGGCGATGGTGCAGACGGAGGACCTCGCCGCCGCGGAAGCGGAAAACGGCTACACCGCCGCGCTTGCCGAGGAGGAACTGAAAAGCGAGACGGTCTCCGGCTACTTCGCCGAGGCGCGCCTGACGCGCCAGCAGTCGCGCGACGAGGCGCTCGGCCTGCTCGAAACGGCAGCCGCCGGCGCGGGCGCGAGTCAGGAGACGATCGACGCCGCCATGGGCTCCATCGCCGCGATGGCGACGTGGAGCATGCAGGAGAGCCAGATCGAGAATCTGCTGCTCGCGAAGGACTTCACCGACTGCGTCGTCTACATGTCCGACACTGGCGTGACCGTCGCCGTCCCAGCCCCCGCGGAGGGGCTCAGCGAGGCCTCCGTCGCCCGCATCACCGACGTCATCACCACCGAGACCGCCTTCACCGCCGCCCAGATCAAGGTGATCGAGGTCCGCGAATAAAAAAATCTGCCGCGTCCCCAAAGAGAGAGGGGGACACGGCAGATTTTTCTTTTTTCTCAGAGCTTCAGCTCGCCGGCGATCTCGACCAAGTGCTCGGCGGCGCCGGGCATGAAGGGGGAGTGGTCGGTTTGGAAGCGGGCGGTGTCGTAAGCGCGGAGGGAGGGCATGCACTTGCCGCAGCCGTTGACCATGCAGACGGCGGCGCGCAGCCGCTCCGGTCCCGCCTGCGCCGCGATCGCGGTCGACGCCGCGGCGTCGAACTCCGGCTGGACGCCGATGAGCTCCAGCGCGCCGAGCCGCAGGGCATAGACCGTCTGGGCGCGCTCGCCGTCCGGCGTGAAGCCCGTGACGCGCGTTTCGCCGGGGATGACGGCGGGGTCCGCTTTTTTGCCGGGCCAGACGAAGCTGCGCTCCGCCGCCGCGAGGATCGGCGTGTCCGTCAGGTCCGCCGCGGCGCGGCGGAGCTTCAGCGCGCACTGGGCGAGGCGGCCGCCCTGCACGCGGCGCAGAACGTCCGCTTCCTCGGCGGGGAGACGCTCCTCGTGCGGCTCGCCCTCGGCGTCCAGCACGGTGTCCCAGCCCTTGAGCCGCGGCTCCTGATCCGCCGCCGCGCCGCAGAGAAAGAGCGCGACCGCACCCTCGCCGAGCGCGCGTTCGAGCGAAACGCAGGCTGCGCCGCAGAGATCGGCGCTGATCGCCTCCGCGCCGTCGACCATGCGGCAGCGGTGCATCACCGAGGAGCGCAGCCCGTAGACGATCGCCGCGGCGAGCGGCTTGCCCTCCGCCGTGTCGACGCGCAGGACGGTGAGCGCGGAGTCGACGGGCTCGTCGTCGTCCGTGCCGAGCAGCCAGCCGCGCGCGCTCGCGAGGTCGCGGCTCGCGGCAAGACCGCAGCGTCCCCGCGCCGCGGCGAGCTTTGCCGGACGGAGCGCGGCGAGCGCGGTGTCCAGTGCGGCATCGAGCGCGGACTCATAGGCGCGGCGCAGACGCTCGCCCTCCGCAAGCTGCTCCGCGGTGGGGACATGGGGGCGCGGCGGCTCGCCGGGCTGCGGCGCGGTCGCGATGTGGGGTCCGGCAAACGAGTGGGTCAGCGTCAACCAGACGTTTTCGATGTCCGTCCCGGCGCGCTGCGCGATGCGCTGCCGCCACGCGGCGCTGATCGGCTCCGGCAGGCTCGTCACCTCCACGGAGACGAGCACGACGCGCCGCTCCGTCTCCAGCACGAGCGCGCGGACATGCAGCGGGTCGTTCACCCGCGTAAAGCCCTCCAGCGGCAAAATGCCGTCCAGCCCCAGCGCGGCGCGCCCCGCGCCGGCGAGAAGCGTTTTGTTCTGTTGATCCATAATGCTCTGCATCCTTTCCTCTCTATCGTTCGGACCATCCAGCCCGCGGCATTTATCCTTCGCCTCGCTTTGTCCCTGCGCCGCGGCGGCGCGGTACCAGCGGGTGGCTTCTTCCATGTTGCGGGGTACGACGGTGCCGGTCTCGTAGAACCAGCCGAGGTTATATTGACCGTCGCGGTCGCCGTGCTCAGCGGCGCGGCGGGTCCAGTAAAGCGCCTTTTCCATGTCGCACGCCACGCCGAGACCCTGCATGTAAAAGTACCCGATCTGGCATTCGGCGAGCGGGTAGCCCGCCTCCGCGAGTGGGAGGTGCCCGGCGAAGAGCTTGTCATATTCTTTCGTGTCCCAGTATTTTTCGATGAGCTCGTTGCATGTGTCGAGCTCCGGGCAGGGCTTATAGTAGCTGCTTGCCATAGCGTTCACACCTCGCCGTTTTCGTATTCGCGGATCGCCTTTAAAAACGCCTCGCCGTACTGCTGCGCTTTGCGCTCGCCGACGCCGGAGACGTTCAGAAATTCCTCGGTCGTGTGCGGGCGGCGCGCCGCCATATCTTCGAGCGTTGCGTTGGAGAAGACAAGATAAGCCGCGACGCCCATCTCCTTCGCGATGCGCAGGCGCAGGGCGCGGAGATAGTCGTAAAGCGAGCTGTCCGCCTCCGGCTCCGACGGCGCCGCGGTCTGCTGCCTTTCGCTGCGCCGTCGGCGCTGCTTCGGGTCTAAAAGCCCGCCGCGGTCGCGGCGGACGCGGCGCTCCACGCGCCTGCCATGGAACAGCACCTCGCCGGCTGCCGGCGTCAGGCAGAGCGCGCCGTAGTCGTCGGCAAAAAGCAGCTCCTCGCTGACCAGAAAGTCGATCAGCTCGCGGATCTGCACCGCGGGGAGGTCGCGCATCAGACCGTAAGTGGAGAGCGTATCGAGCCCCAGCGACGTAACGCGCTCGCTGCGGCTGCCGCGGAGCGTCATCGCGAGGAGCCCCTTGCCGACACCGTAATCGAGCTTCGTGCGGATGCGCGCCACGCAGGAGAGCGCCATCTGCGCTGCCTCGGTGAGGTCCTCGACGCGAAATTCGCTGCGGCAGTTGCCGCAGCTGCCGCATTCCGCGGGGTGGCTCTGACCGAAATAGTCGAGGATCTTTCCGCGCAGACAGTCGCCCGTCCGGCAGTAGTCCTCCATCGTGCGCAGCCGCGCATAGTCCTGTGCGCGGACGGCGTCCTGCTCTTCGGGACTGAGGCGGCTGCCCTCACTGTGCTCGATGAGGATGCGCGCCGTCGCCGCGTCGCCGGGGGAGTAGAGCAGGATGCACTCCGCCGCCTCGCCGTCGCGTCCGGCGCGGCCCGCTTCCTGATAGTAAGCTTCGAGGCTTTTCGGCATGTTGTAGTGGAGAACATAGGAGACGTTCGACTTGTCGATCCCCATGCCGAAGGCGTTCGTCGCGACCATTACGGTCTTGCGGTCAAACTGAAAATCCTCCTGATTCGCGCGGCGCTCCGCCTCCGGAAGTCCGGCGTGGTAGCGCGTCGCGTCGATGCCGCGGGCGCAGAGGGCGGCGCTGACGCGCTCGACATTGCTGCGCGTGGCGCAGTAGATGATGCCGCTCTTGTCCCGCCGCGCGCGGACGAGCTCCACGGCGGTGTCGAGCTTGTTTTTTGGGCGCTGCACGTCGAAATAGAGGTTCGGACGGTCGAAGCCCGTCACGGAGCGGAGCGGATCGCGCAGGTCCAGCAGGTTTACGATGTCCTCCTGCACCTCCGCCGTGGCGGTCGCGGTGAAGGCGGCGACGGCGGGGCGGCGGGGCAGCGCGGCGATAAAGTCCGCGATCCCGCGGTAGCTCGGACGGAAATCCTGCCCCCACTGGGAGATGCAGTGCGCCTCGTCCACGGCGAGGAGCGGGATGTCCAGCCCGCATGCCAAGGCACGGAACTCCGCCATTTCGAGCCGTTCGGGCGCGACGTAGAGCAGCTTATACGCCCCGGCACGGGTGCGGTCGAACACGCGCTGCTGCTGCGCGGCGGAGAGCGAGCTGTTCACGAACGCCGCCGGAACGCCGCACTCGGTGAGCGCCGCGACCTGATCCGCCATCAGCGAGATGAGCGGCGAAATGACGAGCGTCACGCCCGGCAGCAGCAGGGCGGGGACCTGATAGCAGATGCTCTTGCCGCCGCCGGTCGGCATAATGCCCATCACGTCCCGCCCGGCGAGCGAGGCGTCGATGAGCGCCTCCTGCCCTGCGCGGAACGCGCTGTGGCCGAAAAATTTCTTCAGAACTCCGAGTTTATCCAGCGCCAAAACTTTTTTCCTCCCTGTGGGAACTTTTGCCCGAATCTTCGTCTAAACTGATAAGAACAGTATAACGCGGCCCGCGGAAAAATGCAAATTGTGGAAAGCGTACAATATTGTTTTGTAAATTTGTACAAAGCGGCAATTGGACAGACGAGGCGTCGGCTTGATATAATGGTCGATAAGAAGACCGACACCGGACAGAGAAAGGAGACTGCAATGACAACGATCCTACCCGATTTCGACGAGACCTCCGCCGCGGCGGGGACGCTGCTGGAGATAGCGGCGGAGCTTCTCTCACCGCGCGGACTCTGGACCGCGGCGCTCGCGGCGCTTTGCTTTGCGGCGCTTATCGCCATGTTGGTGCTGCTGGTCTGCAAAAAGCGCCGCGCGGGGCTCATCTGCCTTGCCGCCGCCGTGGTTTTCGCCGCGGCGGGAACGGCGGTCTTCTGCCTGCTCCGCCCGGCGCGGGCGGAGGAGCCGCAGCTGCGCGCCGGGGAGCTGAACGCGCAGGACTTCGCCGCGGGCTATACGCTGCGCGTCACCGAGGGCTATACGACCGGGGGCTACTCCGCTTTTACGCACAGTCGGCCGCAGAGCTGGACCGTCACGAACGCCGCGCTGCGGGAGGAGATCTATCAGCTCTGCACGGAGATCAGCTGCTACCGCGAGATGAATTTGCAGACGACGGATCCTATTTACTATGACGGCTTTCCGGTCGGGGAGTATTATCCCAGCCTCAGCTTCGACTGCGGGGAGGTCCGTTACAGAATCCAGATCCTGAACTGGGACAGCGTCGTGCCGCAGTCCGCGATCGCGCAGGAAAAAAGCGGCGAGCCGGTCGTCTGGCTGCGGCGAGTGGATGACTGGGAATATCTTTCCAGCCAAGGCTTTCCGCCCGACACGCTGAACGGCGAGGGCGGCTGCGGCTGGTATTCCCTGATGCCGCGCGCGTCGCTGGAGCGGCTGCTGGAGCTGCTGGAGAGCATCGGCGAGAAAAATGCCGAGCCGTTTGCGGGCTCCGCCTATCCCGCGGCATTTTCCGCGGCGGAGGAGGAATACTGGGCTGTCCGGGACAAATGGATGCTCACGGCGAAGGGGACGCGGGTCTGCCGCGCGCCGGTCGATTCCGTCGGCGCAGCGCGGGTGCTGAGCGGCTGGACCGTCGAGGTCTGCGCCGTCGTCCGCGCCGGGGAGGGAAAGCTCTGGGCGCTCGTCCGCTTCGACACGCTGGAAGGCGACGGCGACGACATCGGCTGGATCCCCTATGACTCGCTCATCGAATACGCCGAGGGCAACCGCAGCCGCCTGCGCTACCCCGTAACGCTCGCGGAGGGCGCGTCCGATGCCTACACCGGCGAGAGCGTCCCGACCGACTGCGTTTACGCCGTGGATTATTCCCACGGAAAAGCCCTTGTCACAAATGCCCACGGCGAGAGTTACTTTGTGGAGAAGTCGTATGTCACGCTGCCGGAGGGCTGATCTTTCGTTAAACTGCACAAAGTGAAAATTTGCGCGATATGCCATAGACTTACTCGGAAAAGTGAAATATAATCTAACTATCCAAAACCAGAAAGGAGCGAAACGTTATGACAGAGAGAAAAGCCATGCCGGGCTGGGTGAAGGGGCTGCTGTTCGTGCTGGCGCTTGCTGTGCTCGTTGCCGCGGTGGTCGTCATCATCAAATACGCCCCGCGCCCGCCGCGGGAGATGCTCGATGCCGACGCCGGGACGCCCGTGCGGATCGAGATACGCGAGATCGACGGCGGGCGGGAGCTTACGCTGTACGACCCGGAGACATTCGGGGCGATCACGCAGATGCTTCAGAAAAAATCCTTCCACTACGGGGGAGAGTTGGGCTGCGGACAGTGGAGCGGCTACGACCTCTCTGTCGTATATAAGGACGGCACCACGGTCTATCTCACGCTCATGGGAAGCCCGGATGTCAAGTGCGGGAGCCGCATTTACACGTCGGACGACCTTGAAGGCTACGATCGGGTCTGGAACGAAATGGATACGCTCATAGAAGCGGGGCTGCGCGGGAAACTTGAATGAGCGCTTCGCGGCGGGGACCGTCAAGAAGAAGCGAAAAATAATCTTAGATATCCAAAACCAGAAAGGAGCGAAACATTATGACAAAGAGAAAAGGTATGCCGGGCTGGGTGAAGGGACTGCTGTTCGTGCTGGCGCTTGCTGTGCTCGTCGCCGCGGTGGTCGTTATCATCAAATACGCCCCGCGCCCGCCGCGGGAGATGCTGGACGCCGACGCCGGAACGCCCGTGCGGATCGAGGTGCACGAGCTGCGGAGCGGGAACGACGCCGTGATCGAGGACCCGGAGACGGCGGAGACCGTCGCCGCCGCCTTCCGCGGCCACACCTTCCGGCGCAACGGCGGCACCTACGGCATGCAGGGCTACACGCTGCACTTCTTCTTTGAAGACGGCAGCGAAAACGTCATCGAGATGCAGTGGGAGACCTCCCTCAAGCTCGGACACTACAGCTACATCCCCGCCGACGGCGCGGACTACTCCGCCGTCTGGTCCCTGCTGACCGGGCTCTTCGCCGCAGACGACCGCGAGGTCGAGTCCGTGACGGTGCGGGAGATCACGATCAGCTCTTCCCGCGAGGCGACCACGACGGACCGCGCGCTGATCACGACGCTCAGGAACAATCTCCGCGCGATCGAGACCAGCGGCACGACGGAGGACGCCGGGATGGACGGCGGCGCATATGCCATCTGCTTCCACTTCAGCGACGGCAGCGAGCAGGAATATCTGCTCGGAGCAGAGAGTCTCGACGATAAGACCGGTGGCGAGAGCTATCCCGCGACCGCGGAGCTCTGGCACGCGCTGGAGGGCAGCGCCCAGCGCGTGATCAAGGCGCAGACTTCCTCTGATGTCCAGCTTACAGCCGCGGACGCGAGCTATTGGGACGCCTGCGATAAGCACATGTTCACCGCGCCGGACACGGCGGTGCGGACGGAGCCGCGGGACGACGCCCCGGTCGGGCGGACGCTCTCCGGCTGGACCGTGCGCGTCTGCGCCGTGGTGTGGGCGGACGATACGGAGCCGTGGGCGCTCGTGACATGCTTCACCTTCGACTCGGCGGTGAACAACATCGGCTGGGTGCGCTGGTCGTCGCTCGTCGAGTACACGGCGGAGACGCGCGAGGCGCTGCGATATCCCGTCGGCATCGCCGAGGGCGCGCGCGACAGCGCGACCGGCGAGCTCATCTGGCCCGCGGACGGTGACTTCGCCGTCGAGTACCGTGACGGCGCGGCATACCTGACCCGCGAGGGCGGCGACGCATGGACCGTCGCGCCGGAGGATGTCGTTTATCCGGAAGTGTAAAAAGTGGAAACCACCCCCTGCCGGGACCGGCAGGGGGTGGTTTTTCGTACTTTTTGGAAATTTCTATCTCACTCCGCGCTTTTTCCGCTTACCGGGACGCAGACGCGGTAGGACTTGTCGCCGCTGCGCACTTCGCCGATGAGGACCTCGACGCCGTAGAGGGCGGAGAGGAGGGCGGGGCTCAGCACTTCGTCGGGCGCGCCGTCGGCGAGGACGGCGCCGCGCTGGATGGCGAGCACGCGCGTTGCGTAGCGCAGGCCGTGGTTCGGCTCGTGGGTGGAGAAAATGACGGTGTAGCCTTCCCCGGCGAGCGATTCCACGCGCTCCATCACGCGGCAGGCGTTGCCGTAATCGAGGTTCGCGGTCGGCTCGTCCATGATGAGCGTCCCCGCGTCCTGCATGAGCGCGCGGGCGAGGAGCATGAGCTGCTGCTCGCCGCCGCTGATGCTCTGGCAGCCGCGCCCGGCGAGGTCGGCGACGCCGAGACTCTCCAGCAGCGCCGCGGCGCGCTCGGTCTGCTCCTTCGAGGGGGAGGAAAAGGTCCCGACGCGCGCCGTCGCGCCCATCAGCACGCAGTCGAGCACGGTGTGGTCAAAGGCGGGCTGGTAAGACTGCGGGATATACGCGATCTCGCGCGCGAGCTCCCGGCGCGAAAACGCGGCGATCTCCCGCCCGGCGATGCGCAGCGTCCCGGCGCTCGGACGCAGGAAGCCCAGCAGACAGCGGAAGAGCGTGCTCTTGCCGACGCCGTTGGGACCCAGCACGGCGATGAGCTCGCCGCGGTCCGCGGCAAAGGTGACGCCGTGGAGGATCTCGCGGCTGCCGTAAGAAAAGCGCAGGTTTTCACATTCGATCCGCACGGCTGCCACCTCCTCCCGACAAAAGCAGATAGAGAAACACCGGCGCGCCGACAAAGGCGGTCAGAATGCCGATGGGGATCTCACTGACGGTGATGATGCGCGCTAAATCATCCACCACCATCAGAAACGCCGCGCCGAAGAGCACGGAGGAGGGGATGAGGCGGCTGTAGTTCTGGTCGAAGATGAGACGGCAGAAGTGGGGGATGACGAGCCCCACCCAGCCGATCATGCCGCTGACAGCGACGGAGCCGGCGGTCATCAGCGTGGCGCAGAGGATGACGGCGAAGCGCAGCGCCGTCGTGTCCACGCCGAGGCTGCGCGCCTCGGCTTCGCTGACGGTCAGCAGATTGACGCGCCAGCGCAGCAGCAGAAGCGGGATGAGCCCCAGCGCGACGGGCACGAGCGCAAAGAGCAGGTCCCGTCCGCGCACGGAGGCGAGCGAGCCCATCAGCCAGTAGGTGATGGCGGGCAGCTGCTCCTGCGTGTCCGCCACGAGCTTGATAAAGCTCGTCCCCGCGGTGAACAGCGAGGAGATCATCATACCGGCGAGCACCATCGCGAGCGTGGTCTCCACGCGGCTGATGCGGCTGATGAAATAGGCGAGCAGCACGGCGGCGAGCCCGAAGATAAAGGCGGAGACCGTCACGGCGAAATAGCCTGCGCCGAGCAATATCGCGAGCGCCGCGCCGAAGCCCGCGCCGGTCGAAGCGCCGAGCAGGTCGGGGCTCACCATCGGGTTGCGGAACATGCCCTGATACGCCGCGCCCGCGGCGGAGAGCGCCGCGCCGACGAGCGCCGCCGCGCAGACGCGGGGCAGGCGAAGATTGAGCACCACCGCCTCCGCCGCGGCGTCCCACGTGCGCGCCGGGAGCGCGATCGCGCCGAGACCGAGCCGCTCCGTGAGCGCCGAGAGCGCGCGCAGCAGCCCGGTCCAGAGAATTTTCAGCAGCGTTCCGGGCGCGACGGCGTAGCGCCCCATGGTGAAGGAGGCGAGAAACACCCCGACCGCGATGAGCGCGAGGAGGATAAATTTCAGCCGGAAATGCCGGCTCCGGTCTTTTTCCATGCGGTTTCGCTCCGTTTTGATACGTGATTTCTCCCATGATATACCGAAGCGGCGGCAAAAGTCAACCGTCAACCGCGTATCCGCTGCCATATAGTCCGCACAGGGTGAAAAAAGTGTTGAAAAAAGTTGACAAATCTTTGATGACGTGTTGGCATTAAATCAATCAAATAGGTTTTCCGAAGCCGATCGCCCTAAAGCGCGTCCCAAGAACGCCACGGGGGACCGGCCGGAGTCGGGTAAAAAAGCGAACAATCCTGCGCGGCTCCCATACTGCAATGCCAGAAATGGCGCGGTACTCCGTGTTTTGAGAGAGGAAGACGGGTGGATGAATCGCTCCGGCAAAAGGAGCTTTGGTCATTTCGGCCTGCTTTGACTTTCTCAAAGCAGGCTTTTTTTCAAGCCGCGGAGACGGATGACCGGACCTTGTTACCAATTTCATAGAGAAGGAGACGCAGAGACTAAGATGCCCGGCGCAGAAAAAGAGCCGATCCAGATCACCGAGCAGGACAAGCAGGTGATCGCCCTGATGCGGGAGGTCAATTACGGACAGATCATCATCAACGTCAAGGAGGGCAAGCCCATCCACGTTGAGGAGGTCCGGAAGAGCATCCTCATCAAGTAAGATCGCAGAGAAAAATTGAACAGGCTGTGAGGCCGGGTGACTGAAAGAATCGGAGCCCAGTAAAGGTCGCTCCCGTCGTTTTTTTATCGGCGGGGTCGGCTTTTGCTGGGCTCTTTTTGCCTTTTTTCACCCGGCGGGCAGCAAACGGACCGGGGGTACCCCCGGTTTTGTCAGGATTATCATCCTGACAATGGAAGATTCAGGAAAGAAAACGGAGGAAGAAATGAAGAACACAAGAAGGATACTTGCCCTGCTGCTGACCGCGGCGCTGCTGCTGGGGATGGCGGTGTTTGCCGATTCTCCGGCGCAGGCGGAGACGGAGGACGTTTTCGCCGAGGCGCAGGCGCTCGCGGACGCGGCGGACGCTGCCGGTACGGAGTACAGCGGCTTTATCGTAAAGCTGCGCTCCGGCGTGATGATGCAGCGCGCGGCGGAGAGCGCCGAGGGCATCGAGCGCGTTGAAAACGCGGCGGGGACTTACACCGCCGAGACGCTCGAACAGGCGGCGGCGTTTGCCGATGCCGCGCTCATCGAGTCCATCGAACCGGACTACACCGTCTATCTCTACGACGAGCCCCTCTCCGCGACGGTCCCGAACGACCTCTACTATCTGAGCTATCAGTGGAACATGGAGGCGCTGAACGTCCAGTCCGCGTGGAACTACGGCATCGAGGGTCAGGACCTCGACGGCGATCGTGATATAAACTACGACGAGATCGGCGACAACGACCCCATCGTCGTCGCGGTCATCGACTCCGGCAACTCCATCCAGACGAGCACGATCGTGAACGCCATCGAATACGCCGCCGCGCAGCGCGAGCTGTTTGACGAAACGAACGGCGCGCAGGGCACGAACGTCAGCGTCATCAACATGAGCCTCGGCGGACCGGACGCCAGCTCCAGCATGCAGGAGGCGGTCGAGCGCTGCATCGACGCCGGCATCATCGTCATCTGCGCCGCCGGCAACGACGGCGACCAGACGGCGAGCTATCCCGCTCAGTACGCCATCGGCGTCGGCTCCACGGACTCCGACGGCGGTGTTTCCTATTATTCCCAGCGCCTTTCCCAAGCCAACGGCACCGATTACGCGAACAAGGTCTGGGTCTCCGCCCCCGGCGCAAAGGTGATGAGCCTTTACTATGAATCCTCCACCTCTTACGCGCAGGCGAGCGGCACCAGCTTCTCCAGCCCGGAGGTCGCGGCGCTCGCCGCGGTCTGCAAGGGTATCAAAAATAATCTGGACCACGACACCTTCAAGGCGCTCCTGAAGAAGACCGCCGTCGCGAAGGAGAGCGGGCTCGGCAATGTGAACGGACAGGACGTCGGCTACGGCTGGGGCACCGTCGATTTCGGAAAAACCATCGACGCGCTCATTGAGAGCAAGGAGGGTACCTCCGAGGTCACGGTCGAGGTCCGGAACGAGGCGGGCAGCATGATCGAGGGCGCGGAGCTTGCCATCTATGAGCTCGAACAGGACGGGTCCCGCGGCAGCGCGGTCCAACCCCGCGGGGACGGCATTTACGAGCTGAAGCTCTACACCCGCTATGAATACGAAGCCTCCGCTCCGAAGTGCGATACCCAGTCCGGCGTGTTCGCCGTCCTGACGGCGAAGCGCACCTTCACCATCACGCTCCTCGGCAGAAGCTACACGACCCGCTTCATCGGCCGGAACACCGCCGATGAGGTGCTGACCGGGCTCAGCGTCGAGGTCATGAACGCCGTCGGCCGCGTGCTGACGCCGAACGCCGACGGCAGCTACGTCCTCCGCAACGGCACTTACCGCTACACCGTGGGCGCCGAGGGCTATTTCCCGGTCAAGGGCTCCTTCACGATCAACGACGCCGAGGACGCCCGCTCGAACAGGGCAAGCTCGTGAACGTGCTGCTCTACGGCGAGCAGGACGTCTGCTCCCTCGACTTCACCGTCTACGGTGCGGACGGCGGGACCATCACGGACCGCACCGACATTGTTCTGAAAAACGCCGCGGGCGCGGAGCAGAGCCGCTATACCGACGGGCTCTACAAGCTCCACCCCGATACCTACACTTATACCGCGGTCAACACGGAGTATGAGACCGTCACCGGCAGCTTCGTCATCCGGGAGCAGGACAAGGGCACGAGCTCCGTCCGCCGGGTGTATATGGTCGACCGGCTCTATGCCGTCGGCATCGCCGTGCTCCCGCTTTCCGCCAAGGCAGCGGTCCGGGTCTGGAACGGACTCGGCGCCGAGCAGACCGGCACCGTGAAAAACAGCTACACCGACTTCTACCTCCCGAACGGGACTTACCGCTACGAGATCAGCTCGACCTCCACGGCGCAGTACATCACTCAGACCGGCACCTTTACGGTGCAGGGGAAGAAGCTGAACCTCGATTTCCGCATGACAAAGGGCAGCGGCACCGTCGACGACGGATCGAGCGATACCGCCTTCCTCACGGTTGACAGCTCGCTCTATTCTTACGCGGAGCTGAAAAAGCACCCGACGCAGTGGACGTGGAAGGGCAATGACGTCGAGGGCATCACGCTCGCCGACATCGTGACGAACTTTACCGCAAACATCCGCGAGGCGACCTCCGTCGCGATCGAAACCGGCGACGAAAAGGGCGGCTCCATCCCCGCGGAGCGGCTCGGCGAGGTGATGCTCGCTTGGAGCGCCCCCGGTCTTGACGACGATGCGCACCTTTACCTCATTGACCGGAAGAGCGACACGATCCTGCGGAACATCGTCCGCGTCGCCATCAGCTACCATGAGCACACGGAATCTGTCACGGTCACGCAGGAGGCGACCTGCACCGCGTCCGGCAGCGCGCACTACGTCTGCACCGACTGCGGCGCGGAGCGCGACGAAGTTCTCCCGCCCCTCGGTCATAATTACGACGTCACCGGCACCTGCCGCCGCTGCGGGGCGAAGCAGGAGGTCAGCACCACCGAGACGATCGACTTGAACGGCGAGACCGTCCGCGTCGCCGAGCTCTATGCTTACGCCACCTCCGCGACATATACCATGGTCGCCTATTACAGCAACGAGACCCACACGGTCGTCGGCATCACGCTGCGCGACCTCGCGAAATATTTCCTGCCCGACCAGTGCGTCACGAGCTTTACCGTGACCTCCAGCTATGACGGGCTCAGCACGAGCTATCCGAGCTCCGTTTTCGACAGGCGATGGCGGCGTGGCTCATTGACGGTATGCCGGGCAGCAGCTACGACGGCGACAACGGTCTGCGCATGGCGGTCAACAACGGATCGAGCGGCGCGTGGATTTACAGCCCCGGCACCTTTACCGCCGCGGGCGGCGCGCACAGCTGGGACGAGGGAGAGGTGACCGCCCCGACCTGCGGCAAGGGCGGCTATACGACCTATACCTGCACCGGCTGCGGCCTTACGAAGGTCGGAAACGAGACCCCCGCCACGGGCGAGCACAGCTGGGACGCCGGGCTCACCGTGCGCGAGCCGGGCTGCGAGACGGCGGGCACGAAAATTTATAACTGCACCGTCTGCGCCGAGATGAAGAGCGAGAGCATCCCCGCCCTTGGACATGAATACGAAAACGGCACCTGCACCCGCTGCGGAAAGGAAGACGAGGGCGCTCAGCTGACGCTGGTAAACAAAGCCGGAGCGAAGACGGATCTGCGCGAAGGCAGAATGACCGGTGAGGTCGCGTTCACCGTTACGAACGACACCGCCTGCGTCGTGCTCCTGAGCTATGACGGCGGCGAGACTTACACCGCCCTGACCGCCGAGCGCGGCACGGAGGGGAGCTACAGCTTCCGCTTCACCCCGACCGGCAGCGTCATGGTGCTCATCGCCCTGCGCGGCGACCTCGATCTGAGCGGCGCGGTCAACAGCGGCGACGCCGCTCTCGCAAAGCGCATCGCCGCGGGGCTCAATACCGCGACGGCGCTCCAGAAGCTGCTCGCCGGAACGGAGCGCATCAGCGCCCTGACCGCCCTGCGCATCCAGCGCGCCGCCATCGACGCTTACACCTTCCCGTGGTGAGAAAGAGAGGAACCATGAAACATCTGAAATCCCGCGGTCTCAGCCTCCTGCTCGTACTGAGCCTGCTGCTGGCGCTGCTCGTGCTGCCGGTCTCGGCGGCGGATGCAGACCCGCTCACGCGCTTTTCCGGCAGCGGCACGGAGACGGACCCCTTCCTGATCGCCACGGCGGAAGACCTTGCAGCCATGCGCGACTACATCAACACCGCCGAGGGCAACCAGAGCGGCTATCACTGGCGTCAGACGGCGGACATCAGCCTCGCCGCCTATAAAAACTGGACGCCGATCGGTCTCTCGAACTGGTCCAACGCCAGCTCCGGCGTGTACACGCTCTACCGCTTCTCCGGCGTCTACGACGGCGACGGTCATACAATTGAGGATATGACGATCGATGCCTCCGGTAAGGAGGCTATCGGTCTGTTCGGCAACATCAGCCGCGCTACGATCCGCGACCTGACCGTCGAGGGCGATATCAAACACTCGACCGCCACGGGCCACTCGGCAAACTACGGTCTCGGCGGCGTTGTCGGCTGCACCATCAGCTATTACGATCCGAGCGTCACGAACCCCGACGCCAGCTGTGCGCTGATCGGCGTCACCTCCCGCGTGAACATCACCGCCGCAGCCATGGCGGGCGGCGTCCTCGGCACGACGGATGTGAATACCCGCTTTGAAAACTGCGTCTACGAGGGCTCGATCAATATCAGAATGTCGAGCGATTCCTCCTTCGAATGGTACGGCGCGGGCGGCATCTGCGCCATCTCGCAGGGCGACGACATTTTCACCGGCTGCGTCAACCGCGGCACCATCACCGCCACGCGGGGCGACATCAGCATCGGCGGCATCGTCGGCTATTCGAGCAACACTGCCGTGACGACCATCGAGAGCTGCTACAACACCGGTGCGCTCACGACCCCGGCAAGTTCCTCGACCACCGGTGTTGGCGGCATTCTCGGCAAGCGCATGAGCGGCTACGCGAGCGACAATAACGAGCAGCTCAAGATCAGCATCAAAAACTGCTACAATGCCGGAACTCTCACTGCCGGCGGCGACGGCACGACCGGCGGCATTGTCGGTCGCTGCTCCTCAGCTGCGAACGACGGCAGCGCGATCTGGACAACCGAGAATCTCTCCCATGCTTATGTGCTGACGGGTACGGCGGACTACATTATCCGCGGCGTGACGACCAACGACGTGGTCGGTGAATACCACGGAGAATCCACCGCTGTCGCAATTCTCCCGCAGCTGAGCGACATCGCCGAGATGCTCTCCGCGTCCTACAAGTCCGAAAACGGCGCGCTCATCCTCCCGTGGGAGAGCGCAAGCGCCCGCTTCAGCGTCGAGATCATCGCCATCGACGCGGTGACGGGGCGCGAATTCAAGCCCACGGTCGATCTGGAATACGAGTTCGGCCTCACACCGGGGCGCTACAGCTTCACAGCCTCCGCCGCCGGTTATGAGCCGGTCGAGGGCGCCTTCGCCGTCGTGCGCAGCGACAAGACCGTTTATGTGATCATGACCCCCGCGAGCGCCGACTATACCCTGACCGTCGTTCCCGTGGACGCGCGCGCCTTCGCGAACGAGTTCGACGCCGCCGAGCCGCAGAGCGTGACTGTCGGCGAGAACGCCGCGGTGTATGTCTATAAGCTGAACCCCTATGTCTACGGCGACTACGAATTTACCGCCGAGGCTTACGGCTATACCGCCCGGAGCTGGACGGTCGACGACGCCGGAAGCGAGCGCGTGGAGCTCTCCGGGGCGCCGGCGCACCGCGTGACCGTCTCGGCAGGGGAGACCAAGCTGGAGTCCGTCACCGTCACGAGCACGCGCTTCGGCGTTTCTCCGGCGGCGGAGACCGACGGCAGCTTCCAGCTGCCGGACGGCGAATATCTCCTCACGGCTTATGCCGCGGGTTATCAGAAGGTCAGCCAGACCTTCACCGTCTCCGGCGCGGACCTCGCCGTGGACGTCACGCTGACGCCCGACGTCTGGGACGGCACAGCGGACACCGACTGGTACGACGCCGATGCAGCGCGCTATGAGATCCATACCACGGCGGAGCTCGCCGGTCTTGCGCAGCTCGTGAACCGCGGCAAGACCTTCGAGGGCAAGACCGTGACCCTCTGCGGCGATCTGGACCTCGGCGGCAAGCTCTGGACCCCCATCGGCAGCAGCACGGAAAAGAGCTTCCGCGGCACCTTCGACGGCGCGGGCCACAGCATTTCCGGCCTGCTCCTGAATGCGCCCAGAGTCGTCGAGGACGACGCGAACGAGGGGAAATACCTGCTCAAATGGCCCGATAACGTCGGACTTTTCGGCAATGTCTCCGGCACGGTCATCGAGGACCTTACGATCGACATCGCAAGCCCGAAGTTTGACCTCTCCGCCCTGAAGGAGCAGTACGGCGACGCGCTCATCGAGAGCGAAAACGGCGTCGGCTGCGCCGGCGGCGCGGCGGCGTTTGCGGTGAAGACCGATTTCCGCCGCGTGGTCACGACCGGCGCACTCGCCGCGGACGGCAACCGCGTCGGCGGTCTCGTCGGCGAAGCGCGCGGCTGCGCCTTCACCGCCTACGTCAACCGCGCCGCCGTCTCCGGCGGCTACGGCGTCGGCGGCATCGCCGGTCAGTGCGACGCGGCGACGAGCCTTTATGCCTGCGCCAACTACGGCAATATTTCCGGCTGGTTCTATAAATTCATGGACAGCAAGCTCCAGCACGGCGTCGGCGTTCTCGTCGGTCTCAATTACAGCTCGAACGCTATGTCCATCGAGGCGAGCGCCAACTTCGGCGCGGTGCGTGCCAACAGCATGGTCGGCGGACTCCTCGGCGCGGGCAGGGCGGACGTCCGCGACAGCTATAACGCCGGGACCATCAAAATTTCCAACGACGAAGTGACCGTCACCGCCGCAACGGTGGATGAAGAGGGCAACCCCGTCCCCGCCGTTATGGGCGTGCAGACCGGGCTTTACGCCGGTGGACTCGTCGGCTATTCCGCGGCGCTCACGGTGAAAAACAGCTTCAGCCGCGGCAGCGCCGCCGATGAAAGCAAAACGAATACTGTGAACGCCCTCGTCGGCAAGATGCTCAAGGGCAATGTTGAAAGCAGCTATTATAAGGACGGCACCGACACGAACGGCTCCCAGTGCGGTACCCTCCTCGCCAGCACTCTCGGCGAAGCCTTCCTCGACGGCGAAAACGGCTGGCCCATCCTCAGCTGGGAGAGCGCAGGGAGCCGCTACGCCGTGACCTTCAACGTCACGCGCGACACCGAGGCAAACGCCGGACGCGCGCTCACGATCACCGTGAACGGCGAAGCCATCGACGGCACGGCAACGAGCCTGACTGCCGGGCGCTATACTTACACCGCGGAGCAGAAGGGTTACGCGCCTGTCTCCGGCTATTTTGAGGTCGTCGGCAAGACCGTGACCGCCCCCGTCGCGCTGACGGCGGAGCGCTATACGCTCACCGTCCGCACAGAGGCGGACTTCACGCTCGCGCAGAGCGGCGTGACCGTCGCCCCCGTGAGCGCCGGAAACGGCGTTCATACCTACGCGCTTTATAACGGCACTTACGCCTATACCGCCGCCCAGCGCAACCACGTGACCGCGCGCGGCGAGATCACCATCGCCTTCGCGGACGCGGAAAAGACCGTGACGCTCGCGAGCGCCGAGACTTACAGCGTGACCTTCTCCGTCACGCGCGGCGGCGCGGCGTTCTATGACTGGACCGCCGCGATCGTGGACGCGGACGGCTATGACTACGGCACCGTCACCGCCGCGGACTCTCTCGTGCTGATGGACGGAACTTACCATTACCGCCTGACCGCCCCCGGCTGCGAGCCGGTCACCGGCAGCTTCATCGTCAACGGCAAGGACCTGACCGTGTGCGCCGCGATGAAGTCCCGCAAGCTCTCCGTCTGGGACGGCAGCGTCGACACGAGCTGGTACAGCGATTCCGAGAGCAGCTTTACGATCTACACCGCCGCGGAGCTCGCAGGCCTGGCGCAGCTCGTGAATAAGGGTACGACCTTCTCCGGCAAGACCATCGCGCTCGAAAACGACCTCGACCTCGGCGCGCTTGCGTGGACGGCGATCGGAACTTACCACCAGAAGCCGTTCTCCGGTGAATTTGACGGCAATGGTCACACGATCAGCGGCACGGGGACCTACACCTCCTCCAACGCCGCGGCGCTCGGTCTTTTCGGCTATACCGACAAAGCCGATATCCACGATCTGGTCCTCGCCGGGGAGCGCAGTATTTCCCAGAGCTTTACCGCATATACGAACGCCTGCGCCGGGGCGCTCATCGGCTGGGCAAGCGCCACGACGGTGAAAAACGTCTCCAACCGCGGAGCGCTGACGGCCGATGTCAATACCTCCGCGTTCCTGTTTGACTATGTGGGCGGACTCGTCGGCAAGGCGGCGAACGATACGCAGATCGTTGCCTGCAACAATGTCGGCACGGTCAGCCTGAACGTCGTCACCACGGCTTACGCCTATCCCTACGCCGGCGGTCTCGTCGGCGAGCTGGACGGCAGCATGACCGGCTGCTACAACAGCGGCGCGGTCAGCACGGACGGCGGCAGCATCGCCCGCACCGGCGGTCTGGTAGGTGCGCCTTCCCAGAGCAGTCTGAGCGCGGAGCACGCAAAATATAACTACGCCGTCGGCGCGGTTTCGGCTGAAAATGCCGACACGCCCTACGTTTCCGCCCTCATCGGCGGACAGTTCAGCGCCGACACCTCCAACTACTACCTCAACACCCTCACCGCGACGGGCGGCACCGCGAAATCCGCGGAGGAGCTGCAAAGCGCGGAGACCGCGGCGGCGCTCGGCGAGCACTTCCGCTATACGCCGGGGACTTACCCGATGAACACTTGGGAGGCAGCCGCCGTCGCGCTCAGCGTCAAGGAGATGCCGGTCAAGACGGCGTACCACGACCTCGAAACCTTTGACGACACGGGGCTTGTCCTGACCGTCACCTTCGCAAACGGCGCAGCCGCGGATATCACGGGCGGCTGGGTCGTGCGCAACGGCGCATCCCTCGCGCCGGGCCAGACGCAGGTCATCGTGACTTACCTCGGCTGCTCCACTGCGGTGCCCATCACCGTCACGCAGATCACCCATGAGCTGACGGGCTCCGACCTCGCCTTCGCGCTTCCCGCGCCGCGGGCAGGGGAGACCGGCGGGGAGATCACCCTCACGGACGCCCAGCGCGCCGTTTTCACGGCTGACGCCGTCTGGATGCACGCCGGGGAGCCCTTCACCCGGACCTTTGCGGAAAACACCTATTACTACGCCGCCGTGACGCTCACGATCGCGGAGCGCACAGACACGCGCTACGCCATCGCCGCCGACGCGGTTCCCGTTGTGGACGGCGCGTATGAGATTCTGAACACCACGGTCTCCGCGGACGGCAAGACCCTGACGTGCCTCGTGACCTACCGCGTCAGCGATAAGCTGACTGACCGTGCGAGCCACCTCTACTATGAGGGCATCGACGCGGAGCGCGCCGCGCTGCTCGGCGAGACCCTTACGGTCACGCTGAACGGCGAAACGGCGGTGGCCTTCACCGTCCGCGAGCTCGAAACGCTCGCCCTCGCCGGACTCGGCGCGGAGAGCGGCGGCTTCACCGGCGTTCCGCTCCGCGCGCTGCTCCAGCGTCTGGTCGGGCTCGACCTCCTGAGCGGCAGCGGCACCGTCGCCCTCGGCGGCAGGACCTTTACGGTCGACGCCCTGCGCGAGAGCGATGCGCTCCTGCTCGCTTACGGCGAAAACGGCGCGCCGCTCACCGCCCTGACCATCCCGGGCGGCGAGGCGGTCACCTCCATTGATATCACGGCGGCGCGCGCCGGGACCTACACCGTGCGCTTCCTCGGCGACGCCGATGTTTCCGGCACCGTCCTCACCCTGCGCGACAGCCGCGGCAGCGCGGTCTACACCGGACCGCTCACGGCGGTGACGCTCCGCGAGGGCGAGACTTACAGCTACCTCGCCGAGACCCCCGGCTATGCGGACATGACCGGCGAGGTCAGCGCGGCGGGGAGCGTTACGATCCACTTCGTCGCCGTCTGGAACGGCGGCTATACCGAGCCGGAGCGCGACGAGAGCGGCGCTTACCTTATCGCGAGCGCGGAAAACCTCGCATGGTTCCACCGCGAGAGCACCCGCGTCAGCTTAGAGCGCGCACAGGAGCTCGCTTCCGCTTCCGTGAAGCTCACCGCCGACGTCAGCATGGCGGGCTACGACTGGACGCCCATCTGCCCGACGGAGGCTTCCCAGACGCTCTTTTACCCGAACGACCAGCGCTATTACGGCGGCGGCTTATTCAGCGGCACGATCGACGGGCAGGGACACACGATCTATGATCTCTCCATCGACTGAAGCCGCGGCTACGACAACCTGCGCTCCCGCATGGAGGCTTACGGACTCATCGGCTTCCTCCGCGGCGGCACGGTGCGCGACCTCGGCGTGCGCGCCGTCATCCGCGTGACGGACGGCAGCGCCACGGAGGGCGACTGGCTCTGCGTCGGCGGGATCGCCGGCTTTGCCCAGACCGGCGCGGTCATCACCGGTTGCTATGCCGACGTGGACATCACCGTCACGGCGGCAAACAGCGCCGCGAACCTCGGCGTTTATGCCGGCGGCATCGCCGGTGCGGTCTCCAGCCCGCTCGGAAAGCCGAGCACCATCGAAAACTGCTACTCCACGGGCACGGCGCGCGTCAGCGGTCCTTACGCCCTCGCCCTCGGCGGCATCGCCGGCTCCTCCCGCGCCGGGAGCAGCCGCTTCGACCGCTGCTGGAGCGATATGGACCTCACGCTCGATCCCGCCGGCAGCAGCCGGAAGAGCTATCTCGGCGGCATTATCGGACTCATCGACAGCGTGTCCGGCGATCTGCCGGAGGTGTCCTACTGCTTTGCGCTGAACGACCTGCTCGACGGCGGCGACGCCGCGCTCAGCTGCGCGGGCCGCGTCGTCGGCTTCGGCGCGCGCTTCGGCAGCGAGGGCAGCTATAGCTTTGCGCTGGACACCATGACCGTCAGAAACGCGGACACCGACGGCTATGACCCCGACGACAGCGGTTACAGCAGCGGCTGGGGCAGCAATGTGACGCGCGAAGAGGCGCTCGGCGAGACGATCTTCACCGACGTTCTCTGGAACATGCGCGAGATCACGGACGAAACCGGCGGGACGGACTACGAGGAGGTCACGATCTGGGACTTCTCCGCGCCGGACCGCTACCCGCAGCTCGCGTGGGAGACCGAAAACGCGCCGGAGCCCTTCGACTTCGCCGTGACGGTCGAAAACCTCGCCGAGAATGCCGCCGTCAGCCTGACGGACGGCACCTACGCCGGAGCCCAGCGCTTCACCGTTCAGAGCGCGAAGGCCTGCGCCGTGCTCGCTTACGCAAACGGCGCGTGGACCGCGCTGACGCCGGAGCGGGAAGGGGAGGGCTATGCCTTCACGCTGACGGTCGAGGCGGACACGCTCGTCCGCGTCATCCTCCGCGGCGACCTTGACGCCGACGGCTTTGTCAACAGCGCCGACGCCGCCCTCGCCAAGCGCATCGCCGCCGGGCTGGAGCCCGCGACGGCGGAGCAGCTGCTGAACCTCGGCGTGCAGCGCATTTCCGGTCTCGCCGCCCTGCGCATCCAGCGCGCCGCGGCGGAGCTTTACAGCTTCGGCTGGTGAATGAAGTTAACAGAAAGGATGAGAGCAGATTGCAGAAAACAAAACGATTCCTGACCGCCGCGCTGCTCGCGCTGGCGCTCCTGCTCGCCCTCGCCGCGCTCGCCGTCCTGGTCCGCGCCGCGGACTGGAGCGGCAAGGGCAGCTATGAAGACCCGTACCTGATCGGCACGGCGGCGCAGCTTGAGGCGCTTTCCACGAGCGTCAACAAGGGAAGCTCCTACACCGGCAATTGGTTCCGCCTGACCGCGGATATCGAGGTCAGCGACTGGACGCCGATCGGCACCGACTCCTCCAAGAGCTTCAGCGGCTACTTCGACGGTGACGGCTTCACCGTCACGATCCGCGGCATCGCGAGCGCCGGGAAGAGCAACCTCGGACTCTTCGGCTATGTCTACGGCGGCGTTGTCATGAACACCACCGTCGCTGGCAGCGTCGAGGCGGCGTACACCAGCGGTACCTACTATGCCGGCGGCATCGCGGGAAATCTCGGCTCCATCAGCCCGAATCAACCCGGTATGATCGTCAACGCAGTACGCCGAGGTCAGCGACTGCCTGAACGCCGGCAGCGTGAGCGCACTGGCGGACGGCTGCAACGCCGGCGGTATTGTCGGCAGCTTCAAAAACAGCGAGACGACGGTCAGCCGCTGCCTGAACCTCGGCGCGGTGACGAACAGCGCCTCCGGCGCGGAGGAGTCCGTCGCCGGTGCCCTCGCGGGCGCGTCCGGCGGCAGAGAGAGCTTCGGCGACTGCTTCTATCTGGACGGCAGTGCCAAGGTCGCCGTCGGCGGCAAGGAGCAGACCGACGGCTGCGAGGCGATCGAAAGCGACGCTTATGCCAAGGCCGTCGAGACCCTCGGCGACGCCTTCCGCCTGAAAGCGGCGGGCGAGCCGGTCCTGCGCTGGACGGTCTCCGACTCCGTTTTCCCCGTGCAGTTCACCGTCAGCTACGACACGGACGCCAACTGTGCGGACGATTACAGCGTGGCTTACGTGCTCCGCAGCACCGGCGGCGGGCTCGGTGAGGAATACCCCGTTTCCGGCAGCGGCTCCGCCGCCCTCCCGCGCGGCAGCTATCACTGCATCGTCTCCCGCGTCGGCTACCACGACGCGGAGGTCGCGTTCACTGTGCAGGGCAGCGCCACGGAGGTCCCGGTCGAGCTGAAGGCGGAGACTTATCCGCTCACGGTCAGCTTTACGCCGGACGCCGCCGCGCTGACGCTCCAAAACGCCGCGGGCGAGACCGTCGCCCCGGTGAGCAGCGGAACCGGCAGCGCCGCGTAAGCGCTCGTGAACGGCAGCTACACGCTCTCTGCCGCGCTCTACGGCTACGGCGCGCAGACGAAGACGGTGGAGATCGCCTTCAAGGGCGCTGAGGAGACGATCGAGCTCCAGAAGCTCCCGACCCACACTGTCACCTTCGCGCCGCAGACGGAAAGCGGAGACACTGTTACCGGTGCGGAGCTGAGCCTTTATCAGAACGGCGCGCTCTTGCTGCGGACGCAGGAGCTGACGCATACGCTCCCAGAAGGGGAGTACACTTACGCGCTCCGCGCCGCGGGCTTCGCGACCGCGCGCGGCAGCTTCACCGCGGACGGGGACAAGACCGTCGAGGTCACGCTCAGCGTCAAGCAGAGCGGCTCCGCCGCGGCGGACACCGACTGGTACTATGACGACCCGGTGGCGGACACTTACACGCTCCGCACGGCGGAGGACCTGCGCGGTCTTGCTGAGCTCGTGAACGAGGAGAGCCTCAGCTTCGCGGGAAAGACGATCTCTCTCGCCGCGGACGTCGACCTCTCCGGCGCGGCGTGGACGCCCATCGGCAGCTGGGGCGGCGCACGCTTTGGCGGCACGTTCGACGGCGGCGGACACACCGTCACGATCGAAAACGGCGAGATGGGCGGCACGGAGGGCTGCTTCGGTCTCTTCGGCTATCTGGAGGGCGCATCGGTCAGTGACCTCACCCTGCGCGGCAGCGTGCGCGTCACGGTCAGCAATTCCAGCGCCGCCGCCACCATCATCTATATCGGCGCGCTCGCGGGCTACGCATCGGACGGCAGCTCCATCGCCCGCATCTCCAACCAGATGACCATGCGCATCGACGCGACCGTCGGCTCCGGCGGCGTCGTCGACGTCGGAGGAATCGTCGGCTGGTGCGGCGGCGTCACGCTCGATTCCTGCGCCAATATCGGCGCGATCACGGCGTCCTGCACCTCGCGCGGCGTCGGAGACAACAATATCGCGATCGTCAACGCCGGCGGCATTGCCGGTCTCGCGAACGCCGGCACCGCCCTGCGCGTCACGAACTGCTACAACACCGGCTCCGTCACCGCCGAGGGCGGCACGACGAAGGCGGCGGGCATTCTCGCGGGCTTCAGCAGCTACGCCTCCGGCAACGCGATGTATAACTGCTACAGCGCCGGCGCGCTGAGTGCCCAGACCGTGGAGGCGATCCGCGGAAAGAGCACGTCCGCGATGACGATGAAGAATAACTTCTATCTGACCGGGACCGCCTCCACTTACGGCTCGGCGAAGACCGACGCCGAAATGCGCGCCGCCGACTTCGCCGGGGAGCTCGGCGAGGCTTACCGCGCCGAGACCGGACGCTACCCGATCCTCAGCTGGGAGCGCAGCGTCGCGAATGTCGAGATGGAGAGCTTCCCGACGAAGACCGACTACAACGACCTTGAAAACTTCGACGACACCGGGCTGACGCTCCGCGTGTTCTACGGCGAGAGCAGCGAGATCGTCTCCTCCGGCTGGCTCGTGCTGGACGGCGAGGCGCTGCGCGTTGACCGCGAAGGCGCGGCGAAGGTGAGCGACGGCGTTTACACCGTGCCCGTCAGGGTCTCGTTCCACGGCGCGGAGGTCGAGGTGCCCGTCACGGTGCGCCAGCAGACCCATCTGATCACGTCCGAAGAGCTCGCGCTCGCGATCCCGCAGCCCGTTCCGGGCGAGCAGGCGCAGACCATCGAGGTCGAGACCGAGAAATTCAGCGGCACGGTCACGTGGCTCTATGAGGGCAAGGCGTTCACCGGCGAGTTCAAGTACGGAAATTCTACCGCGCGCTCGTCGTGCTGAACGCGGTGAACGAGGAGGGCAAGATCTATTATGCCTTCGACGCCGCGGCAGCTCCCTCGGCGGAGGGCGTGCTCGCCCTGCGCAGCAAGCGCCTGAATGCCGCGCAGACCACGCTCCGCACCCAGCTCGCTTACCCCGCCGCAGGCGTGGAGACCAGCCCCGTCAGCCAGACGGCGCTCCACCTCTTCTACGCGGGCGAGAGCAGCGGACAGTATAACTACACGACGCTGCTCGGAAAGACCTTCACCGTTACGACCGACGCGGGCAGCAGGAGCTGGACCCTGCGCGAGCTCGAAGAGCGCATGCTCTGCGGCGAGGGCGTCGAGGCGGGCTACACCCGCTATGACGGCGCGTCGCGCGTCACGGAAAAGCTTACCGGCATTTCGCTTTATACCCTCTGCTGCGAGGCGGGCTTCGCCGCGGACCTCGCGGACGAGTCTGTCGTGACGATCGGCGGCGAGACGCTGACTTGGGGCGAGATCCGCGCCCGCGGCGCGGCCTATGACGCCGCCGGGAACGCGGCGGCGGAGGACCTTCCCGCGCTGCTCGCCGTTTCCGCCGGCGGCACGCCGCTGACCGGAGCGCTGCGATCCCCCAGCGCTCCGCCGGGGACGAAAACGCCGCGGCATGGCGCAGCGCGGTCGACAGCGCAGTGCTCACGGAGGAAGTTCACCTCGCACGCCACACGCTGCGCTTCGAGATCAGCGGACCGGACGACTGCGCCGCCGCCGTCACGGACGAATACGGCAACGCAGTCGCGGCGGAAGATGACGGAACCTTCCTGCTCTGCACCGGACGCAGCTACCGCTACCGCGTCAGCGCGGCGGGCTACGCCTCCCGCAGCGGGACGACCGGCGAGATCTTCGGCGATCTCACGGTCACGCTGCGCCTTGAAAAGACGTGGGACGGCAGCTATACGAAGCCGGAGCTCGGCGAGGACGGATTTTACCTCATCTACACGGCGGAGGAGCTCATGTGGTTCAACCGCAACGGCGGCAACGACGACTGCGTGCGCCTGATGGCGGATATCGTGCTCAACGGAGAGGACGAGCTCGTCAACCAGTGGAAGCCGATGTTCGCCGCGGGGCTCACCCGCGAGGGCAGCTTCAACGGCGTCTTCGACGGCAACGGCCACACGATCGAAAACCTCTATATCCGCCTTGAAAACCTCTACACCATCGAGCTCGGATGGGACGGCTCGCCCATGCTGATGAGCGACCGCATCGACGTCGCCGGTATGTTCGGCTACTTTACCGGCACGGTCAAGGACCTCGCGGTCACGGGCCTCTATGAGATCATCGACCGCCCGGTCAGCCAGATGGCGGACTGGTTCATGCTCGGCGGCATCGCGGCGTTTATGGACGGCGGGTCCATCACAGGCTGCTCGACGGACATCGACCTTGTCTACAACATCGGCGGCGAGACCACCTCCACCGGCGGCTACCCGGACGGCGGCTTCCCCGAAGCCTGCGACGTCTATATCGGCGGCATCGCCGCCAGCATGACGAACGGTGCCGTCATCAGCGACTGCTACGTCACCGGTGACCTCTCCGGCTTCGGCACGCGCACGGTCAACATCGGCGGCATCGCCGGCGGCATGCGCAAGTCCAGCGCCGCGGTCACGCGCTGCTACTTCAGCGGCGACATCACCGCGCAGGGCAGCACGCTTTACAGCGGCTCGTTCCGCTCCTCGCTCGGCGGCATCGTCGGCGACACGGCGGTCATGGGCGGCGAAGGCGGCACGGTCGAATACTGCTTCGCGCTCGGCACCCGCATCGACGGCACGGATTCCCGCCGCAGCGAAGCAAACCGCATCGTCGGCTCCGGCGCGGCGCAGCTGCGCTATAACGCCGCATCGACGGCGCTGCGCATCGTAAACGCCGAGCTCCATGACGACGAAAACTTCAGCCGCGGCTCCGTGAACGGCGGCGACATCGACCCGGCGCGCGCCGTGGGCTCCATGACGGCGTATAAGGCTGTCGGCTGGGACGAGAACATCTGGCAGTGCGGAGCGGGCAGTCTGCCGCGCTTCCTGTGGCAGAGCGGCGAGCCCGGCGTGGCGGACTGCACCGTCACGGTCGTCGCCCCAGAGGGGACCACCGTCACCTTCACCGGCGGCGTCACGGACGGGAAGACCACCACGGCGTCCACCGTCAGCTTCACGGTCACGCTCCCGGCGGGCTGGGCGCTCGACGGCGTCGCCTGCGCCAACGGCACGCTGAGCGGCGCAATGGGCAGCTATACCGTCCGCAACATCACCGGCGACCTCATCATTACCGTTGCCGCGAGCGTCCATAAGGGCGACGTAAACGGCGACGGCGTCGTGGACGCCGTGGACGCGATGCTCGTGCTGCGCCACTGCGCCGGAAAGCTGACGCTCACCGGCGGACGCCTCGCCGCCGCGGACGCAAACGGCGACGGACGGGTCAACACGGACGACGTTTCCGATATTCTGAAGCAGGCTGTAGGCATCGCCTGAGAGCGCGGAAAAGCGCAAAATAACGCTCCCCGCCGCTGCTGCGGCGGGGAGGACTGGGAGGATTAAAACGCATGAAAAAATTCAGCAGACCGCTTGCCCTGCTCCTGACGCTCGCGCTTGCCATGAGCCTGCTCTGCGTCGGCGCGTTTGCCGCCGACGGGGAGACCGTTCTCCGCGTGGCGGACGCCGCGCCGGGCGATGGCGTGACGGAGCTCGCCGTCACGATCGAGAATAACCCCGGCTTCGCCGCCATGCAGCTCACGGTGACGCTGCCGGAGGGACTCGACTTCGCAGCGGAAAACCCCGTTGTGAACCACCTCGGCACCACCTACTTCACGTTCAACCCTGCGACCGGCGCGCTCGCGCTGGCGCTGGAGGATAATTACACGGCGGACGGCGAAATCTTCACCCTGCACCTGACCGGCAGCGCCGAGGGCGAGGTCGCCCTCAGCGGCGCCGTCACCGCGGCGACGGCGGAGGAGCCTTACACTGCGCGCGTCAACGTGACCTTCGTTTCCGGCACCGTTGCCCACAGCCACGCTTACACGGACGGCTTCTGCACCGTCTGTTCCGCGGTCGATCCGGACGCGGCGGCGTATTCCGTCACCGCGCCCGCCCAGCTCGCCGCGGTCGCCGCGGCGGTGAACGCCGGCAGCGACTTTGCGGGCAAGACGGTCACGCTCGCGAATGACATTGACCTCGCCGATTACGCGGACTGGACCCCGATCGGCACGAAGACCGCGCCCTTCGCGGGAACGCTCGACGGCGCGGACCACACCGTCTCCAATCTCACGATCACGGACTGCACCGGCGGGAACCACGGTCTTGTCGGCTATAACACCGGCACGGTCGAGAACCTGACCGTCACCGGCGCGATCGGTACGGCGGAGAACAAGATTACCGGAAGCACCGAGTACCGCGACGACAACATCGGCGGCGTGGTCGGCTATAACGGCGGCACCGTCCGCGGTGTCACGGCGGCGGTCGACATCTATGTCAGCAGCATCGTGATCTACGCCATCGGCGGCGTCGTGGGGCAGAACGGCTCCAAGGGCGCGGTCGAAAACTGCCTGAACCGCGGCGCGGTCGAGGGCTGCAAAGCCACCGGCGGCGTGGTCGGCCGCAATTACGGCGCGGTCGCGCGCTGCGTCAACCTCGGCGCGGTGACGGGGCGCTATGAGGGGCAGCACCCGAAGAGCGGCCTCGGCGGGATCGTAGGCATCAGCGGCGACAAGAGCGGAACTTATCCCTCCAGCATCGCAAGTTGCTATAACGCCGGCACGGTCAGCGACCCCGACGCCAGCTGGATCGGCGGCATCGCCGGCTTCATCGACAGCGCGGCATTGATCGAAAACTGCTACAATGTCGGCGCGGTCTCCGGGCTCAATCAGACGAACCCCATCGTCGGTCAGAGCGAGGGCACGGTCAACTATAACTACTCTCTCGATTCTACCATCGTGAAGGACGAAGACGGCGTTTATGCCTACAAGGGAACCAAGACCGGCAACGAGGCGTTCAGCGCGGAGTTTATGCGCAGCGCGGCGTTTGCAGCGAAGCTGAACGAGCTGCACGACGTCTGGCTCGTGAGCTGCGGCGAATACCCGGTCCTGAGCTGGCAGACGCCGAAGGCGCACAGCTATGGTCCGGACGGCGTCTGCACCAACTGCGGCGCGAGCGCGTTCGACTACGATGTCACGGTAAACAACATTGCGAACGCCGCGCTCAGCAGCGGGCACACGGACACCGGTGCGCTCTCCCTCAGCGTCACGGCGGCGAAGGCCTGCGCCGTGTTCTATACGGCGGACGGCGGCAGCACTTACGCGGCGCTCGTCCCGGCGGGCGAGGGGAACAGCCGCAGCTTTACGCTGGAGATCACCGCGGACACGGCGATCTACGTCGTGCAGCGCGGCGACCTCGACATGGACGGCGGGGTGGACTCCGACGACGTCTCCCTCGCGAAGCGTCTCGCGGCGGGGCTTGCCGCGCAGACGGCGCAGCAGCGGCTCATCCTCGGCGCGGAGCGCATCACGGGGCTCGCGGCGCTGCGCGTCCAGCGCGCGGCGGCGGAGCTTTACAGCTACAAGTGGTGAGCGCCGATGTCGACGAAGCTCCACTGTCATAACGGCAAATATTACCTCCGGATCGAGACGGAGGAGCACGAGGCGGCGCGGCGCAAGCTCAAGCGCCTCGACCGCCAGCTCGCCCACGCGCCGGAGGCGGAGCAGCCGCACCTGCGCGCAAAAATGGCGGAGCTCGTGCGGCTGCGGAACGAGTCCGTTTACTATCGGGAGGTCGATCCGTCGGACTATCCGGACTACCGCGTTGCGGCGATGGGACGACCGCCGCGGCGATTGGCGGAGGACGCGGGGGAATAAGGGCGGAAAACGTTGACTTTTTGGGGATCTCATGGTAACATTTCTCCGAATGACGGGCTCTTTGCCCCGTCAGAAAAAGTCAAAAGTTTTCCAAAGCCCGGCTCGCTAAAGCGCAGTGCTAAGAGGGTCCGGCCGGGACGTCCCGCGGACGTTCCCATACCGCCTTGCCGGAAACGGTGCGGTACTCCGTGCTTGAGGAAGGAAAACGGCCGCCGCGCGCCATGATAAAAAATGGACTGGATGGGTCTGCTTTGCTTCCGCAGGGCAGACCCATTTTTTCGTCTTCAGGAGGATCAAGCATGAAAAAACGCCTCATCACCGTGCTGACCGTGCTCGCGGCGGCGGCAGCGCTCTGCGTCTCCGCTGCGGCGGCGACCGTCTCGTGGACGGAGGACCCGGCGACGAGCGTCACCGTCTCGTGGCGGAGCGCGGAGCCCGGCGAGCAGACGCTCCAGCTCGTGACGGAGCGGGAATACGCCGCCGCGGGCTTTGTCGGCGCGCGGGAGGAAACCGCCGCGGGGCGGGACATCAGTCTCGACGGCAGCGGCGCATATCACTATGAGGCGACAGTCCGCGGTCTGACGCCCGGCGAGCGCTATGTCTGCCGCACCGGAACGGAGGGCGCATGGAGCGAGGAGCTCCGCTTCGCGGCGGATGACCCGGCGTCCCAGAGTGTGACCTTCGCCTATTTCGGCGACGCGCAGCCCGCCGGAAACACCGATTACAGCGATTTCGCCGCCCTCGCGCGCAGCGCCTATGACGCCCACCCGGAGCTTTCCTTCGCCATTATGGGCGGGGATATGGTGAACTCCGGCGTGTCGCTTGAACAGTTTGACGCCTTCCTCGCCGCGGCGGAGGCGTCCCTGCCCGGACTCCCGTTTTTCGCCGTGAACGGCAACCACGAGAGCAACTTCATCGGCGGAAAGCCGGAGCTTTATCTGGACGTCTTCGCCCTGCCGAAAAACGGTCCGGAGGGCTTTGCCGAGGAGCTCTATTCCTTCGACGCCGGAAATATCCACGTCGTCGCGGTGAACTCATGGGTCTTCTCCGGCGAGCAGGGACTGACGGACGCGGACTTCGACCGCCTTGCAGACTGGCTGAGGCACGACCTCGCGTCCAGCACGGCGGACTGGCAGATCGTCGTGACCCACATCCCCGTGCAGGCGGTCCACAGCGACCAGACGGCGGAGAAGCTGAAAGCCGCGTGGGGTCCCATCTTCGAGGACTACGGTGTGGACCTCGTGCTTCAGGGCCACCAGCACGTCTATTCCCGCTCCGTCCCGCTCTATCAGGGGCGCACGGACTATGAAAAGGGTCTCACCTATATCATGGGTGTCTCCGGCAGCAAGTTCTATTCCAGCTCCGATGAGACGCGCGCGGCGCGTGTCGTTTACGAAACGGCAAACTGCCAGATCGTCCGCAGCGACGGCGCGGCGCTCACGGTGCTGACCGTGGACGCGGCGGGCAATGAGCTCGATTTCGTCTCCCTGCCCCAGCGCGAGGGCGTGCAGACGCGCCTTGCCTATATCACGCGCCTCTGGCGCGCCGCCGGTTCGCCCGCGGCGGGGGAGAGCCCGTTCACCGACTGCAAAGCCCCCGCGATGGCGTGGGCTGCGGAGACCGGGCTGCTCCTCGGCTACGGCGACGGCAGCGTCGGTCCGGACGACATCATCACCGACTGGCAGATCGCGCTCATTGAAGCGCGCATGGAGGAAAGCAAATGAAAAAAAGACTGCTGTCCCTGCTCTTAGTATTCGCGCTCG
>CAVJGI010000006.1:0-40101 GCA_963649145.1 Ruminococcus bicirculans (ex Wegman et al. 2014) | reverse complement strand
CGTTTCTTCCATTATACCAGAAACCGGGGCGGTTTGGAAGTTCTTTGACAAGCTGAAAACCGCCGCCCGTGATGGGCGGCGGTTTTTTCAAGAGTAAAAAAGTCATTTTCCGAACAGGTCGCTGTGCGTCCCGGTACGTGCCAAGGTCAGCACCAGCACTTCACCCTCGATGCGGTAGATCAGCAGCCAATCCGGGAGGACATGACACTCGCGGTGCCCGACCCAATTCCCGGTCAGCGCGTGATCCTTGTGCTTTTCGGGGAGCGTTTCACCCATTGCAAGGGAGGCAATCACGTCCTCCAGCAGCTCAATTTTCAGGCCGCGCTTCATCGCCAGCTTGAAATCCCTTTTGAACTGCGTGGTGGGCTTGACGGTATATTTCGTTTTTCTCATGCTTTCAGGTCTGCAAAGAGTTCATCCAGATCGTTATACCCTTTCACGGACGGATCTTTTGCGATCCTTTCTGCCTCCAACATGGCGGCAATCGTTTCCTTGTTGGGCTGATTCAAAGAAACATCAAACGGGATACGGCCCTCGCGGAGCGACTGGCGAACAAAGACGTTGAACGCCGTGGACAGATTCATGCCGAGTTCTCCGAAGAGCGCGTCGGCCTGCGCCTTCAAATCCGAATCCATTCGGATGCTGATATTCGTGGTGGAGCCAGCCATAAAACCATCTCCTTTCCTGCTGGTGAGTATAGTATATGCCGTTTGCACGAAAAAATCAATGCTTTGCACGAAGAATTCACATAAAATTTGATTTTGAAGAAAAGATTCCCACCCGGCTGGGTGGGAATCTTTTTTTATGTTTCTCGATCATCCTTCTCCAGCAGATCCGTCATCGCGTGGAGGCTGAAGCAGATCGTGGAGATGTTGTGCAGCCATGCGGTCGTCGCGGGGGCGAGGACGCCGGCGACGCCGAGGACGATGAGGGAGAAGTTGAAGCCGATGATGCCGCGGTAGTTGCTGCGAATGCGCGCCGTGAGCGCGGCGGAGAGCCGCCGGAGCGTCAGCAGTGCGCGCAGATCGTCCGCGCCGATGGTGATGTCCGCGACCTCGCGCGCGATGGCGGCACCGTCCCGGATGGCGATCCCGGCGTCCGCCTCGGAGAGCGCGGGGGAGTCGTTCATGCCGTCGCCAAGCATCACGACGCGTCGACCCGCCTCGTGCTCCGCGCGGATGAATGCCGCCTTGTCCTCCGGCAGAACCTCGGAATAGTATTCGTCCACGCCGACGGACGCAGCCACGGCGCGCGCCGTGCGCTCGCTGTCGCCGGTCATCATCACGATCTTGGAAAAGCCCAGCTCGTGCAGCCCGCGGACGACCTCCGCCGCCTCGTCGCGCAGCGGGTCCTCGATGCAGATGACCGCGGCGAGCACGCCCGCGACGGCGCGCGCCATGGAGTGGGGGTAGTGCTCCTCCAGACAGGCGGCGAGGCGCAGCATCTCGTCCTCGGCGTTCCCGCCGAAGGTGACGATCTGCGCAACGCGCGGCGCGGCGTGGGTCAGCGTGCCGGTCTTGTCGAACACGATGGTGTCCGCCTCGGCGACGGCTTCGAGGAAGCGCCCACCCTTGACGGAGAGGTGGCAGCGCCCCGCCTCGCGCATCGCGGAGAGCACCGCGATCGGCATCGAGAGCTTCAGCGCGCAGGAGAAGTCCACCATCAGCACCGCGAGCGCCTTCGTGACGTTGCGCGTCAGCAGATAGACGAGCCCCGTCGCGCCGAGACTATACGGCACAAGGCGGTCGGCAAGAGCGGCGGCGCGGTTTTCCGTGTTGCTCTTGAGCTTTTCGGATTCCTCGATCATCTTCACGATGCGGTCGTAGCGGCCGCTGCCGCTGACCTTCGTGACCTCGATCACGCAGTCGCCCTCCTCGACGACGGTGCCGGCGTAAACGAGCGTGCCCGGTCCGCGGCGCACCGCGAGCGGCTCGCCCGTGATGGACGCCTGATTGACCATCGCCTCGCCGGAGACGACCTTGCCGTCGAGCGCGATCATGCCGCCGGTGCCGACGGCGATGCGGTCGCCGGCGCGGACGGAGCCCGTCGGCACGAGCACGCGCTCGCCCTCCGGCGTCTCCAGCCAGACCTTGTCCACGCCGAGCGCCATGCTCTGTGCAAGGTCCGCGACGGACTTCTTGTGCGTCCACTCGTCGAGAATGTCGCCCACGCCGAGCAGGAACATGATGGAGCTCGCCGTGTTGAAATCGCCCTGAAGCATGGAGACGCCGATGGCGGTCGCGTCCAGCACCGGGACTTGGATCTTGCCCCGCACGAGGCAGCGCAGCCCCTTCCAGAGATAACGCAGCCCCTTCAGCGCGGTCAGCGCCGTCCGGATCGGGAGGGGGAGGCAGAACTTTTTAAAATAGTGCCAACCGATGGAGAAGACGAGCTTGTCTTCAAACTCGCGATTAAGCTCCCGGCTGCTGTGCTCCGGGGCGAGGGCCTCGCTCTGGGCATAGGAAAACGCCGCGAGTGCGGTCGTGACCGCCTCCCGCGGGCAGGTAAATTCGATGACCGCGTCGCAGGTGCGGTCGTAAACGGAGACCTTCTCCACGCCGGGAACGGTGCAGAGATAGGCCTCCAGAATGTCCGCCTGCCGCAGCGTCATCCGGGACTGCTCAGCCCGGATGCGCAGACGGCCGGCGGAGCGATGCAGGATACGGCACTTCACGCTTTATTCCGCCGCCTTCTCCGCAGTGTCCTCGATGGTCTCCGCCGCCGCAGCGCGGGTCTCATTGATCTCCTTCGCGTCGGCAAGAATGTCGCCCGCGTTCTCGCGCACGGTGTCGACCGTCGTCAAAACGCAGTCCTTCGCGCGCAGCACCGCCGCCGTCGCATGGGTGTACGCCCTCTTTGCGTCCTTGCTGATCAGAATCCTGATCCCCGCCGTGCCGAACAGCACGCCGCCGGCGAAAAAGCCAAGCTTCGTCCAATTCATAAGAAACATCCTCCGTTTCAAGATTCCGAAAAAGGCATTAAGCGCCCTTTCAACGCGATTATTGCCGAATCCCGCCGCATTTTCAAGCCCCGGTGAGGTGGGATTTTTCGCAAAAATCCCCCATCGCGAAAAAAATTCAAATTTCCTCTTGACAACGTAACACTGTTATGCTACACTCCATAACAGTGTTACGAAACAATGTTACGCGGCACGGAAAGGAGGAGTCCGCATGGACGAGGAGATGATCTCCAAAAAGGAGCTTCTGGAGCGCTACGGTATCTCTTACGGGGCGCTTTACCGCTGGAAGCGGATGGGGCTGATCCCGGAGAGCTGGTTCATCCGCCGCTCGGCGCCGACCGGGCAGGAGACGGTGTTCCGCCGCAGCCAGATCTGCGAGCGCATCGAGCTGATCCAGAGCAAAAAGGAGCAGCAGTCGCTGGAGGCGCTGGCGGCGTCGCTCGCGGAGCGGCGGGAGGCGGTCCGCGCGGAGCGGAAGCTCACGGTCGAGACAAAATTCGGAACAAGGGAGTTCGCGCTGGAGGAGGTCCGGCACCTCTGGCTCGTCGAGGACGGCAAGCGCGGCGATTTTCTGGAGTATTTAAAGGAGGTAACATTATGAATATGAACGAGGAAATGAGAAATATGAAGATCTCCGGCAGCGGCTCTATGCCGGGCGGGGATTTTGATAAGGTGTCCGTCTCCGGCGCGGGCAAGGTGGACGGCAGCCTCCGCTGCGAGGAGCTCAACTGCTCCGGCTCGGCGAAGATCGCGGGCAATGCGCGCGTTGCGGAGCGGCTGCACTGTTCCGGCTCCGTCAAGGTCGAGGGCGACGTCGGCTGCGGCGGGGAGATGCATGTCTCCGGTGCGTTCCAGTGCGGCGGGGACGCCGCGGCGCAGGAGTTCCACGGCTCCGGCGCGACGCGGATCGGCGGCGAGCTGAGCGGCGGGGAGCTGCACGTCTCCGGCGTGCTCCACGCCGCGCGCGTCCACTGCACGGAGCTGCGCGCCTCCGGCTCGCTGGACATCGACGGCGGCGTGGAGGCGGAGCGCGCCGCGCTCTCCGGCGTGGTGAGGATCGGCGGGCTGCTGAATGCGGAGAAGCTGGAGTTTTACCCCGCCGGCCGCTGCGAGGTCGGCGACATCGGCGGCGCGGACATCCGCGTTCTGCGCCTGCCCACCGCAAAGAGCCTGCTGAACATCTTCCGCACCAGCGCCCCCGGCACGCTCTCCGTCCGCACGATCGAGGGCGACTACGTGGAGCTCGAAAACGTCACCGCCGAGTCCGTCAGCGGCAAGACCGTCCGCATCGGCGCCGGCTGCCACATCCAGCACGTCGAGTACACCGAAAGCCTCGATGCCGAACCCGGCACGGTGGGGGAGAGCTTCAAGGCGGAATAAAACAAAAAAGCGCCGCCGTCCTCAAAGGGGGACGGCGGCGCCGTTATTATCCTATTTTTCAGCCCGCGAGCAGCGCGATCACGCCGATGACGAGGGCGACAATGCCGCCGATGCGGATCAGGGCAAGCGCGCCGTCGGACGGCTCGGCGTCCTTGAATTTCCAGCCGTCCTTCAGATACCAAGAGAAGCGGGGCGCGGCAGTGTTCACGATCCCGATTATGAGCAAAATGACCCCGATCAAGCCCGCGCTGCCTTCGCCGCCCTGACAGGCAGAGAGGGACAGGAGCGTAAAAACCGACAGCAGGGAAGCCATAACACATTTCATTGTTCCGTACTCCGTCCTTTCGTTAGTTATATATAGATTGTAACAGAATGTTGGGTGTTTGTCCAGAGAAAATTGGTGTGTTTGGGTTGGGCTGGGGACGTGGGGGGAAAATAGGTTTCGCGCCCGCAGGCGCGAAACCTTTTTCATCCCCTCGCCCCTTGGGGCGAGAAAATGTGCCCCAAAAATCTTTTTCTTGACAACGCCCCCAGCGGGCGTATGTTTGAAAGCAAGAGAAAGAGAGAGGCGGGCAAGCGCTATGCTGGACACGGTTGTTGAAATCATTCTGGAATACCTGATCCCGATCTGCGAGCTGATGGGCATCGCGGTCGTCGCGGTGTCGACGGTCACGGCGTTTATCAAGTATATCCGCAGCCTCATCCGCCATGGGCAGGAGGACATCAAGTTCCAGCTCGCGTCCGGACTGGCGCTCAGTCTGGAATTTAAAATGGCGGCGGAGATCCTGAAGACCGTCCTCGTCCGCGACCTCACCGAGCTCATCGTCCTCGGCGCAGTCATCGCCCTCCGCGCCCTGCTCTCCGTGCTCATCCACTTTGAGATGAAGCAGGGGCATTGAAGGGCGAAACCGCAAGTACCGAAAGCTGGACTTATACGAAAGAACCTCCCGCCGTCGGCGGGAGGTTCTTTGTGCCTTGTTCGAGTAATTCAAACCGCAGACCTTGTACACCTTTTTTGCTAATTGGCTTATTGCAAACTGGAAAGGGAAGTGATATAATAGCTGCAAGAGCAAATTCCGTCGGTTATAAACGGAGAAAATTGAATCGGGAGGAATCAAGTCTATGGAAATCGATGAGACTAAAAATTACTGGCGCTATCGTCCGGGGTATCTTGATGAGGGGCATGCCAGTGGTCCTGCGGGTTGGTTTTTAGGTTGGAAAAAGGACCGCGATAACGGCGAAATGCATCTTATGGTGGAAGGCGTGGGCGATGTTAGCGATAAGGCAAAGTATCCAGACAAAAAAGCTCTTCAGGAGTATTTTCGGAAGATAAGACCCTATGACTCGGACCGTTCAACAATAGTGACCAATGTTTGGGATCTTTGCAATAAAATGAAGGTCGGGGAGATCGTTTTTGCCGTTGGAGACAGTGAAACTGTGCTTGGCGTTGGAATTGTGGAATCCGATTACTATTATGTTGATGAGTTCCCAAGGTATCATTGTAGAAAAGTGAATTGGCTTTCCAAGGTCAAAGACAAATATAACATAGAGCATGGACTGACGAGGGGGTCTTTCAAGCGTTTTGATTTGAAAAATGAAAAAAGTGTTGTGACTATAGAAAAACTCCTCAATCATTATGCTCCTCTCTTTGGAGAAGAACCTGTTACCGATAGCCCGGAGGAGACTGCAAAGATAGAGGAAGACGTCCCGAACAAGGACGAAGAATTCATTGGGAGACGTGTTGAGCATAAAAACTGGGGAATCGGTACGATTCTCTCTATTTCAGGGGGCGGCGCAGACATCCAATTTCAAGATGGAGTTAAGCGAATGATATTTCCAATTGCGCCGAACAGCAAAATTATCCGCTGGGTCGAATGAGACTTTCTTAGCTTCTAACAAATGAATCGAAGCAGCCCCCGCCGGGCATACCCCGGCGGGGGCTTTGTCATATACCAAAATCTTTCGCTTTACGCTTCTCCTCGCAGCTTTTCCGCCCATGCTGCGAGGCGGTCGAGCTTTACATTGCATTTTCCGGCGGTCTCGTCCTTTACGAGGAGATAGACCTTGATCTTCGGCTCGGTGCCGGAGGGACGGATGATGAAGCTGCTGCCGTCGGCAAGCTCGAAATAGAGCACGTTGCTGCCGCGGATGGGCGTTTCACCGACGACGCCGAGACCGGGGACGGTCAGCGCGCCGCTTTCGTAGTCTCGCACCATGGCGACGGGAACGCCGCCGATCTCCGCGGGGTACTGACCGCGCAGGGACTCCATCAGCGCCTGCATCTTCCGCAGGCCGTCGAGCCCCGGCATGACGAGGTTCAGCGTCCGCTCGCCGTAGTGCCCGTATTTTTCGTAGAGCGCGTCCATCGCGTCGAGCAGCGTCATCCCCTGCCCGTGGTAATATGCCGCCATCTCCGCGACCATCATCGAGGCGCTGACGGCGTCCTTGTCGCGGACAAAGTCGCCCATCATATAGCCGTAGCTCTCTTCAAAGGAGAAGATATAGTTCCAGCTCCCGGCTGCCTCCCACTCGCCGATGCGCTCGGCGATGAACTTGAAGCCGGTGAAGGTGTCCTCCGGGTGAACGCCGTTGCGCAGCGCGACCTCGCGGAACATTTCCGTGCTGACGATGGTCTTGATCGCGCCGGGCTTTTCCGGCATTGTGCCGGTGCGGGTGCGCGCGCCGATGATATAGTCGAGCAGCAGCACGCCCATCTGGTTGCCGGTGATGGGGACGAACTCATCCCCGCGGCGGGCGAGGACACCGAGCCGGTCGGAGTCCGGGTCCGTGCCGATGATGAGGTCGCTGCCGACGCGCTTCGCGAGGTCGACGGCGAGGTAAAAGCCCTCCGGATTCTCCGGATTCGGGGACGCGACGGTCGGGAACGTGCCGTCGAGCACCATCTGCTCCGGCACGGGCGTCACGTGCTTCACACCGAGGCGGCGCAGCGCCTCCGGCACGAGATAGTGCCCCGCGCCGTGGAACGGGGTATAGACGATCTGGAGCTCATCCGCGGCGCGCGCGACCGCCTCGCGGTCGATGGCGAGGGAGAGCACGCGCTGCAAGTATGCCTCGTCCGTCTCGCTGCCGATGCGCTCGATGCGTCCGTCGGCGAGGGCTTCGTCGAAGTCCGCGGCGGTGAAGCCGGTGAAGATATCCAGCTTCTCCATCTCCGCGGCGATGGCGGCGGCATGCTCCGGCGGGAGCTGGGCGCCGTCCGACCAGTAGACCTTGTAGCCGTTATATTCCTTGGGATTGTGGCTCGCCGTGATGTTGAGTCCCGCCGCCGCGCCGTAATAGCGGACGGCGAAGCTGAGCTCCGGCGTGGGGCGCAGCGCGTCGAAAATGCGCACATGGATGCCGTTGCCCGCCATGACGCGCGCGGCTTCGCGGGCGAAAAGCTCGCTGTTCACGCGGCAGTCGAAGCAGATGACGACGCCCTTTTCGCGCGCATCCGCGCCGCCCTCGGCGAGGATGACGTTCGCGAATGCCTGCGTCGTGTGGCGGATGATGTGGACGTTCATGTGGTGCAGACCCATCTTCATCGTGCCGCGCAGACCGCCGGTGCCGAACTCCAGCGGGGCGAAAAAGCGGCTCTCGATCTCCGCGTCGTCGTGGCGGATGTCGTGCAGCGCCTTCCACTCGCTCTCGCTGAGGGACGGGCAGTCCAGCCATTTTTCGTATTCAGCTCTCCAATTCGTCATCGCTCTTTGCCTCCATCAGTGCTTTCGCGTCCTCATAAAGCGGCTCCGGGACCAGAATGCTGCTGCCCGTCCCGCTCATGCCGAGCAGGACCTTGCCGAAATCGCCGTCCCCCGGATGGATGACCAGCGCGGGGATGCCGTAAGCCTCCAGCATGTTCACGAGGATCTTGTCCTCCATATCCACGCTGAGGCAGTGGGTCAGGAATTTCGGCGCGGCATACTCTCCCGCGTCGTCCCGCGGCCACTTTTTCAGCAGCGCGCCGGGCAGCGAGCTCCACGCAAATGCTTTTTCCATACTTTTAAACTCTATCCTCTCTCGATCTCATTTATGATAGCGCGTTCCCGCCGAAATGGAGAGTGCGCGGTAAATCTGCTCGGCGAGCATCACCCGGAAGAGGTGATGCGGAAATGTCATGCGCGAGACGCTCAGCCGCAGGTCGGCACGCGCCTTGACGCGCTCGCTGAGCCCGAACGAGCCGCCGACGACAAAGCAGACGCGGCTGCGCCCGGCGCTCTGCCAGCGGTCGAGCTGGGCGGCGAGCTCCTCGCTGCTTATTCCCTTGCCCTCCACGCACATGGCGACGACCGCCGCGCCGGAGGGGATGGCTTTCTCGATGTCCGCCGCCTCGCGCTCGAGCGCCGCGGCGATCTCCCGCGCGCCGGGGGCGTCTCCGAGGCGCTGCTCGGCAAGCTCCGCGCACTCGAAGCGGCAGAACGCGCCGAGGCGCTTGCGGTATTCCTCGAACGCCTCCGCGAAAAATTTTTCCTTCAGCTTTCCGACGCAGACGAGCTTTACCGTGAGCACGCTTCCGCCCTCCCGAATTCGACCGTAAAGCGCCCGTCCGCCGGCGCGGTGAAAAGCCGGGCGTCCCGCCCCGCGAGGGCGTCCGCCACGGCGCGATAAGCGCGGTCCGGCGTGTTGTTCTCGCGGCTGAGGTGGCCCAGCACGATATACTGCGTCCCGCGGTCGGCGAGATAGGCGGCGAGCTCGCCGCAGCGCTCGTTGGAAAGGTGGCCATGGTCGGACAGGATGCGCCGCTTCAGCGCCGCGGGGTAAGGACCGGCGCGGAGCATGTCGACGTCGTGGTTGGCCTCGATGAGCACGGCGTCCGCCCCGGCGAGCCCGGCGAGGATCTCGTCCGTGACGCAGCCTAAATCGGTCGCGAGACCGAAAACGCCGTCGCCCTCGACGCGCCAGCCGACGCTCTCGGCGGTGTCGTGGGGCGTGGCGAAGGGCGTGATGCGCACTTCGCCGATATCGAAGCTCTCACCGGGCGCGACGGGGTGCATACGCGCTTCGACCCCCGCGCTGGCGGCGCACAGACGGCGCAGCACGGTCCGGGGGGCGAAAAAGGGGACGTCGCTATGGCGGAGCATGGTGGCGATCCCGCTGATGTGATCGGAATGTTCATGGGTGACGAGCACGGCGGAAAGGTCCGCTATCGTCAGCCCGGAGACGGCGAGGGCGTCCCGGATGCGGCGGAAGGAAATGCCGGCATCCAGCAGCAGGCGGGTCCCGCCGCACTGGAGCAGGGCGCAGTTTCCGCTGCTGCCGCTCGCAAAGGTGGTCAGGCGCATCATCCGGCGGCGGAGCCTCGCTGCTCGTCGGGCTCGTCCGGCTCGGAGACGGCGTGGATATCCGCACCGAGGCGGCGCAGCTTGCCGACAATGTCCTGATAGCCGCGCTCGATATACACCACGTCCTCCACGGTCGTGGTGCCTTCGGCGCAGAGTCCGGCGATGACCATCGCCGCGCCCGCGCGCAGGTCGCAGGCGGCGACGGGCGCGCCCGTGAGATGCGGGACGCCCTCAATGATGGCGGTCTTGCCGTCCACATGGATCTCCGCGCCCATCTTGCGCAGCTCGTTGACGTATTTATAGCGGTTATCCCAGACGTCCTCGGTGACAACGCTGGTGCCGTCCGCCAGACAGAGCACGGTGCTCATCTGGGGCTGCATGTCGGTCGGGAAGCCGGGGTAGGGGAGGGTCTTCACATTCGTGCGGTGCAGCTTTCCGCTGCGGCGGACGGTGACGGTATCGTCCCCGTTCTCGACCTCGACGCCGATCTCGCGCAGCTTCGCGGAGATGCACTCAAGGTGCCGCGGGATGACGCCGAGCAGCGTCACCTCGCCGCCCGCAGCGGCGACGGCTGCCATGTAGGTCCCCGCCTCGATCTGGTCGGGGATGAGGCTGTAGCTCCCGCCGTGGAGCGAGTCCACGCCGCGGATCTTGATGACGTCGGTGCCCGCGCCGCGGACGTCCGCGCCCATGGAGTTCAGGAAGTTCGCAAGGTCGACGATATGCGGCTCGCGCGCGGCGTTTTCGATGACGGTCAGTCCCTTCGCCATCGTTGCGGCGAGCATGACGTTGATCGTCGCGCCGACGGAGACGCGGTCGAGATAAATGCGGCTGCCGCGCAAACGACCGTCCCGCGCCTTGGCGCGGATGAGGCCCTTTGCGATCTCCATCTCCGCGCCGAGGGCCTTCATGCCCTTGATGTGCTGGTCGATGGGGCGCACGCCGAAGTTGCAGCCGCCGGGCATGGTCGTGACCGCCTCACCGAAGCGGCCGAGCATCGCGCCGATGAGGTAATACGAGGCGCGGATCTGGCGTGTGAGGGCGAAGATCTCGCCGCTGAGGCGCACGCTCGTGCAGTCCACATCCACGGTGTCGCGGCTGACAAGGCGCACCTTTGCGCCCATGAGCTGGAGGATCTGGAGCTGCTTGTCCGTGTCGCTGATCTGGGGCAGGTTCTCGATCCGGCATACGCCGTTGACCATGAGCGCCGCCGGGATGATGGCGACCGCGGCGTTTTTTGCGCCGGAGATCTCCACCTCGCCATGCAGCTGCCTGCCGCCATGAATGATGTATTTATCCAAAATGAAAAGCCTCCCAAAACGGAATAGTTACGGCTCTCTTTTTCCGAAAAGCAATGGGGCGAACGCGCGCCCGATACCATATCTTAGGCATTTTAGCATATCTTCATACAAATTGCAAGGTTTTATCCCAATGTGGGCGGTTCCGGGCGTTTTGCGCGGCAAACTTATGCGCCGAGGGTCTCCGTCTGACCGGTGCGGGCGTTCAGGTAGTGCTCGCCGGTGTCCGTTGCGATGCGCCAGACGGGGGTCAGCGTGCTCTCGCCGGAGACGGTGACGCGCATGAGATAGCCCGGCGTCAGGCTTTCGAGCCGGGAGCAGATGATGCCCTCGCTGCCGACGAGCTCCAAAAAGCGCAGGAGCGCGGAGAGGGAGTCCATGCCCGCCTCGCCCTCGGCGGTCTCGCGGTCGAAGACCAGCGTGCCGAATACGGTGTAAAAGCTCTCGCCGCTGAAGCTGATCTCCAGCGCGGCGTTCCAGACGGCGTAGCCGTTCCACGCACAGCAGGCGAGCAGTGTTTCGCCGTCCTCGGCAAGGCGCATGCTCGCCTCGTCGAGCTCAATGTCCGCGCGGGCAAACAGGCGCTGCGCCGCCTTTTTCGCGCCGCCGCGGGCGCGGACGGCTCCCGCCGTGAAGAGCATATCAAATTCGCCCGTGCCGCGCATGACCGCCTGCCCGTCCGCGGCGCGGTAATAATAGATGCTGCCGCCCTGATCCTCGGCGCTGACCGCGCCGAGCAGCGCGCGCATGCGCTCGCGTTCGGCGTCAAGATCGCGCACGACGGAGCACTCCCGCGGCGCGCTTTGCAGCAGATCGGCTCCGGGGCTGACCTCGATGCCGTTTTCGCGCAGCAGCGCGGCGATGGAATCGGCGGTGTCGCGGTCGCTGCGGCGCTCCTGCGCGCCGTCCGTCAGCACAACGAGCAGCAGCGACACATTCAGCAGCAGCAATATCAGAATAATGATCCGTTCGAGCTTTTTACTGTTCATCCTTCCTGCACCCAGCCGCAGCCCGCGCCTTCCCCGCTCTCGCGATAGACCAGCACCGGCGCGGCGTTCCCCTCCGCGGCGGCGATGGCTGCCGCCTGAAGCATCGGGAGCACCAGCTCCGTGTCCGTCCCCGCCGTGCAGCGCCGCAGCGTGAGCTGCGCGCGCGTGAGGCAGCCGCCGGTCAGCTCGATCTCCGCAGCCGCGCCCGCGGCGAGGCGGACATCCAGCCCGTTCACATTCAGCTCCAGCGTGACCGTGAAGCGGTCGCGCCCTTCGTCATACGCCGCGCCCGTGACGCGCAGCACGGCGTCGCCGCAGGTCTGGCCCACGGTCGCCGCGGCGAGGCGGCAGGCATACTGCACCGCGCCGGCGAGGTCCTCCGCCGCGCGCTCGCCCCGCTCCCCGGAGCGGAAGGTGACGACGCCCGCCGTGTCCCAGCGGAGGGTCTTCTCGCCCTCGATGAACACGAGCGTGCCGTCGCTCTCCGGATAGCTCGCCGCGACGTAAGGGTTCATCCCCAGCGCCGCGAGCACCGCCTCGGCGTCCGCGTCCGCGGTTTCCACGGAGATCGCCGCGATCTCCGGCATTTCGCTCAGGATGACGGTGCTCGGCTCCAAGCGCGCGTAAAGCGCGCTGTCCCCGGCGAAGGTCGCCTTGGCTGCGTGGAAATCCGCGATGCGGCTGCGCAGCGCCTCCGCCTGCGCCGCGGTGTCGCAGCGGTAATAAGCGCCCGTATCGGTGCGGAACGCGAGCACGACGCGGTCGTCGCGCAGGGCGAGATAAATGCGCTCGGCGCGCTCGCTCTGCGCCGCGGAGCTCATGCGCGTGCCCAGCAGCCCGGAGAGCACGCCGAGCGGCAGGGCGCTGCCCATCTCAAAGAGAACGCAGCTGCCGGAAAGCCCCTCCTGAAACTCCGTCCGCCGCAGGCTGAGCGGCGTTCCCGCGGAGCCGAGCGCCTCGCCCAGCAGGGCGGAAAAGCGCTGGAAGGCGCGCTCCGTCGTCTCCGCGTCGTAGGCGCTGGCGCTCAGCGTCCCGTCCGACTGGCGCACGGCGACGGCGCGCGGGCGCACGGCGGAATAGAGCGCCGCCGGCGTTTCCGTGCCCGCACCGCTCTCGGTTTCCACTGCGGCGTCGTCGCCGCGGATGAGGTCCTTCAGCCCCGTATAATAGCCCGTCCGCGCCAGCAGCAGCGCCGCGGAGACGAGCAGCAGCGCGATGATGATCTTGCGCCCGACGTCGCCGGCGAGCTCCCGGCGGCGGTCTTTGTCACTCATTCTCCGGTCCTCCCACCGGCAGCGTCACGGTAAAGGTCGTGCCCCTGCCTTTCTGACTCTCGACGGTGATCGTCCCCTGATGGCGCTCGACGATCTCGTAGGCGATGGAGAGACCGAGCCCCGTGCCGCCGGACTCGCGCGAGCGCGCCTTGTCCACGCGGTAAAAGCGCTCGAACACGTGCCCGACGTCCTCCTTCGGGATGCCGACGCCGTTATCGCGCACGGAGCACCAGACCCGGTCGCCCGTGAGCCCCGCGGTCATGCGGATGCGCCCGCCGTTCGGCGTATATTTGATGGCGTTGCTGACGAGGTTCGTCAGCACCTGCTCGATGCGCAGGCGGTCGCCGCGGATCGGCGGGATCGCGCCCTTGAACTCCAGCGTAAAGTTATGCCCGCGGCTCTGCGCCTCCAGAAGCTGGGCGTTATAGACGTCCGTCACGGACTTTTCAAACGAGAACTCCTCGAAATCGAAGGCGATGGAGCCCGCGTCGAACTTGCTCAGCATCAGCAGGTCCTGCACGATCTTCGTCATGCGGTCGCTCTCGCCGACGATGACGTCCAGAAAATGCTTCTCCATCTCCGGGTCCATGCCGCCGCCGGCGTCGGCGAGCGTCTCGGCGTAGCTGCGGATGCTCGTCACCGGCGTGCGCAGCTCGTGGGACACGTTCGCGACGAACTCGCGCCGTGTCTGCTCGGCGTTTTTAAGGTCCTCGATGTTGCTCTCAAGCTGTCCTGCCATGTCGTTGAAGGTGCGCGTCAGCGTGCCGATCTCGTCCTTCGCGGGGTTCTCCACCGTCTCGGAAAAGTCGCCCGCGGCGACCTTCTCGGCGGCGTGGGTCAGCTCCTGAATGGGCGTGACCATCGTTTTGGCGAGCAGCAGGCTCAGCAGCACGGAGATGACGAGACCGATCGCCATCGCCTCGATGATGATGCTGAAAAGCCGGGCGTTTAAGCTCGTAACGGTGTCCTTGTTATCAATAATGTAGACGATATAGCTGCCGCTCTCGCCCCGGATGGGGAGGGCGACGTCCATAAAATCGTCCCCGGCGTTGGAGGCGTAGCCCTCGCTGCCGCCGAGCGCGGTCAGGATGTTGCGCGTCACGGCGAGCTCGCGCCCCGCGGCGGGGTCGGACCCGGCGAGGCATTCGCCCGTCGTCCCGTCGAGAATGTAATAGTTGCGGTTGCCGGAGTCGATGCCGAGGTTGCCGGCGTTCGCCCAGAGGATCTCCGCGAGCCGGTCCGCCGCGTCCGGCGCGTCCGCCGCCGCGCGCAGGTCCTGCGCAAGATCCGCCTTGCCGAACACCTCCTGCATGCGGCTATAGAACTCGCTGATATAAAAGTTGCGGACGCCCTGCATCAAAAATGCGCCCACGACCGCCATCAGCGCGAGGATCAGCACCAGTATGATCGCAACGAGCTTTGTATAGATGCTCTTTGTCATCCGTAGTTACACCCCTACAGCTTCGCAGAATCGCGGCGCGCACGCCGCCAAAAAGTCCCTCAATTACACGGAACGGTTCCGGTTTTAAAGGCTCCCCTGTGCAAGGGGAGCTGGCGCGAAGCGCCTGAGGGGTTGTAAGCTGCCGTAATATCCGGACTTGGCTGTTCCGGAAGCTTACAACCCTCCAGTCAGCGCTTCGCACTGACAGCCTCCCTTGCACAGGGAGGCCTTTAAACGCTCGCCTTTATTCGGCGAGATAGTATCCCACGCCGCGTTTGGTCATGACATACTCCGGCTCGGCGGGGTTTTCCTCCAGCTTTTCGCGCAGGCGGCGGACGGCGACGTCCACGGCGCGGAGGTCGCCGTAATAATCGTACTGCCAGACCTGACTCATCAGCTCCTGCCGCGAGACGACCTTGCCCGGCGTCTTTGCGAGGAAGCAGAGCAACTCATATTCCCGCTGCGTGAGGTCGAGCACCGCGCCGTTTTTGCTGACGCTGCGGCGGTCCAAGTCGATCGCGAGGGCGCGGATGCGCAGGGTGTTCCCCGCGGCGGGTGCCTCCGTCGGCGCGGCGGCGGTGCGGCGCATATTCGTCTTGACGCGCGCGAGCAGCTCGCGCATAGAGAAGGGCTTCGTGATATAGTCATCCGCGCCGGTTTCCAGCCCGAAGACCTTGTCCGTCTCCTCCTCGCGTGCCGTCAGCATGATGATGGGCACGTTGTCGCCCTCGGCGCGCAGTATGCGGCAGACCTCAAAGCCGTCCATGCCGGGGAGCATGATGTCCAGCAGGATGAGGTCCGGCTTGCCCTCCCGCGCCGTGCGCAGCCCCTCCGGACCGTCATAGGCGCGCAGCGTGGCGTAGCCTTCCTTCTTCAAATTGAAATCCAGAATATCGACGATGGCTTTTTCGTCGTCCACGATCAGGACCGTTCTTGTCATTTTGCCTTCTCCTCTCCCTCCAGAAGCCGCTTCGCCTTCAGCACTGCGGCGACGGTCTTGGCATCGCGCAGCGAGCCGTCCATCGCCATGGCGACGAGCTCATCAAGCGTATGGCGCTCCACGTTCAGAAATTCTCCCTCGTCCAGATGCTGCCGCCCCGCGTGGAGCGAGCGCGCGAGGTAGAGGTAGATCGTCTCCCGGCAATACCCCGGCGAGGGCCAGAGCGCGCCGAGGGAGAGATACTCGTCCGCCGTGAAGCCTGTCTCCTCGCCCAGCTCGCGCTTTGCGCATTCCAGTGGATCCTCGCCGTCCTCCAGCTTGCCCGCGGGCAGCTCCAGCAGCATCTTGCCGTAAGCATAGCGGAACTGGCGCACGCACCAGACCGTGCCGTCCGCGTCCAGCGGCAGGACCGTCACCCCGCCGGGGTGCTCCACGATCTCGCGCAGGCTCTCGCGTCCGTCCGGCAGCGCTACGGTGTCGCGGTGGACGGTGATGATCCTGCCGCTGTAGATGTCCTCGCGGCGCAGTGTGGTCTCGGTGCAGTCCATGGTGATGATCTCCTCTTTTGCAATAATAAATCAGTATATCACAAGCTTTGGCGTTTTTCCATATCTTTTCTCTGGATTTTCGCCCCCGCGCGGGCTTATGATGGGGAAAAAGAGAGAGGAAGCGCTTAAATTATGAACTTTGTCGCCGTCAGACTGCCGCCCCGCGCGGGACTCACCGCCTCCGCCGCGGCGCTGCTCGCGTCTTATGCCCGCCGCCGCAGCGGGAGCGCGCCGTGGCGCGCCATGGCCGCGGAGGAGCACGCTGGTCCCGCCGGAACGCTGCTGCTGTTGCGCCCCGCACCGGTCTATCAGGTCCGCATCGCGGACTGGGCAGAGCCCTTTTTGCGGAAATATTTCTAATTTGTTCATTTTTTACTTGCCATTTTGTGCTAAACTATCTTATAATAAACGGTACGCGGGTCCGCACCGGACCGATCTATGACCGCAAAGGAGGTGCAAGGGAGACCATGCCGAAGGCACAGGGCGTCAAGCAGGCGGCGAGCAACCGCAAGGTGTTTCACGACTATTTCATACTGGAGCGCTACGAGGCGGGCATCGAGCTGAGCGGTACGGAGGTCAAATCCATCCGCGCCGGAACGCTGAACCTCAAGGACTCCTACTGCACCATCAAAAACGGCGAGATCTTCGTCCGCGGGATGCACATCAGCCCCTACGAAAAGGGCAACATCTTCAACCGCGACCCGGACCGCGTCCGCCGGCTGCTCATGCACCGGAAGGAGATCCTGAAGCTGAACCAGCGCGTGATGCAAGAAGGCGTCGCCCTCGTCCCGCTCTCCGTTTACTTCAAGGACAGCCGCGTCAAGGTGGAGGTCGGGCTCTGCAAGGGCAAGAAGCTCTACGATAAGCGCGACACGGACGCGAAGCGTCAGGCCCAGCGCGATATGGACCGCTCTATGAAAAACTATTGATCCCAACCATACCAAGGAGGAAACCCACTATGAATCCCGTAGTTACCATCGAAATGGAAAACGGCGGCGTCATCAAGGCGGAGCTCTATCCGGAGATCGCGCCGAACACCGTCAACAACTTCATCTCCCTCGTCAAGAAGGGCTTTTATGACGGTGTCATCTTCCACCGCGTTATCCCCGGCTTTATGATCCAAGGCGGCGACCCGAACGGCGTCGGCACCGGCGGTCCGGGCTACACCATCAAGGGCGAGTTCACCCGCAACGGCTTCAAAAACGACCTGAAGCACGACCGCGGCGTGCTCTCCATGGCGCGCACCATGGCGCCGAACAGCGCCGGAAGCCAGTTCTTCATCATGCACGACAAGGCGCCGCACCTCGACGGCCAGTACGCCGCCTTCGGCAAGGTCACGGAGGGCCTCGACGTCGTGGACGCCATCGCCGCCGTTGCCTGCGACTATAACGACAAGCCGACCCAGCCCCAGCGCATGAAGCACGTCACCGTAGAGACTTTCGGCGAGGATTACCCTGAGCCGCAGACGCTCTGAGTTTTTTCAAACAGCGAAGCAACTCCCATTTCAACTCGTCTCCAACTCGAAACACAGCCCAGCGAAGCGGGTGTGTTTCGAATAAGGAGAAAGGCGGGAAACTTAACAAGCAATGGCGCTCGCGCCATTGCGCAGCAGTTTCCCACCTTTCGACGTGGGGATGTACCGGTTTCGACGGGGGTGCGGAGGCTGGAATAGCGGGTGGATGCGCCTGCCATCCTTAAAACGGGCAGCTTATAAATTAAAGAACAACGATAACACTGTTCTTGCCGCTGCTTAATTAGCGGCCGTCTCGTCCGGGAGTTCCGCGGCCCGGAACGAGGCGTCGATGAGCGGAGAACGTGCGTGCGCTAAGCTTTGCGCGCACCATGCATCATGAAGCTACCAAACCGTCCAGCGTGACAGCTCGCGGCTCGGCAAGGGAATGTAAATAACTGTCTGCACCCGGAGAAGTTCCTCCCAAAACGCTCTCGGACGGGGGTTCAACTCCCCCCATCTCCACCATGCAAAAGGCTCTTTTGTCCTCTGGACAAAAGAGCCTTTTGCGCACTAAGCGTGCCGCAGGCACACTTAACTTCACCTCGCGCAAAGCGCGAAACTTCACGGCGGCGTAAGCCGCTCACTTCGCTTGGGCGCAGCCCAAACTTCACTGAAACTACTCCTTCTCCGCGAAAAACACCTTTCCGCTTTCGAACAGCACGAAGGCGTAGACCTGACGCCAGTGGGCGCAGCCTCGTTTCTGGAGCTCACGGAGGAGCCATTTCTCGTCCTTGCCGCAGCCTGCGAGGTTGCGGCGGAGCAGGGTGCCGTCGGAGATGAGCACGGTGGCGTAGCCGTCGTCCGTGGGGGCGCACTTGAGGTCCCCGGCGGTCGCGGGGCGGTGCTCCGGGTAGAGGATGACGTTCAGGTCCCCGTCCGTTTCCAGCACGGCGTACTGGACAGCGGCGATGTCGTTCACGTCGTGCCCGCGCAGCTCCTCGGCGAGCTCGTCCACGCTGTAGCGGCATTTTTTCATCGCCCGCTGCTGGATGACGCCGCCGACGATGAGGAAGCAGGGACGCCCGCAGAACCAGCGCCGCATGGTTACGCTTTTGAGCGTCAGCAGCGAGAGCAGATATTCGCAGAGGAACAGAATGACACAGGGCACGAGCCCGCTCGCAAGCGGCAGGTCCGGGTTTTGCAGCGGCACGCTCGCCACGTCCGCGATCAGGATGGACACCACGAGCTCGCTGAGCTCCAGCTCGCCCATCTGCCGCTTGCCCAGTAGCCGCATCAGAACGAGCAGCGACAGAAATATGACGGCGGTCCGGAAGATAATGTCAAGTAAGTCAAGCATAGGCATAGTATGCCCGGAATATCATAAAAAACACGGTCGGCAAAACGCCGACCGTGTTTCTGCTTTGCGTTTACACGAAATCTCTGTAATTCTCCTCCTGCGGGAGCGAATCCGGGGGAGAGAACTCGTCGACGGGGAAGCAGACGCGGGAGAAGAGAGTGCAGGGGTCGTCGTCGCTGCTGCCGACGCACTCTTTGCTGGGGAAGAAGCTGCAAGCGTTCGTCAGCGAGAGCTGGGCGTCGCGTTCGAGGCGGATGACGGAGAACTGGCCGAGCGTGACATAGAGGCGTTTGCCCGCACCGGAGAGACTGACGTCCTCGCCGATCGCCTCCAGAATGGCGCTGGGGATGGTGCGCAGCTCCGTGTCCGGGCAGCCGTTGGGGTCGCAGATGCGCAGGTTGAGCGCGATGGGGTCGACCGCCTCGACGACCGCCGTCGGCGTGCCGCCCGCCGTGGAGATGGCGTCGAAGCCGTCGGCGGAGGAGAAGGTCTTGACGCGGCCCTCGCTGCCGTAGAGGATGACGCGCTTGTCGAACACGGCGAGCCCCGTGATGGGAACGCCGCCGGGGAAGGTCTCGCCCGTGATGCGGTAGAAGTAAGTGACGTCTACGGTGTAGTACCCGCGGTTGAAGCTGATCTCATCCACGCTGACGTCCGCGTAAATGAGCGTCGCGGAGTCGGGCCGGACGCTGAACGCCGAGTCGATGACCGCCTGAGAGCTCACCGTCGGGTAAACGCGCAGGTCCTCCACGCAGTCTTTATCCTTGCAGCCGTCGTAGATCTTTCTGGTATGTATATTGACGCACGACGCCGCGGCGGAGCTCTGGCTCGCTACCGGACCGGGCAAAACTCTGTCTGCCATAGTTGATCAAACCTCCTGTTTGGTGATTTCAGTACAGTGTATGCGAAAAAAAACCATGTGTGAGCGCAAAAATGTCTTGTACTGCGGGGGAAAAGTATAGTATAATGAAAGGATAGGAACCGGACGGAGAAAGGGAGGAAAAATCATGGACGAGCGCTTTGGCTTTATCCACGAAAAGCTGGACATCAAGCTGCTGATCTTATTCGTGCTGCGGCGGCTGCCCGCGCCGATCGACGCGGAGTCGCTTGCCGACCTCGTGCTGATCGACGGCGGCATCGGCTACTTTGACTATAAGGAGTGCCTCGCCGAGCTCGTGAACACCGCCCAGATCGCCGAGACGGAGGACGGCTACGCCGTCACCGAAAAGGGCAGCGAAAACTGCGCGGTGCTGGAAAACAGCCTGCCCTATTCCGTCCGCAAAAAGGCGGAGCGCCGCCTCGCTCCGGTCGCGGACGAGCTGCGCCGCAGCGAGCTCGTCACCGCGCGCCACGAGATAAGCGAGCAGGGCGTCACCGTTCAGCTCGCGATGAGTGACGGCGTCGGCACCGTGTTCGACTTGAAGCTCCTCGCGCTCGATGAGGAGCAGGCGAAGCGCATCGAGAAAAACTTCAAGCGCCGCGCGGAGGAATTTTATAACCGCTTCATGACGGCGCTGACCGAATAAGGAGAGAAAACCGCAATGACGACCTACATCCCCGCGGGCTACCGCAGCCTGCTCAGCGTTTACGACACCCAGATGGCGATCGGTCTGCTCCACCGCCTTTTTGAGGACAACCTCTCCGCCGCGCTGAATATTTACCGCGTGTCCGCCCCGCTCTTCGTGGAGGAGAGCAGCGGTCTGAACGACAACTTAAACGGCGTTGAGCGCCCCGTCAGCTTCGACATTCTGCGCACCGGCACGGAGGCGCAGGTGGTCCAGTCCCTCGCAAAGTGGAAGCGCGTCGCCCTCGCGCGCTACGGCTTTTATCCCGGCAAGGGCATTTATACCGACATGAACGCCATCCGGCGCGACGAGGACGAGCTCGATAATCTCCACTCCGTCTATGTCGACCAGTGGGACTGGGAAAAGGTCATCACGGAGCGGGACCGCAATATCGATTACCTCAAGACGACGGTCATCGACATCGTGCGCGCCGTGTGCGACACGCAGCAGACGCTTCAGGCGATCTACCCGAAGCTGCTTCAGGTGCCGAAGGTGAATCCCACGGTCAGATTCGTGACGAGTCAGGAGCTGGAGGACGCTTACCCCGACAAGACCCCGCGCGAGCGCGAGGACATCGTTGCGCGCGAGTACGGCACCGTGTTCCTTATGAATATCGGCGGCAAGCTGCGCTCCGGCGAAAAGCACGACGGCAGAGCCCCGGACTATGACGACTGGGCGCTCAACGGCGATATCCTGCTCTGGAACGACCTGCTGGGCAGGGCGTTCGAGATCAGCTCCATGGGCATCCGCGTCGACCCGGAGTCGCTGGACCGCCAGCTCACGGAGTCCGGCTGCGACGACCGCCGGGAGCTGCTCTACCACAAGATGCTCTTGAACGGCGAGCTCCCGCTCACCATCGGCGGCGGCATCGGCCAGAGCCGGCTCTCGATGATCCTGCTCGGAAAGTGCCACATCGGTGAGGTGCAGGCGTCCGTCTGGGACGAGGAGACCCAGCGCATCTGCGCGGAGCACGGCGTAATGCTGCTGTGAAGCGCATACATATAAGAGAAAAAATTCGGAGGTGCATCCTTATGTCAAGAGTTGAGATCAAAGCGGAAGCACGCGCCATGCTCGGCAGCGGCATTTTCGCGGACGGCTGGTTGATGGCGCTGCTCGTCTGCCTCATCGCGCAGGTGATCTGCGCCGCGGCGGGGACCATCGTGCCCGGCATCGGCGCCGTGCTCGTGATGGGACCGATCTACTGCGGGCTCTCCGGCGTGTTCCTGAACCGGCGGCGGACCGCGCGCTCTATCAAGGTGGGCGACATGTTCGGCGGCTTCAACGATTTCGGCCAGACCTTCCTGCTCGGTCTGCTCGTCTCGCTGTTCACCGCGCTCTGGTCCCTGCTGTTCGTCGTGCCCGGCATCGTGAAGTTCTATTCCTATTCGCAGGCGTATAACATCAAGGCGGACCACCCGGACTATGACTGGCGCGCCTGCATCAACGCCTCCAAGGAGATGATGCAGGGGCATAAGGCGGAGCTTTTCGTGCTGGACATCAGCTTCCTCGGCTGGTATATCCTCGGCGCGCTCTGCCTCGGCTTCGGAACGCTGTGGGTCTATCCTTATCACTTTGCCGCGCGCACGGTGTTTTATGATAAGCTCAAGGGGGAGACCGATTTCGGCGGGACCGGATCGGACTGGTATCAGAAAATGTAACGCAAAACCGCAGCCTGTTATGGGCTGCGGTTTTTTGCTGTGCGGGGGTTTTCTCGCCCCAAAGGGCAATAGGATTTGCGCCGCAAGGCGCATTCAATACTAAAATCCCCTCGCCCTTGCGGGCGAGAAAAAACCACCCCTTACCCCTCCAGTGCCTCGGCGAGCGCGCCGATATCCTCGAACACATAATCCGGCTTGATATCGGACGCGGCGATGAGCTCCGGTGTCGCTTCGCCGGTCAGGACCGCGGCGGTGACGGTCCCGGCGTTCACACCGACGGCGATGTCGGTATAGAGCCGGTCGCCGACGCAGCAGATCTCGTCGTGGGGCACCCCGGTCTGGGCGGCGAGCAGGTCCACGAGCTCGCGGCAGGGCTTGCCGACATAGACCGGCTCGCGCCCCGAAGCGGCGTTCAAAAGCGCGCAGATGCTGCCGCAGTCGGGGATGAAGCCGCCCTCGATCGGGCAGACGAGGTCCGGATTCGTCGCAATATAGGGCAGCCCGGCGCGCAGCAGATTCGTCGCGCGGGCGAGCTTTCCATACTCCAGCGTGCTGTCGAAGCCGACGAGCACGGCGTCGGGAGCGTCCTCCGCCGTCTCCACGCCGTATTCGGCGAGCTCGTCGCGCAGCGCGGGTGTTCCGACGAGATAGACCCGCTTTCCCGGCATGTGCCGCTGCATCCAGAGCCCCGCCGCCATGCCTGCGGTGAACACGCCGTCTTCCTCGCAGGGCAGCCCCATTGCGCGCAGCTCGCGCGCGCAGTCGCGGTGGTTATGGGAGGAGTTGTTCGTGAGATAAATGCCCCGCCGCCCGGTCCGCGCGAGCAGGTCCATAAAGCCGATCGCGCCGCGGCAGGGCGTTGCGGTTAGATACATCGTGCCGTCCATATCCAGCAGAAAAAGCCGGCAGCGGCGAAGGCGCTCAAAGTCCATAAAAAACAGTCTCCCGGTAAAAATAAAGTCGCATAAGCGCACCCATTTTATACCGGGGGACCGTTTTTTTCAAGCCTTATCTTCCAGCGCGCGGACGAGACCGGAGAACTCCGCGGCGAGCTCCGGGGTGTCCGCCTCGATGTCCAGCGCCTCGCGGTCGCTCTCCGGCGCGATGTGGACGCTGCCGCGGCTGCTGCGGAGCGTCAGCCCGTCGGAGAAATCCGCGCCCGCCTCCATCAGCGTTTCGCTGAGCGCCCGCATCATCCGCGCGCGGGATAAGCAGGCGCAGCGCTCGCGCACGGCGTAATGCGGCGCGTCCGGGCGCTCCGGCGCGGGCGGGGGAGGGCTGTCCGCCGCGCCGGGCAGACGCCACACGCCGTCCAGCGCGTCGAGGCAGCACTGATAATAGCTCCGCGGCGAGCCGATATCGCGCCAGTAGCCGTCCAGCGGCAGGGCGCGGAGCGTCTCCCCGGCGCGCAGCAGCGTCGGAAAGAGGTCGCGCGCGAAATCGAATTCCCGCCCCTCCGGGACATGCTCCATCGCCGCGGGGGAGAGGATATAGATCCCGGTGTTCACCATATCGCTGACCACCCGCCGCCACGCGGGTTTTTCGATAAAGCTCACGATGCGCCCGCTCCGGTCGGCGAGCACGGTGCCATAGAGCATCGGCTCCGGGCAGGCGTGGATCGCGATCGTCGCGGCGGGGCGGTGGCGGCGGTGCGCCTCCATCAGCGCGCCGAGGTCGGCGTCGCAGGCGCAGTCGCCGGGGATGACGAGGACCTCGCGTTCGCCGTAAAAATCGCGGCAGGCGCGCACCGCCCCGGCGGTGCCGAGCGGAAAGGGCTCTGTGCGGTAAGTGAGGCGGACACCGAAGCGCTCGCCGGTGCCGAAATAGTCCCGGATGCACTCCGGGCGGTAGCGCAGCGTGACGCACGCCTCGCGCACACCGCAGCGGCGCAGCAGCTCCAAAATGTGGGCGAGCACGGGCTTTCCCACGATGGGCGCCATCGGCTTCGGCAGGTCGCCCGTGACGGACCGGAGCCGCGTTCCGAGCCCGCCGGCTAAAATTACAGCAAGCAAAGCTTTGATTCTCCCTCCGAAAAAGCAGATTTTCCATAGCATGCGCCGCCGCGGGCGATACTATCCGCCGCTTTTTCGGAAAAAATGAAATTGGGTATTTTATTCCGCGGGAATTTATGGTAGAATCTTTAATTACAATGCGGGCAATAGCGCCCGGCAGAGAGATGGTGGAAAGAACATGAACCAAAAGCTCCAAAAGCTCATAGCGCCGGGGACGCGGCTGTTTCTGCTCATCATGGCGGTTTTTGCCGTCGTAACCTTCTTCTTCAACGAAACGCTCGCGTTCGTGGAGGCAGGCGTGATCGTGCTGCTCATCATCTATTATGTGATCGACGCACGCCGCCGCCGCAAGCAGCTCGTGGACTATATCGAAAACGTCACCTATAACGCCGAGTCCGCGAAAAATAACACGCTGCTCAACTTCCCGCTGCCGATCGTCGTATTCAAGATGAGCGACTACCAGATCATCTGGGGCAACCAGATCTTCTTCAGCCTCTTCGGGGACAGCAAGCCCGGCTTCGACGCGCGCTTGACCGACATGGTCCCCGCGTTCAGCGCCAAGTGGCTCATGGAGGGCAAGAACCAATACCCCGGACTCGTCCAGATCGGAACGCGCAAGTATCAGCTCCACGGCAACATCATCCGCTCCCGCGGCGAGGACGTCCAGAGCGCCGGGCGCGACTTTATGGGCATCACCTACTGGGTGGACGTGACCGAGTTCGACAACATCAAAAACGAGTACGAAAACTCCCGCCCCGTCACGATGCTCATCGTTGTCGACAACTACGATGAGCTGATGAAAAACACCACCGACCGCGAGAAAAGCGACCTGCGCGGCGCGCTCAACGACCGCGTCCGCCAGTGGTGCGACGGCAAGGGCGGCTTGGTCCGCACCTACGACCGCGACCGCTTCATCTTCATCTTTGAAACGCGCTATCTGAAAGCCATCACGGACGCGAAGTTCGACATTTTAGAGAGCATCCACGAGGTCGTGAACCCCGCCGGCATCCACGCAACGCTCTCCATCGGCGTCGGGCGCGACGGGGACAGCTTTGAGGAAAACTTCTCCTTCGCGAATCTCTCCGTCGAAATGGCGCTCAGCCGCGGCGGAGATCAGGCGGTCATCAAGAACAAGTTCAACTTCGAGTTCTTCGGCGGCCGCGGCACGGAGGTGGAGTCGCGCAGCAAGGTCAAAAGCCGCGTGAAGGCCAACGTGCTCCGTGAGCTCATCCGCGCGTCGAGCGAGGTGCTCGTGATGGGCCACCGCCAGAGCGACCTCGACTGCATCGGCGGCGCGGTCGGCATGTGCTGCATCGCGCGGAAGATAGGCAAGAGCGCGAAGATCGTCGTGGACCAGCAGACGAGCGACGCGAAAAAGCTCATCGAGCTCGTGCGCGAGTCGCCGGAATATAAAGACGCCTTCATCACGCCGGAGGAGGCGCTCGTGCGCGCCGACGGCAGAACGCTGCTCATCGTCGTGGACACGAACCGCCCGGAGCAGGTGGAGAGCCGGAACCTTCTGGAAGCCTGCAACCGCGTCGTCGTCGTGGACCACCACCGCCGCGCGGCGAGCTATATCCAGAACGCGGCGCTGACTTACCACGAGCCTTACGCCTCCTCCGTCTGCGAGCTCGTGAGCGAGCTTTTGGAGGAGCTCACCGACCCGGCGGACATCACGCGCACGGAGGCGGAGGCGGTGCTCTCCGGCATCGTGCTGGACACCAAGAGCTTCACCATCCGCACCGGCGAGCGCACCTTCGACGCCGCGGCGTTCCTGCGCCGCATGGGTGCGGACACGACGAAGGTCAAGCGATTGCTGCAAAACGACATGGTACACACCGTGGAGCGCTACGCCATTTTGCAGAGCGCGAAAATTTACCGCGCATCCATCGCCATCGCGGTCAGCGAGAAGGAGACCGAGCGCGTCGTCGCGGCGCAGGCGGCGGACGAGCTGCTGAACATCTCCGGCATCCAAGCCTCCTTCGTCGCCTTCGCCACGGCGGAGGGCGGCGTGGTCATCTCCGCGCGCAGCATCGGCGAGCTGAACGTCCAGCTCGTGCTGGAAAAGCTCGGCGGCGGCGGAAACGCTTCGGCGGCGGGCGTGCAGATGAAGGATATCCCCCTCCGGGACGCAGTCAACCGGCTCTGCGCCTCGATCGATGAATATTTGGACAACTGATCGGACAATCGAAAGGAGAAATAAAAAATGAAAGTCATTTTCAATGTGGACGTCAAGGGACAGGGCAAAAAGGGCGAGCTCAAGGAGGTCTCCGAGGGCTACGGCCGCAACTATCTGCTGCCGCGCAAGCTCGCTGTGGAGGCGACGCCGGACAATCTGAACGCGCTGCGTCTGAAGGAAAAGGCCAAGGCAGCCGCGATCGCCGCGGAGAAGGAGAAGGCGATGGAAAACGCCAAGGCGCTGGAGAGTGTCGTGGTGAAGATCCCGGCGCGCGCCGGCGCGGGCGGCAAGCTCTTCGGTGCGGTCACGAGTCAGGAGATCAGCGAGGCGCTGAAGACCCAGTTCGGCATCGAGATCGAAAAGCAGAAGATCGTGCAGGCAGACCCCATCAAGACCTTCGGCAGCTACGAGGTGAAGTGCAAGTTCGGGTATGAGATCAACGGGGTCATCCACGTGATGGTCACGGAGGAAAAGTAAAAAAACTCATCCGGGACCCGCTTCGCTGGGCTCCCGGATGAAAAGGATTCACTCCGCTCAGCGCACGCCCCTTCGGGGCGCACGTTCGCTCCGCGCAGAGAATTTTTCGGCACGCACGTGTCGCGCCGAAAAATGATTTAATTCTATTCGCGGCGTGCGCGCCGCGAACTCTGCGAGGCTTTTTTGACTCAGAAAGGTGATTACGTATGGACGAGCTTCTCGGCATCCGCGTGCCGCAGAATTTACAGGCGGAGCAGGCGGTCATCGGCTCGATGCTGATCGACCCGGCTTGCATCCCGGACGTTCTGAAGGACGCCCGCGCGGAGCATTTTTATAACCGCGCCAACCGCGAGATCTTTGAGACGATCTTCACCATGTTCAACTACGCCCAGACCATCGACCCGGTCACGGTGCTCGAACAGATGAAGGAGCGCGGCGTTTACCACGAGGAGACGAGCCGGAATTACATTCTGGAGCTGATGAAGGTGACGCCGACGGCGGCGAACGTCCGCGAATACGTCACCATCATCCGCGACAAGGCGCTCCAGCGCGACCTCGGCAAGGTCGCGGGGGACATCACGAATATGGTCAACGAGGGGCTCGGCGGCGCGGACGAGATGCTGGAGGTCGCGGAGCGGAGCATTTACGCGCTGCGCAAGGACCGCACCATCGGCGGTCTGAAGCCCGTGAGCGAGGTCATCCAGACCGTCTATGACGATTTGAGCCGTCTTTCTCAGGAGGGCGGCGAGCGCCTGCCCGGTCTCTCGACCGGACTTGTCGACCTCGACCGCCAGATCCTCGGCCTGAACGAAGGCGAGCTCATCCTCATCGCCTCCCGTCCCGGTATGGGCAAGACCTCCATCGCGATGAACATCGCGATGCACGCCGCGAAGACGAGCGGCAAGGCGGTCGCCGTGTTCAACCTTGAGATGAGCCGCGAGCAGCTCGCCATCCGTATGCTCTCCGGCGAGTCGCTCGTGAACAGCCAGAAGCTGCTCAAGGGCAGCCTGAATCAGGAGGAGTGGCGCCGCATCGTCGCCGCCGCGGGCGCGATCAGCGCGACGAAGATCATGATCGACGACAACCCCAGCCTCTCCGTCGCGGACATGAACGCCCAGTGCCGCCGCGTGCCGGACCTCGGCCTTGTCGTGGTCGACTATCTCCAGCTGATGCAGTCCGCCGGCGGAAAGGGCGGCGGGGGAGAGAGCCGCCAGCAGATCGTGGCGGATATCTCGCGTATGCTCAAGATCATGGCGAAGGAGCTCGCTGTGCCGGTGCTCTGCATGAGCCAGCTCTCCCGCGCAAACGAGGCGCGGCAGGATAAGCGCCCCATGCTCTCCGACCTCCGCGAATCCGGCGCCATCGAGCAGGACGCCGACGTCGTCATCGGTCTTTACCGCGACAGCTACTATAACAAAGACTGCGAAAACCCGAACGCCGCGGAAGCGATCGTGCTCAAAAACCGCAAGGGACAGATCGGCACCGTGGACCTTATGTGGCTCCCGGATTACACGACTTACGTCTCCGCGGACAAGCGCTACGAATGAACGTCGAGTCCGTGCGGCGCTATGCCGCGGCTTACGCCATGCTCCCGCCCGGAACGCGCGTGCTCTGCGCCTGCTCCGGCGGCGCGGACAGCACGGCACTGCTCGCCCTGCTCTGCGAAATGCCGGAGCTCACGGTCGTCTGCGCCCACTATAACCACCGGCTCCGCGGCGCGGAGTCCGACCGCGACGAGCGGTTCGTCCGCACTCTGGCGGCGCGCTTCGGCGTCGAATTTGTCGCGGAAAGCGGCGACGTCGCCGCTTTCGCGGCGGCGCAGGGGCGCGGCGTCGAGGACGCGGCGCGGCGGAAGCGCTATGAATTTCTGGAGCGCGCCGCGGACGCGCGTGGCTGCGGCCGCATCGCGACCGCACACACCGCGGACGATCAGGCGGAGACCGTACTGCTCAATCTCGTCCGCGGCAGCGGCGCGCGGGGGCTCACCGGCATCCCGCCCGTGCGCGGGCGCATCGTCCGCCCGCTGCTGAATGTGACCCGCGCGGAGATCGAGGACTATCTCGCGTCGCGGGGGCTTGACCACGTGGAGGACAGCAGCAACGAGAGCCTCGACTATGCCCGCAACCGCGTCCGGCGGCAGGTGCTGCCGCTGCTGCGGGAATTAAACGCCGCCGCGCCCGCCCACATCTGCGCCGCGGCGGAGAGTCTGCGCGCGGATGAGGCGTTTCTGGACGGTCTCGCGCGGGAGTTCATCGAGCGGCATTATGTAAACCAAGCACTGCCGATCCAGCCGCTGCTCGCCCTCGGCGAGCCGGTGCTTTTCCGCGTGCTGCGCGCGCTCTGTCCCGGCGCGTCGCGCCGCAATCTGGACGCCGTGCGGATGCTCTGCCTCAACCGCGCCGTCTGCGGGGAGCTGGACCTGCCGGGACAGCGCGTGCGCAAGGAGCGCGGGACGCTCTATTTCGGCGCGGCGGGGGAGGAGCAAAGCCCCGCGGCGCTGCCGGAACGGAGCTTCGCCGTCGGGGACGCGCTGGCGCTCCCGGAGATCGGGAAGACCCTTTCCTGCACGGAGGACATCTGCCCCGGAGAAATTCACAATTCATTCAACACTTTTTACTTCAAAAATGAGATGATATGTGGTAGAATGTCCGTTGCATCGAGAAAACCGGGCGGCAGCGTGCGCCTTTGCGGACGCGGCTGCACAAAATCGCTCAAAAAACTCTTTGCCGAGGCGGGGATAGAGCCCGCCGAACGCAGCCTTGTCCCCGTCGTTTACGACGAGCAGGGCGTCCTCGCCGCCGCCGGCTTCGGCACGGCGGAGCGCGCCGCGGCGCAGCCGGGAGACCGCTGCGTCAAGGTGGAAATACGATAAAATGAGAAAGAGAAGGACAAAATGAAAATCTCGGAGAACATGCAGGACGATATTCTGAAGGTGCTCCTCGACGAGGAGACCATCCGCGCCCGCGTTGCGGAGCTCGGAGCCCAGATCACGCGCGACTATGCGGGCAAAAAGCCCTTTTTCCTCGGCGTGCTCAAGGGCTGCTATGTGTTCATGAGCGACCTCGTGCGCCATGTGGACCTCCCCTGCACGATGGACTTTATGGCGGTTTCCTCTTACGGAAGCGGCACGAGCACGACCGGCGCGGTGCGCATCACGAAGGACCTCAATCAGGACATCGAGGGCCGCGACCTCATCATCGTGGAGGATATCCTCGATTCCGGCGTGACGCTGAGCTATCTGAAGAACTATCTCGGCAACCGCAACCCGGCGACCATCAGGATCGTCACGCTCCTCGATAAGCCCGCGCGCCGCCGCGCGGACATTTACGCCGACTATTTCGGCTTCACCGTGCCGGACGAGTTCGTCGTCGGCTACGGTCTCGATTACGCCGAGTATTACCGCAACCTGCCCTATATCGGCGTGCTGAAACCGGAGGTTTACGCGGACTAAAAGCCCGCGTTCCTGATAAATTTTTTGCAAGCGAAGTTTCCCAAGAATAGGAAGTGAAGTTTTTTTGAACAACAAACCACCCAGAAACCGGGCGAGAGACATCGGCTTTTACGCCCTGCTCATCATCATCCTGCTCGCCACGATCCTGACCATGAACCCCGGCGGGACGAAGAGCACGGACGCGGAATATTCCGAGGTGCGCGATCTGTTCCTTCAGGAAAAGGTGGACTCCTTCGAGGCGGAGGGCAACGTGCTCACGCTCCATCTGAAGGACGATACCGTCATCACCTGCGAGCTCTCCACCATCAGCATCTTCTACGACGACCTCTATGACCTCGTGCGCGAGCAGAAGGACGCCGGCATCCTCAGCGACTATGACTTCCCGCCGGAGTGGCAGGCACCGTGGTGGGCCGCCTTCCTGCCTTACCTGCTCGTCATCGGGCTTTTCTGTGTCGTGTGGTTCATCGCGATGAACAAGATGCAGGGCGGCGCGGCGGGCGGCGTTATGAAGTTCAGCAAGGCGCGCACCCGCAATGGAAACGAGAGCAAGAAAAAGACCACCTTTGCCGACGTTGCCGGCTGCGACGAGGAAAAGGAGGAGCTCGCCGAGATCGTCGACTTCCTCAAAAATCCCAAGCAGTACACCGAGATGGGCGCGCGCATCCCGAAGGGCGTGCTGCTCGTCGGACCTCCGGGCACCGGCAAGACCCTGCTCGCCCGCGCCGTCGCGGGCGAGGCGAACGTCCAGTTCCTCTCCATCTCCGGTTCCGACTTCGTGGAGCTCTATGTCGGTGTCGGCGCCGGCAGAGTCCGCGACCTGTTTGAGCAGGCGAAGAAGGTCGCCCCCGCCATCGTTTTCATCGACGAGATCGACGCGGTCGGTCGTCAGCGCGGCAGCGGTCTCGGCGGCGGCAACGACGAGCGCGAGCAGACCCTGAACCAGCTCCTCGTTGAGATGGACGGCTTCACGAACAACGACGGTGTCATCGTCATGGCGGCGACGAACCGCGCGGATATCCTCGATCAGGCGCTGCTGCGCCCCGGCCGCTTCGACCGTCAGGTCTATGTCGGACTGCCCGACATCCGCGGACGCGAAGCGATCCTGCGCATCCATGCCCGCGGCAAGCCCCTCGGCGACGACGTGGACCTCAACTCCATCGCGAAGGGAACGCCCGGCTTCTCCGGCGCGGACCTTGAAAACCTCATGAACGAGGCGGCGCTGCTCACCGTGCGGCGCGGCAAGCGCTTCATCACCGCGGCGGACATCGAGGAGGCGATTTTGAAGGTCTCCATGGGTCCGGAGAAGAAGAGCAAGAAAATGTCCGAAAAAGCCCGCCGGCTCACCGCTTACCACGAGTCGGGCCACGCCATCGCGGGCAAGTATCTGGAGCACACGGACCCCGTCCACTATATCACGATCATCCCCCGCGGTCCTGCCGGCGGCTTCACGCTGTTCCGCCCGGCGGAGGACCTCGAAAACTTCAAGTCCCGCGGCGAGATGTTCGACAACATCGTCATGGCGCTCGGCGGCCGCATCGCGGAGAAGCTGTTCCTTGACGACATCTCTACCGGCGCCTCCGGCGACATCCAGCAGGCGACGAACATCGCCCGCGCGATGGTCACGCAGTACGGCATGAGCGAAAAGCTCGGTCCCATCAACTACGACAGCTCCGACCGCTCCATCTTCATCGGGCGCGACTTCGGCCAGATGAAGAGCTACAGCGAGGAGACCGCCGCCTTGATCGACGAGGAGGTCAAGCGTATCTTCGACGAAGCCGCCCGCCGCTGCGAGGCGCTGCTCGAAGAGCACCGCGACACGCTCGCCGCCGTTGCGGAGTATCTGCTTGAGCACGAGAGCATGGACGGCGACGACTTCAACTATTTCTGCGACCACGGCACGATGCCCCCGCCGAAGCCGGAGCCGCACAAGATCGACGAGACGATCGAGCGCCCCGCGCGCAAGATCACGATGTTCACGAACGACGAGCCCGCCGCGCCCGCCGCACCGGAGACCCCGGAGCCCCCGGCAGACGGCAGCGGGTCCGACGGAAACTGACCAATGCAGCCGAACGCGGCGGAGAAAAAAGCGTCTCCGCCGCGTTTTTGCGCAAAAAATGCTTGCAATCCGGGAACGGATATGCTATCATAACCAAGTGACTATGGACCGGCGCGGCTTTGGATGCCGCCGCCGCTTTAAGACATGAAAGGAAGAATGAAAAAATGCAAGCGCTGAAACTCACTCTTATGATCATCCAGATGCTGTGCGGTCTGTTCCTCATCGTCATCATCATGCTCCAGTCCGGCAAGAACTCCGGTCTGTCCAGCACCTTCGGCGGGAACTCCGACAGCTACGGCTACAAGGCCCAGAGCAAGACTTGGGACGCCAAATTTGCCCGCTGGACGAAGTGGGTCGCGCTCGCCTTCGTGCTGCTGACCTTCGTTCTGGTCCTGCTGTAAAAGAGCACGGTATAGAAATATCGAAACGCCGCCAAGGGATTGGCGGCGTTTTTCGTGAAGAGAGGAGATAGAAACCATGCGGGATAAGCTCCGCGCGCTTTTCGAGCTGTTTTTGTCCTTCGCGCGCGTCGGCGTGCTGACCTTCGGCGGCGGCTACGCCATGCTGCCCATGCTCCAGCGCGAGATCGTGGAAAAGCGCGGCTGGGCGACGGAGGAGGAGCTGACGGACTACTTCGCCATCGGCCAGTGTACCCCCGGCGTCATCGCGGTCAATACCGCCACCTTCGTGGGACAGAAGCTGTCCGGTGTTTCCGGCGGCATCGTCGCGACGCTCGGCGTCGTGTTCCCGTCCTTCGTCATCATCACCGCTATCGCCGCGCTGCTGAACAACTTTGCCGACCTCCCCGCGGTGAAAAACGCCTTCGCGGGCATCCGCGTCTGCGTCTGCGTGCTGATCTTGAATGCGGTCGTGAAGCTCTGGAAAAAAACGGTCGTGGACCTGCCGACCTTTTTGATCTTCGTGCTCGTCTTCGGGCTGAGCCTGTTTTTTGATATCTCGCCCGTCATCTTCGTCGCGGCGTCCGGCGTCGCCGGCGCGGTGCTCGGCAGTCTGGGGGTGGGGAAGAAATGATCTATCTGCGCCTCTTCTGGGAGTTTTTCAAGACCGGGCTCTTCGCCGTCGGCGGCGGGATGGCGACGGTGCCGTTCCTCTCCGACATGGCGGAAAAGACCGGCTGGTTTACCCAGAGCATGCTCGCCGACATGATCGCCGTCAGCGAGTCTACGCCCGGTCCCATCGGCGTCAATATGGCGACCTATGTCGGCTACAAGGTCGCCGGGGTCCCCGGCGGGCTCGTCGCCACCGTCGGGCTCATCGCGCCGAGCATCCTCGTCATCCTCATCATCGCGGCGTTCCTGCGCGCGTTCCGCCAGAACCGCTGGGTCGAGCGCGTGTTTTACGGGATTCGCCCGGCGTCCACCGCGCTCATCGCGGACGCGGGTGTCGCCGTGCTGCTGCTCAGCGTGTTCAGCGTGGACACGTTCCGCAGCGACGGCTTCTGGGCGGCGGTCAGCTGGAAGGGCCTCACGCTTTTTGCCACGATTTGGGTCCTTACCAATGTCGTGAAGCCGACGAAAAAGCTCCACCCCATCGTCTATATCCTCGCCTCCGCCGCGATCGGTATCGTGTTCAGATTCGCAGGAGCGTGACGAGCAGAAAAGCAAACAGCGCGGAAAACCCTCCGTGTAGCAGCCGCCCGGCGAAATGCCGGGCGGTTTTGATCTCCGTCCCGGCGACGGCGGCGAGCGTCTGGCAGTGGACGGAGAGCGAGCCGAAGCCCAGAATAAAGCCCGCGAGCGCCAGATTTCCCGCCGTCGGCGCAAGAGAGCGCAGCGCCGCCGCCCCGCTGCCGAGCTCCAGCAGCCCGCGCAGCAGCGCCTCCGCCGCGCCGAGTGTCAGCCCCGTCCGCGCGGCGAGCGCCCCGCGGAGCGCCGGGAAGAGCCCCAGCGCGTCCAGAAGCGCCGTCAGCACGGAGAAAAACACCGCAAAGGCGCAGATATTCACCATCGACGCCGCGGCGCGCCCCACCGCCTCCGGCAGCAGCGCCGGGAGCGAGCGGACGGTCAGCGCGCTCTCGCGCCGCGCCCCGCGCCGCCGCGGTTTTCCGAACGCACCAAGCAGCCCGACGGCGAGCGCCGCGAGCGCGTGGCTCAGATAAAGCAGCGCGCCGATGCGCGCAGAGCCGAACGCCGCGCCGCCTACCGCGCCGATGAGAAAACCGGGACCGGTGTTGTTGCAGAAGGGGAGGGCGCGGGTCGCCTCCTCCGCTGTCAGCTCCCCGCCGCGTACCAGATCGGCGAGCGCCGCCGCCCCGACGGGGTAGCCGCCGGTCAGCCCCAAAATCAGCGCCGTCGCCGCCGTGCCGGGCAGGGCGAAAAGCCGCTCGAACGCCCCGCCGAGCGCGCGTGCCAGCAGCTGCGGCAGCCCCAGCCCCGTCAGAAGCCCGGAGAGGATCATAAACGGCAGCAGCGAGGGCACGATCACCTCCGCGCAGACGGCGAGCCCCCGCTTCGCCCCCGCGAGCGCCGCCTCCGGCATCTCGATGAGCCCGGCGAGCGCCGCCGCCGTGACCGCGAGCGCCGTCCAGAACGCCGCCTTGCGCAAAATGGCACCGCCTCCTTGTCCTTTTTCCAAAGCCTATGCGCCTCCGGTGATGATTTTTCCCGGAGGCGCATAAATTTTCCGGGAGAGACAAGGGGGCGAGAGGATCTTTTATGGCTGCAATGTGGAACAGATTTGCCGAGCGGCTGGACCTTCCGGCGGAGGCAGGGGGCGCGCTTCGCGTGACGCTGACGGGGCGGGGGCAGGTGCTCGTGGAAAACCACCGCGGGCTCCTGCGCTGCACGGCGACGGAGGCGGAGATCGCGGGCGGGGCGCTGCGGCTGCGCGTGCGCGGCGACGGGCTGCTGCTGCGCGCGATGACGGGGGAGATGCTGCTCCTGTCCGGCACGGTCTTCGGTGTGGATCTGGAGTGAAAAAATGGGCGTATATTCCTTTCTGAACGCCCTGCCCGACTGGGCGGAGGCGCTCGTCCGCGGCGCGCAGCCCGCGGGGTTTCTGAACCGCTGCGCCGCCTCCGGCGTCGTGATCGAGTCCGCCGAGCCGCTGGACGACTTCACGCTGCGCGTGCGCATCCCGGCGCGCGCTCTCCCGGCGGCGCAGCGCGCGGCGGAGCGCAGCCAGTGCGAGCTGCGGGTGCTGCGCGCGGGCGGCGCGGCGGCTGCGGCGCGGCACCACCGGCGGCGCTGGGCATTCGCCGCGGCGCTGGCGCTCGTTTTGGCGGCGCTCGTGTGGTCGAAGCTCTTTCTCTGGGAGATCACCGTCACCGGCAACGAAACACTGTCCTCCGCGCGCATTTTAGACGCGCTCGCCGAGTGCGGCGTAGACCGCGGCAGCTTCTGGCTCACCTTCACGAGCGACAATCTGCGCAGCGAGCTGCTTGTGCGCCTGCCGGAGCTCGCTTGGGCGACCGTGAATGTCTCCGGAAGCCGCGCGGAGGTGCTCGTGCGCGAGCGGGTGGCGAAGCCGGAGATTTATGACAAGAGCCTCCCGGTGCGCGTCGCGGCGGAGAAGACCGGCTTTGTCACGGAGGTCCGCGCCCTTGCGGGCACCGCCTGCGTGAAGCCCGGCGATGCCGTCGGCGCGGGGGAGACACTCATCTCCGCGGCGGCGGAGAGCGCCTTTTCGGGCACGCGGCTCGTCCACGCGCTCGGCTCGGTGCGCGCGGAGACTTATTACGAGCTGAGCGCCGCGCTCCCGCTCGAAGCCGTCCAAAAGACCCAGACGGGCGAAAAAACCACCCGCTGGGCGCTCGTCATCGGAAAAAACCGCTGGAATTTTTACGGAAACAGTGGATTTTGCGGTGCCAACTGTGATAAAATGACGCAGGAGTATCCGCTCGCCGTGCCGGGGCTCTTTTCGCTGCCCGTCGCGCTCGTGCGCGAGACGCTGACGGAGTACGGGACGGAGAGCGCCCCGCGCGACTGCGCCGCCGCGGTACGCGCGGCGGAGGAGCAGCTCCACGAGCAGCTGCTGCGCGCCGTCGGCGCGGACGGCGAGGTGAAGCAGGAGCGCTTTTCCTGCGCGGCGCAGGACGGGGTGCTCATCGTCTGCCTGCGCGCCGTCTGCGCGGAGGATATCGCCGTGCCCGTGCCGCTCACGGCGGCGGAAATACTGGAATTACAGGAGACAAGCGAAAAATGACAGAACGAAGCATTGCGGTGGACCGCATCGAAAATATCATCAGCGTCTTCGGCTCGTTCGACCAGAATGTCCGGCTCATCGAGAGCGAGCTCGGCGTCACGGTGACGGACCGGGAGAGCGAGCTGCGCATCTCCGGCGAGCCGGAGAACGTCATTCTGGCGGAAAAGGCGGTGAACGGCCTGCTGGCGCTCGCCGCGAAGGGCGAGACGATCGACGACCAGAAGGTGCGCTACGTGCTCTCCCTCGTCCGCGACGGGCGCGAGAGCGTGATCGGCTCGCTCGCCGAGGATGTCGTCTGCGTGACGGCGAAGGGCAAGCCGGTCAAGGCAAAAACGCTCGGCCAGCAGGAATACTGCAAGGCGATCCGCAAAAACACCATCACCCTCGGCGTCGGTCCCGCGGGAACGGGCAAGACTTATCTCGCCGTCGCCGCCGCGGTCGCGGCGTTCCGCGCCAAGGAGGTCAACCGCATCATCCTGACCCGCCCCGCGGTCGAGGCGGGCGAGCGCCTCGGCTTTCTGCCCGGCGACATGCAGAGCAAGGTGGACCCCTATCTCCGCCCGCTCTACGACGCGCTTTTCGACATGTTCGGCGCGGAGACCTATAACAAATATCTCGAACGCGGCAACATCGAGGTCGCGCCGCTCGCCTATATGCGCGGCCGCACGCTCGACGACAGCTTCATCATCCTCGACGAGGCGCAGAACACGAGCCGCGAGCAGATGAAGATGTTCCTGACCCGCATGGGCTTCGGCTCAAAAATGGTCATCACGGGCGACATCACGCAGATCGACCTCCCCGGCGACAAGCCGAGCGGTCTGAAGGAGGCGATGCGCGTGCTCGACGGCATCGAGGACATCGCCATCTGCCGCCTGACGAGCGCGGACGTCGTGCGCCACGTGCTCGTCCAGCGCATCATCGAGGCGTATGAGAAAAACGCCCAGCGCGCGGAAAAGGCGCCGAAGCCCGCACCGAAGCGCTTTACCTACACGAAAAGGAAGTGACGGGAATGCACACCATCACCGTTTACCGCGAGAAGCGGAGCCTCGGCTTCCCGGAGTCCGCCGCGCTCGTCCGCCGCGCGGCAAAGGCGGCGCTGAAGGCGCAGGGCGTCGCGGACGACTGCATCATCAACGTGATGCTGACGGACGACGCCGGCATCCACGCCATCAACCTTGCCCAGCGCGGCGTGGACGCGCCGACGGACGTGCTGAGCTTTCCGATGAACGAGCTGACCGAGGGCGAATTTGACCCCGGCGTCTGCGAGCGCGACTACGACGCGGACAAGCTGCTGCTCGGCGACATGGTGCTCTCGCTGGAGCGCTGCGCGCGGCAGGCGGAGGAGTACGGCCACAGCTACGCCCGCGAGCTCAGCTACCTGACCGTCCACTCCGTGCTCCACCTCCTCGGCTACGACCACCTTGACGAGGGCGAGCGCAAGCGCCGGATGAGGGCGCGCGAGGAGGTCATCATGGAGGCGCTTGGACTATGAAGCGCTCCTTCGGACCGGACGCCGTGCGCGCCGCAGCCGCGGTGGGGGTGCTGAGCGTCCATTTTTACCTAAACAGCGGCTTTTATGAGCTGCCCGTCGCGGGCGGCGTGATGATCGCGTCGACGGCGCTGCGCATGGCATTTCTGACCGCGGTGCCGATGTTTCTGATGCTGAGCGGCTGGCTCTGCTGCCACCAGACGTGGAGCCCACGCTATTACCTGCGGCTTCTCCCTGTGCTGCTGACTTATCTGGTCTGCTCGGCGGGCTGTCTCGTGTTCCGGCGCTTTTATCTGGGGGAGGAGATCGTCTTCCTCGGCGCACTGCGGCGCATTCTGGAGTTTTCCGCCGCGCCTTATAGCTGGTATATCGAGATGTACATCGGGCTTTTCCTGCTCCAGCCGCTGCTGAACGCGGGATTTTCCGCCCTGCCACCGCGCGGTAAAACCGCGCTCACCGTCTCGCTTTTCGCGATCACCTCGCTCCCGCTTGTCACGAACAGCGTCTACCATATTCTCCCGGCATGGTGGACGAACTTTTACCCCGTCGCTTACTATATCCTCGGCGCGTACCTGCGCGAAAAGCCGCTGCGCTGCCGGAGCTGCTGGCTCTGGCTCGGCTGGCTCGGCATCGCCGCGGTCCACGCCGCGGTCCAGCGCTGGCTCTATCCCGGCGAGCCGATGGTCATCACGGCGCTCGTTTCCCGCGGGGGACCGGGCGTTTTCGTGGAGTCGCTCTGCCTGTTCTCGCTCCTGATGCGCTCCGACGACGCCCGCGCGCCGCGCGCATGGCAGTGGATCGTCCGCCGCATCGCGGCGCTTTCGCTGCCGATGTATCTGCTGAGCTATATCACGGACCGGCTGCTCTATCCGCGCCTTGCCGCCGCCGTGCCGGACGGCGTGCGCCGCCAGCTGCTCCTGCCGCTTGCCGTGCTGCTGAATCTCGTCGGCTCCGGCGTGCTCGCCCAACTCTGCGAGTGGCTCACTGCCGGGCTTCAGGCGCTGCTGCCGCAGAAATGGAAATACCACAGCTCCGGGTCAAGCGTTCAAGCCCCGGAAAAACAAAAGAATTGAGGATCACCTGAAATGAACATCGAGAAAACCGCCATGATCACGATCTGTGGCCGACCGAACGTCGGCAAGAGCACGCTCACGAACGCGCTGCTCGGCGAAAAGATCGCCATCGTCTCCAGCAAGCCGCAGACGACGCGCAACCGCATCACCGCCATCGTGAACCGCAACGGCTGCCAGCTCGTCATTATGGACACGCCGGGCTTCCACAAAGCGCGCACGCGCCTCGGCGACTATATGGTGAACGTCGTGCGCGAGAGCATCCCGGACGTGGACCTCGTGCTGCTCGTAGTGGAGCCGATCGCGAACGTCGGCGCGCAGGAGGCCGAGCTGCTCGCCGGCATCCGCGCGAGCGGCTGTCCCTGCATCCTTGTCATCAACAAGATCGACACCGTGGAAAAGGAGACGCTCCTCGCCGTCATCGCGGCGTATTCCGCCGCGTTCCAGTTCGACGCCGTGCTGCCCATCTCCGCGATGCGCAAGGACGGCACGGAGGGGCTCCTGCGCGAGATGGAGCGCTATGCAAAGCCCGGTCCCGCGCTTTTCCCGGAGGACATGGACACCGACCAGCCGGACCGTCAGGTCTGTGCCGAGCTCGTGCGCGAAAAGCTGCTGCGCTGCCTCGATAAGGAGATCCCCCACGGCACCGCCGTGGAGGTCACGCGCTTTACAGAGCGCGACGACGGCATCATCGACCTCGACGTCACGATCTTCTGCGAAAAGGCGAGCCACAAGGGGATCATCATCGGCAAGGGCGGCGCGATGCTGAAAAAGATCGGCGAGTCCGCCCGCCGCGACATCGAGCGCTTTATGGGAACGAAGGTCTATCTCCAGACGTGGGTCAAGGTAAAGGAAAACTGGCGCGACTCCGACGCGATGCTCCGCAACTTCGGCTACGGGATAGACAAGTGAAAAACGCAAATGAGAGACCGCCAGAGGCGGTCTCTCATTTGCGTTTCAGCCCGTCAAAGAACCCCCGCTTTCATGCAGCGAAGGCGGGGGTTCTCTTGCAACTTAGCGAAAAACAAGCGAATATGGGCTGGAAAATGGAGTTATCCC